>NZ_JABWRW010000001.1:0-463739 GCF_014269095.1 Pseudomonas sp. SWRI50 | reverse complement strand
GATCGTGCTTCGAACTATGCTTCTTCATGGTCTCGCCCTCGCTGCCGTTGGCTTCTTTGAACGCCACCGTGGCACTGTGATGCCTCGGCGGGGGCGAGTCCATCGATTACAACGTCCTGCGCTCGGCTGAATCAGGCTTCTTCGGGGTAACGGTACTCGAACACCCGCACCACTTCCGAGGCATGCCAGGACGCCGCTTCCATGCCATCGACCGGCCCGGCAAAACGCCCGAGCCGCTCTACACACTCGAAAAAACCGGTGCGCGGCAAGCGGCTGGCACCCTGGCTGATCACCAGCGAACTGCGCAAAGGCTGCTCGGCACGGGCGTCGAGCACCGCCAGGTACTCCAGCGCGGCGGTCAGCGTCTGCATGGCCGGGCTGGGCAATTGCAAGCGCTCGATAAGCGCACGGTACGTCAGCAGATGACGTTGACGACGGGCCAGGTCAAGCTCGTCCAGCAGGCTCTGCCAGTGCTGGCGGCTGATCCTGACCTGGCTCATGAGGGTTCGCTCCAACCCGCCACACCCAGGTGCCAGGCCAGGGCGCGGCGGATGGCAGCGTCCGGCTGTCGCTCGCCTGACTCGATCATGGCCAGGTACGCGGGGCTCACACCCACATTGCGCGCCAAAAGCTCAGGGGCGATGCCCTTCGCTTGGCGAATGTGTGCCACCTCGCTGAATGCCGGTAAAGGTGCAGCACTGGCAGCATCGCTTTGCACTTCACTGACACCCGCCTCGACGGGCGGCTGCCCCGCTGCCTTCAGCAGTGCCTGGTATTGCTCCCAGGGAACGACGGCGTACTCGGGCTGACCGTCCCGGCTAATAACCTGAATACCCATTACAACCCCCTTACTTAGGATTACGGCATGTAATCCGTAGGCATAATCCTTATGCCAATTATATTACCAAGTACGGGAGTCTGTGCAGCTCAGGCTGATTTCACTGCGTATTGCGTTCCAGGCGCAGGGCTTCGGGGGTATCCGGCAAGCGTTCCACCACGCGCAAGCGCTCTGGGGCTTGGCTGTCGCGCCAGGCTTTGAAACGCGCCAGCTCATCGGCCACGGTCTTCAACACCCAACCCAGCACGGCGATGTCGTCAAGAAAGCCCACGCCCAGCAGCCAGTCGGGGATGGCGTCGATAGGGCTGACGAAGTACAACAGGCCGGCAACGATGGTCACCAGCGCTTTGGGGCTGATGGCGCGGTACTCGCCGCGCCACCAGGCCAGGCACAGCGACTGCAGCAGCTTTACATCCTCGCGCAGCTGGCCGATCCGCGGGCCTTTGCGGGCCACGGCGAACAGCAAGGCCGGCAACCGCCCGCGGCTGAGCAAGCGCTCGGCCAACGGCAGAAAACGGGCGAAATTCCAGGGTGCGCTCATGGAGCCTCCGAGAGGGACAGGTTATCCACATTTATTGTGGATAACCTTGTGAACAGGGCGAAGTTTCTGACGTCAGGTGCCCACTAGGCAAGGGTCCCGGTCAGATCGGGCGTTTTTTACACAGTCGTTTCAGATTCGCAAACGATTTGCGTCAGAAGCATCCTACTTCATCACGCTGCTATTGCTCGGACAGTATCAGCCGCCAGAGGTTCTTCTCAGCCACTGGCCCCAAACGAAAACGCCCCGTCAAGACGGGGCGTTTTACGCAAACCAGCCAGTGTTACTTGGCAGGCTCTTCTGCTGGCGCTTCTGGCTCGGCACCCTGCAGCTGGGCCGGGTCTTTGATGGCGATCAGCTCAAGGTCGAACACCAGTACCGAGTTGGCAGGGATCAGCGGGCTCGGGCTCTGGGCACCGTAGGCCAGTTCGGCCGGGATGAACAGCTTGTACTTCTCGCCGACGTGCATCAGTTGCAGGCCTTCGACCCAACCTGGGATCACGCCGCTGACAGGCAGGTCGATCGGGCTGCCGCGCTCGACGGAGCTGTCGAACACCTTGCCATCGGTCAGCTTGCCTTCGTAGTGAACAGTCACTACGTCGGTCGGCTTAGGCTGCGGGCCGTCGGCCTTCTTGATCACTTCGTATTGCAGGCCCGAAGCGGTAGTGACAACACCCGGCTTCTTGGCGTTTTCTTCGAGGAACTTCTTGCCGGCGGAGGCGGCTTCTTCGCTGGCCTTGGCCAGACGCTCTTCGGCGCGCTTCTGCAGCGAGGTGAAGGCTTCTACCAGCTCTTCGTCCTTGATGCGCTGCTCTTTCTTGCTGACGGCGTCTTCGATGCCGAGGGCGACCGCTTTCGAATCAAGGTCTTCCATGCCTTCCTGAGCCAGGCTCTTGCCCATGTTCAGGCCGATACCGTAGGAGGCTTTCTGTGCCGGAGTCTTCAGCTCGGGGCTGCTGGCCTGTTGGTCGCAGCCAGCCAATACCAGGCCTACCAGGGCAACCGCAGCCGCCAAACGATGCTGTTTCATGCTATTTCCTTGTTCATGCGCCATAAGGGCAATCAGGGTAAAGCCGCGAGCTTAGCAGGCGGCCATGACCAATGGCTACCGGCATAGGAGCGGGTTTTGCTAAGGAAGTTCAGTACTTAAAGGGTTATTCATCTGACACATTAGAGCCACTGGCCAGTATTGCCCCTTTATGCCGAATTCGCCTGGGTTTACACGCCAAAAATTTCACTTCGTTCTGAGTTGTCAGGGGTATTGCCCCTCACGGTACTGCCCCGCCACCTCACGCAGCACCTCGCACACCCACTGCCCTGGCACGCTCTGCTCCAGCGCCGCATTGCGGCACAGGCCCACCGACCCGCCCGGCTCGCGCACGCCCAAGTCGAGCTCGACCAGCTCACCACGGCCCAGGTCGATCAGCACCGCATCCCGTGGCGCCACCCACACCGCATCACTGCCCAGCAGGTAGCGGCGGCTCAGGGCCAGCGAGAGGGTTTCCAGGCGTTGCGCGGGCATCTGGATACCGCATTGGACGAACAGGCTGTCGGCGTGCTGGCGAATGGTGGTACCGGGGGGCGGCAACACCAAGGGGTAACGCCCCACCTGTGCCCGCTCGACAGGCGTGTTGGCCAGCAACGGGTGCCCCGGCCGCACCACCAGGCTCATCGATTCGCTGTACAGGTGCTCGAACGACAGGCCCTGAATTTGTGGGCTGTCGGTCATGCGCCCCACCACCAGCTCCAGCTCACCCAGGCGTAACTGGCCCAGCAACTGCGCGCTGGCACCGGTCACCACGCTGATCAGCAACGCCTCATGGCGTTGATGCAGGCGGCAAAGCACCTCGGGCATCAACAAGCCCTCGACCGTGGACAGCACGCCAATGCGCACCTGCGACGGTGCCCGCGCCTCGCCGCGCAGGCTGCTGACGCCATCGCGCAGCGCCTGCACGCTGGGCCCGGCATACCGCATGAAGCGGGTGCCGGCCGGGGTCAGCTCGACGCCCTGCCGGCTGCGTTCGAACAGGCGTGTTTCCAGCAGCGCTTCGAGTTCCTTGAGCGTCTTGGAAATCGCGGGCTGGCTGATGGCGAGGATGTCTGCGGCCCTGGCCAGGCTGCCCTGCCGGGCAATCTCCAGGAAGCACAGCAGGTGGCGGTACTTGATGCGGGTGTCGAGGTTCATGGCCTCAAGCTTACCGCATGGCTACCTGCGGTGTATCCGGGTCGCGCTGCTGGCGGCGGAACTGCCCCGGCGGCAAGCCATGGATCTGCCGGAAGCGCCGCGAAAAGTACGCTTCATCAGCAAAGCCGCACAGCCGAGCCACCTCACCGACCGGGCGGCTGCCGTTAAGCAGGTAATTGCGCGCGGCGTGCATGCGCCGCTCCAGCACCAATTCGCTGAAGGTCTTGCCGATTTCCTTGCGCAGCCAATGGGTCAGGTAGGTGGGCGACAGGTACGTGGCGGCGGCGACCTTCTGCAGGTTGAGGTCGGGGTCGTCGATGTGCCTGCGCAGGTACTCGCTCATGCGCCCCAACGCGGCGCGCCGGCTGAGTTGCGCAGCATTGCTCTCGGCCAGCTCGCGCAGGGGGTCGGCGTACAAGCCGCACACCTGGCCGATCAGTTGCAGCAACAGGCCCTTGAGGATTTCACGGCTGCCGAAGCGGCGGTTGGCATCGAGTTCACGCATCTGCCCGAGAATACGCCGCACCTCGCTGAAATCGGCCTCGGCGAGGTGAAAATCCAGGTGCTCCTGGAAGCGGAACGGTGACAGTTCAGGGGCCTGCAGTATCGACACTTCTTCCAGGTCCATGGGGTCGCAAGGCAGGTGCGGCAGCAGGAATGTCTGGGAAAAGTTGATGACCACGAAATCGCTGTCGTCCGGGTGCGGGATGACATGCACCCGGTGCGGCAGGATGAAGGCCAGGGTGTTGCGTTTGAACGGGCGCTGCACGCTGCCGATGTGCTGCACCGTATCGCCGCCAAAATTGACCTGGATCTGAAAATACTCGTGTCGGTGTGGCGCGGTTTCGGCCGGCCGGCCGCGCTGGTCGCGGATGTAGAAATCCATCAGCTCGCTGCGCTGTTGCATGACGTAGGTCGGGACTTCGCGCTTGGGGGGCATGGGGGTCTCCGGTCGGGGGCTTGGCGCTGACGTTGCCTGCCATGCGGGAATTCTGAACGGCAAGCGGCTTGCCTGGCAATGAGTTGTACGACGTCGAAACTCATAATTTTGAAGCCCACTGCAAAAAACGTATCCGGCAAAAATCGACGCAGCCCTTTAAAACCGCCACCCAAAGCAAAAAAAGCTGCCAAAACCCCGCCCGCTGAGTTTTTTGGACAGCGCAGCCCTACCCCGTTCCGAGTGAAAAAAACGGTCTAAAACCGCCGTTGATTTTCCGATGTTGTACGACCACCTTAAAAAAGGGACTGCAGCCCAACCTCTACCAACAACAACAAACGAGGTCGACTCATGTCGAGCACGCCTACTTCCCGCACTGCGGCGCCTGCGTTCGCAGTGGACGCGGTCGCATCGCAACGCCTACCCACCCGCCGTCGCTGGTTCATGCTCTCGCTGCTGCTGCTGGCGACCATCATCAACTACGTCGACCGGGTCAACATCTCCATCGCGGCGCCTTTCATGGCCAAGGACCTGGGCCTGGACAAAGTCGAGATGGGCTTGATCTTCTCCGCGTTCGCCTGGACTTACGCCCTGGCGTTGGTGCCAGCCGGCTTCATTGCCGACCGCTTCGGCTCGCGCCTGACCTACGGCGTCTCGCTGATCAGTTGGTCGGCTGTCACTGTCGCCCAGGGCCTGGC
The DNA here is from genome assembly GCF_014269095.1 of Pseudomonas sp. SWRI50. Lineage (NCBI taxonomy): Bacteria > Pseudomonadati > Pseudomonadota > Gammaproteobacteria > Pseudomonadales > Pseudomonadaceae > Pseudomonas > Pseudomonas sp. SWRI50. Next base: position 458,543 of record NZ_JABWRW010000001.1, on the reverse strand, counting down.
CAGCGGCTTCACCTCGCTGTTCGGCCTGCGCCTGGCCGTCGGTGCCATGGAGGCACCGGCCTTCCCCGCCAACAGCCGCGCCGTCACCGTGTGGTTCCCTGCCCGCGAACGGGGCATGGCCAGCAGCATCTACGTGTGCGGCCAGTACCTGGGCACAGCCTTGTTCACTGGGGCATTGCTGTGGCTGGCGACCACCTATGACTGGCGCCATGTGTTCTACAGCACCGGCCTGATTGGTATCGTCTTTGGCGTGGTGTGGTTGTTCCTGTACCGCGACCCGCTCAACTGCAAGAAGGTCAGCAAGGAAGAACTGGCCTACATCGAGGACGGCGGCGGGCTGGTCAGAAGCAGCCAGGAGCGCACCCGTTTCGACTGGCGCCAGGTCGCCGAACTGTTCCGCTACCGCCAGGTGTGGGCCATCTGCCTGGGCAAGTTCGCCAGCACCTCAGCGCTGTACTTCTTCCTCACCTGGTTCCCCACCTACCTGATCGAAGAGCGCCAGCTGACGCTGATCAAAGTCGGCATCTTCGCGGTGATGCCGTTCATTGGCGCCACGGTCGGCATCTTGCTGGCGGGGATCGTTTCCGACCTGCTGATCCGCCGGGGCTACTCGCTGTCCTTTGCCCGCAAGCTGCCGCTGGTGGTGGGGTCGATGCTGGGCATGTCGATCGTGTTGGTCAACTTCACCGACTCCAACGTGCTGTGTATCGCCGTGCTGACGCTGGCGTTCTTTGCCCAGGGCATCGCCTCTTCGTCGTGGGCAGCGGTTTCGGAAGTGGCACCCAAGCAACTGATCGGGTTGACCGGCGGGGTCACCAGCCTGGCCGCGAACATTGGCGGCATCGTCACCCCAATCGTGATTGGCGCGATCGTGCAGGCCAGTGGCTCCTTCGCCTTGGCGTTCTGGTTTATCGGCGGGGTGGCGTTGATGGGCACGCTGTCCTACTCGCTGTTGCTCGGCAAGCTGTACCGGATCGAGCTCAAGACCGCGGCATAAGCAGGCGCGGTGAGTGCCGGAAGCGCCACCGCAGATCCCCCGTTTTTATCCAAACCGTCCCTTTTATCGTCCAACTTTGCCCGCCAGCCGCTGGCTAGGCTGGCCACTCCAGCACAGAGGATTGACCCATGACTTACCTGTTCGACCCGCCAGCCATCGTCAGCCTGCCCATCCAAGGCAGCGACGCGCGCTTCCCGGTTGGCCGCGTGTTCTGCCTGGGCCGCAACTACCCCTGGCCGCAGGCCACCGACCCAGCGCCCCGTGAGCCGGTCTTTTTCATGAAGCCGGCCAGCAACGTGGTCGAGGCACAGGGCGAACTGCCCTTCCCGCCGCAGACTGAAGAGTTTTGCCATGAAATCGAGTGGGTGGTGGCGATCAGCAAAGGCGGTGCCGACATCAGCCCGGAGCACGCGCTGGAGCACGTCTATGGCTTTGCCGCTGGCCTGGACCTGACCCTGCGCGATCGTCAGCGCCAGGCCAAAAGCGAAGGGCTGCCCTGGGAGGGTGCCAAGGTATTCGAAGCCTCGGCGCCGATGACTGCCCTGGTGCCGGCCAGCGAACTGGGCTGGCCACTGGACGCTGCGCTGTGGCTGAAAGTCAACGGCGAGGAGCGCCAGCGCGCCCGGCTGAGCCAGCAGACCTGGCCATTGGCCGAGGTGATCAGCCGCCTGTCCCGGCAACTGCCGCTGCGCCCCGGTGACCTGATCATGACCGGCAGCCCGCCTGGCGTGGCCCCGCTCAACCCTGGCGATGTGATCCATGCCGGCATCGACGGCATCGGCGAGTTGCAACTGCGCGTTGGCCCTCGTCCCGCACGCCACACCGCCCACGCCGCCTGAATTTCTGGAGCAAACAGATGAGCCAAACACACAACAAGAAAATCGCCTTGGTCACCGGTGCCGGCAGCGGCATTGGCCGCGCCGTCGCCTTGGGGCTGCTGGCTGATGGCTTCAGCCTGGTCCTCGCCGGCCGGCGTGCCGAACCCTTGCAGGCGTTGGCAGAACAGGCCCGTGCAGCCGGTGGCGAGGCCCTCGCGGTGCCCACCGATGTGCGCGACGAACAGAGCGTCGCCCAGCTGTTCGCCACCATCGAGGAGGTGCATGGCCGCCTCGACCTGATCTTCAATAATGCCGGGGTCAATGCGCCTGCCGTGCCCATCGACGAACTGCCGCTGGAGAACTGGCGCAATGTCATCGCCACCAATGTCGACGGCGTGTTCCTCTGCGCCCGTGCGGCCTTTGGCCTGATGCGCAGGCAGCAGCCGCAGGGCGGGCGAATCGTCAACAACGGTTCGATTTCGGCGCATACCCCACGCCCCTTCACTGCGCCCTACACCGCCAGCAAGCACGCGGTGCTGGGCCTGACCAAAGCCCTGGCCCTGGACGGCCGCCCCTACAACATCGTGTGCAGCCAGGTGGACATCGGCAACGCCCTGACCGAACTGTCCGAACGCATGACCCGCGGTGTGCGCCAGGCCAATGGCGAGATTGCCGCCGAGCCGATGCTCGACGTGCGCCATGTGGCGGATGCCGTGCGCTACATCGCCGCCCTGCCGTTGGACGCCAACGTGCTCAACATGACCGTGATGGCCAGCAACATGCCCTTCGTCGGCCGTGGCTGACACCTTGCCTTTAAGGAGTGACCGATGAAACCTGAAGTCCTGCAACTGAGCCCGATCCTCATCCCAGAAGTCCGCGAGCGCCTGGAAGCGCTGTTCACCGTGCACCGGTACTACGAGCAAGCCGACAAGGACGCCTATGTCAGCGCGCATGGCAACACCATCCGCGCCGTGGTCACCGGCGGCCATACCGGCATCAGCCAAGCGCTGATGGCGCGCCTGCCCAAGCTGGAAGTGATCGCGGTGAATGGCGTCGGCACCGATGCCATCGACCTGGCCTATGCGCGTGATCGGGGTATCCAGGTGACTGCAACCCTCGGCGCGCTGACCGAGGATGTCGCCGACCTCGCCATCGGCTTGCTGATTGGCGTGTGCCGAGGGCTGTGCAGCGGTGACCGGTTCGTCCGCGCCGGCCACTGGGCCACCAGCGCCACACCGCTGGCGCCATTGCCGTTGGCGCGGCAGGTGTCGGGCATGCGTGTGGGTATCGTCGGCATGGGCCGCGTCGGCCGCGCGGTGGCCCAGCGGGCGGCGGCGTTTGGCTGCCCGATTCGCTACACCGACCTGCAGCCACAGGACGTGCCTTATGGCTTTGAGTCGAACTTGCAGCAATTGGCCAAAGACAGCGATGCGCTGATTCTGGCGGCGGCCGCCGACCAAGGCGAGGCGTTGGTGGGGCGCAAGGTGCTGCAGGCGCTTGGCCCAGACGGTTACCTGATCAATATCGCCCGTGGCAAGTTGGTGGACGAGCCCGCGTTGATCGCGGCACTTGAAGCGGGTGAGATCGCCGGGGCGGCGCTGGATGTGTTTGCCGATGAACCTCGGGTGCCCGAGGCGTTGTTCGAGCGCGAGGATGTAGTGCTGCAGCCGCACCGAGCCAGCGCCACCGTGCAGACCCGCACGCGCATGGGCGAAATGGTGGTGGCAAGCCTGGTGGATGTGTTTGCCGGGCGTACACCACAGGGGTTGGTTATCTAAGCGGCCTGTACCGGCCCCTTCGCGGTCCGACTTGCCCGCGAAAGGGCCGGTACAGTTGCACGATGCGGATCAGGCCACCGCCACTTCCACAGCCTCCCCGTTCAGCCGCACCGGCCACACCCGCAGCCGCTGCCCGGCATCTTCCAGGCATTCCCCGCTGTGCAGGCTGAAATGCTGTTTGTACAGCGGCGCCGCCACCACCAACTCACCCTGCAAGCTACCCACCAACCCACGGCCAATGATGTTGGCACCCGAGCGCGGGTCGCGGTTATCCAGCGCATACAGTGGCTGTTCCTGACCCGGCAAGTAGAACAGCGCCACCTGGGCCCCCTCGTGCCACACCACCACGCCGGAATCGGCTACCAGGTCGCGCGCTTGGCAGACTGTCTGCCAGTTCGTCTGGTGGGCTACAGCAGTATTGGTCAGGTTCATCAGACAGCCTCCTCGGCAGTGGGGATCAGGTGCAGCGGTGCCGCTGGGCGGCGCTGCTCGCGCTCGCGGACGAAGTGCACGTCCGGGTCGGCGCGGTGGTCGTTGACGAAGGTGCGGAAGCGCTTGAGCTTCTCCGGGTCGTTGAGGGCATTGGCCCATTCGCATTCATAGTGGTCGACCACATGCTGCATCTGCGCCTCAAGCTCGGCGGCCAGGCCCAGGCTGTCGTCGAGGATCACCTGCTTGAGGTAGTCCAGCCCGCCCTCCAGGCTTTCGCGCCAGACCGAGGTGCGCTGCAGTTTGTCGGCAGTGCGGATGTAGAACATCAGCACACGGTCGATCAGGCGCACCAGGGTCTCGTCGTCCAGGTCGGTGGCAAACAGCTCGGCGTGGCGCGGGCGCATGCCGCCGTTGCCGCACACATACAGGTTCCAGCCCTTGTCGGTGGCGATCACGCCGATGTCCTTGCTCTGCGCCTCGGCGCATTCGCGGGTGCAGCCAGACACCGCGAACTTGAGCTTGTGCGGGCTGCGCAGGCCCTTGTAGCGGTCTTCCAGGCGCAGGGCCATGGCGACGCTGTCCTGCACACCGTAACGGCACCAGGTGCTGCCCACGCACGACTTCACCGTGCGGGTCGACTTGCCGTAGGCATGGCCCGTCTCGAAACCGGCTTCGATCAACTCGCCCCAGATCAGCGGCAACTCGTGCAGCTGGGCGCCGAACAGGTCGATGCGTTGGCCACCGGTGATCTTGGTGTAGAGGTCGTACTTTTTTGCCACTTGGCCGATCACGATCAGCTTGTCCGGGGTGATTTCGCCTCCAGGGATGCGCGGCACCACCGAGTAGGTACCGTTTTTCTGCATGTTGGCCATGAAGGTGTCGTTGGTGTCCTGCAGCGGCACCAGCGCCGGGTCCATGATCGGCTGGTTCCAGCACGAGGCGAGGATATTGCCCACCGCCGGCTTGCAGATATCACAACCGACGTGGCCTTTGCCATGGCGCGCGAGCAAGTCATTGAAGGTGCGGATGCCGCCAACCCGCACCAGCCCGTAAAGCTCCTGGCGGGTGTAGGCAAAGTGTTCGCACAGGCTTTTGTCGACGGTCACGCCGCGGGCGGTCAGTTCGTGCTCGAACACCTGCTTGAGCAGGGCCGCACAGCCGCCGCAACCGCTGGCCGCTTTGGTGCAGCCCTTGACCGCAGCGAGGTCGCTGCAGCCGCTGTCGATAGCGGCGCAGACTGCGCCCTTGCTGACGTTGTGGCACGAGCAGATGGTCGCGCTGTCGGGCAGCGCATCGGCGCCCAAGGCCGGCGCGCCGCCCGTTTGCGGCAAAATCAGGGCGGCCGGGTCGGCAGGCAGGGCGATGCCGTTTTGCGCGTACTGCAGCAGGGTATCGTAGTAGCTGTTGTCACCGACCAGCACCGCGCCGAGCACATGCTTGCCACTGGCATCCACCACCAGCCGGCGATAGGCCGCATTGGCTTCGTCGATGAAGCGGTAGCTGCGCGAGCCCGGCGTAGCGCCATGGGCATCGCCGATCGAGCCGACATCCACGCCCAGCAGCTTGAGCTTGGTCGACATGTCGGCGCCGGTGAACGGCACCGCTTCATCGCCCACCAGCAGCGCCGCCAGGTTGCGCGCCATGCTGTAGCCCGGCGCGACCAAGCCGAACACGCTGCCATTCCATGAAGCGCACTCGCCGATGGCGAAGATGCGGGCGTCATGGGTGCGGCAGTGATTGTCGATCACCACCCCGCCGCGGGCGGCAATCTCCAGCCCGCACGCGCGGCCCAGCGCATCCTGCGGGCGGATACCGGCAGAGAACACGATCAGGTCGGTTTCCAGGTGCTCGCCGCCGTCGAAGTTCATGCGGTAGCGATACGCCTCACCGGCGCTGATCGACTGGGTCGCGCGGGACAGGTGCACGCCTACGCCCAAGGCCTCGACCTGCGCCTTGAGCGCCGCGCCGCCCTCGCCGTCCAACTGCACCGGCATCAGCCGAGGGGCGAACTCCACCACATGGGCTTCCAGGCCGAGCGACTTCAGCGCATTGGCTGCTTCAAGGCCCAACAAGCCCCCGCCGACCACCACCCCTCGGCGGGCACCCTGGGCGGCGGCGCGGATGGCGTCGAGGTCGTCGAGGGTGCGGTAGACCAGGCGGGCATTGCCGCTGGAGCCTTCGATCGGGGGTACGAAGGGGTATGAGCCGGTGGCCAGGATCAACTGGTCGTAGCCATAGCGGCCTTCGGCGGTGACCACTTCGCGGCGCGCGCGGTCGATCTCCAGCACAGGCTCGCCCAGGTGCAGGTGCACGCCTTGGCGGGTATAGAAGCCTTGCTCGCACAGGGCCAGGGTTTCGGCACAGCTGCCGCCGAAGTACTCGGACAGGTGCACACGGTCGTAGGCACGTTGGCGTTCTTCGCCGAACACCCGCACCTCGAACCGCTCCAAGGCGTCCCGCTCGATCAGTTGCTCGACGCAGTGGTGGCCGACCATGCCGTTGCCGACAATGACCAGTTTCTCGCGCTGTCCGCCGTTCGCTGTTGCCTTCATAGCCGATCCTCGATCAAAAAAAAACGCCTGGAGCCGAAGCTCCAGGCGCCTTTGCCTGTACTCATCAGGGTGTGCCCCTGGTTGATCGCCGTTGATCAGTGGGGCGTGTTGTGAAGCTGGTAAAGCAGGGAGTGTGCCAAAGACTGCCTGTTGGGCCTCTTCGCAGCACAAGGCTGCTCCTACAGGGAGTGTGCAGAACCGGTAGGAGCAGCCTTGTGCTGCGAAGAGGCCGTTACAGGCACCCCAAACCGCACAGCCAAGGTGCACCCCTCCCCATCCCGGTGCACTCAATACACATCGCGCCGATAGCGCTTGGCCTTGCTCAATGCCTCTACATACGCATCCGCCGCAGCCTCGCTCATACCGCCATGCTGCGCGACGATGACACGCAAGGCGCTGTCCACATCCTTGGCCATGCGCTGGGCATCGCCGCACACATAAAAGAACGCGCCCGCTTCCAGCCACCGCCAGAGGTCAGCGCCCTGCTCGTGCATGCGCTGCTGCACATAGATTTTCTCGGGCTGGTCGCGCGAGAAAGCGGTATCCAGGCGCACATGGCCGGTCGCCTGCCACGCTTGCAACTGCGCTTGGTAATAGAAATCGCTGGCGGCAGACTGCTCACCGAAAAACAGCCAGTTCTGCCCACGGGCCCCACGCGCTTCGCGTTCTTCCAGAAACGCCCGAAACGGCGCGATACCCGTGCCTGGGCCGACCATGATCACCGGCACATTGTCGTCCTCAGGCAGGCGAAAATGCTTCGATGCCTGCGGGAAGATCGCCACCTTGATGCCTTGCGCACGGTCGGCCAGAAAGGTCGAGCAGGCCCCTTTGCGCTGCCCGTAACGCACCGTCGAGACCGTCAGGTGAACCTGGCCGGGGTGCGCCAACGGGCTGGAACTGATTGAGTACAAGCGCGGCTGCAACGGCTTGAGCAGGTCAAGCCAGGTGGCCAATGGCAGGTCTTGCGGGAACTCGTGCAGTACGTCTGCCAACTGCCGCCCCCACAACCAGCTCTGCAGCTCGGCCTTGTGCTCAGGCTGAAGCAGCCGGCGCAGGTCCGCCGCCGTCTGGCTGAACACCTGCAACTGCGCAGGGGTGACCTTGGCGATTTCCAGGTGGGCTTGCATGGCAACGGCCAACGGCAGCGCAGGCTGGCCTTTGACCTCAACCAGGGCCTGGCCATCGAGGCGCATCAGTGCCAGCAACTCCTCGACCAACGCCGGGCAGTTACGCGGCCATACGCCCAAGGCATCGCCCGGCTGGTAGGTAAACGTGCTGCCCGACAGGTCGAACACCAGTTGGCGAGTCTCCTTGCTGGCACCTGGGGCGTTGAGCACGCGGTTTTCCAGCAAGGTGGCCGACCAGGGTTGCTGCTTGCTGTAGGCCTCCACGGGCGCGGGTGCGCTGCTTGCCTGGGGCGCGGCGGCGCTACCCAACTGCGATGACAAGGCGTCGAGCCAGGTGGCGAACGCCTCATCGAAGTCCGGCTCGCAGTCCACCCGTGGCAACAACCTTCGCCCGCCCAGCTCGGCCAGGCGCTGATCGAGCTTGCGGCCAAACCCGCAAAACTGGTCGTAACTGGAGTCACCCAAGGCCAACACGGCGTAAGGCACGTCGGCACAATGGGCGCCCTCCTCGCCTTGCAGGGCTTGCCAGAACGCCGTCGCACTGTCGGGCGCATCGCCATCGCCAAACGTACTGGCGATCAGTACGACACTGGCCGCGCCGTGCAACTGCTGCGGGCTGACCGCTGCCATGCAACTGAGCTGCACGGCGAGGCCGGCGCCACGCAGGCGTTCGGCACAGCGTTCGGCCAGTGCCTCACCGTTACCGGTTTGCGAGGCCCACAGCACCTGATGCTGGGGCGCCGCAAGCGCCGGGTTAGGCAGTTCCGAAGGCTGGGCGAACAACCCCGCCAATAGCCCATCGACGAACAGCCGCCGGCTTGCGGCCAGCGGCGCACTGGCCGGCAGGCTGGGCACCCCCTCAGCGCGGGCCTGGTCCAGGCCGAGCAAAAAGCCCTGCACGTAATGACGCTCCTCCTCGGCCAGCACCGGGGCTGGCAGGGTGTCCAAGCCAAGCAGACGGGACAGGGTGGCGGTCGGCATGCGGGCAGGCTCCGGGTTGGCAGTGGCGGCGCTCAGGTCAACGGCGTCGATACGTTCGCCGGCAACCCGCTGCAGGGCCACGGCGCAGTGTTTGAAGGCCGGCTGCAGCGACAGCGGGTCGACGGCATCGCAGGTCACGGCATTGATCGCCAGCTGCTCGCCCATCACATCGTTCCAGTGGAAGGGGGCGAAACAGTTGCCCGGCATGACCCGATCACTGACCCGTGCCGGCAACAACGCCTGCCCCCGCCGCGAGCGGACGGCCACCTGGTCCTTGTCGCGAATACCCAGGCGCGCGGCATCGTCAGGGTGCAGCTCGACAAAGGGGCCGGGCTCGAGTTTGTTCAGCGCAGGCACCTTGCCGGTCTTGGTCAGGGTGTGCCATTGGTGCTGCACGCGGCCGGTGTTGAGCACCATTGGGTAGTCCGCGTCGGGCAGCTCGGGCGCAGGCAGCCAAGGGCGGGCGAAGAAGCGCGCTTTGCCACTGGCCGTCGGAAACGCCAGCGCCGGGCGCTTGCCCTGGGCGTCGAGCAACAGCGGCTGGCTGCTGCCGTCGTTCTGGTAACGCAGCGGGCTGCGCGGGGCCTCATGGCCTGGCGCGCAGGGCCACTGGCGCGGCTGCGCGCGCAGGTCGGTGTAGCCGATACCGCGCAGGTCGTAGCCGGTTGCCGGGTTGTGGAAACGGCGAATTTCTTCGTACACCGCTTCGGCATCGGGGTAGTCGAAGGCTTCGGCATAGCCCATGGCGCAGGCGATGCGGGCGATGATCTGCCAGTCCGGCAGGCTTTGGCCTGGGGGTACCACGGCGCGGGGCATCAAGGTCAGGTTGCGTTCACTGTTGATCATCACGCCCTCGCCTTCGGCCCACAGCGCGGCCGGCAACAGGATGTCGGCGTAGCGGTTGGTCTCGGTGTCGAGAAACGCATCCTGGGTGATCACCAGTTCAGCCTGGCCCAGGCCGTCGATCACCTGCTGGCGGTTGGCGACGCTGGCCACGGGGTTGCTGCAGATGATCCAGCACGCCTTTACCTCGCCGCGCTTCATCTGCTCGAACAGCGCCACGGTGCCCTCGCCGCCTTCGCTGCGTAGGCTGCCTGGGGCCAGCTGCCACTGGTTTTCGACAAAGGCGCGGTCGGCCGCCACCAACGCCGATCGCTGCCCCGGCAGGCCCGGCCCCATGTAGCCCATCTCGCGGCCGCCCATGGCATTCGGTTGCCCGGTGAGGGAGAACGGCCCGCTGCCAGGGCGGCAAATGGCGCCGGTGGCCAGGTGCAGGTTGCAGATCGCGTTGCTGTGCCAGGTGCCATGGATGCTCTGGTTAAGGCCCATGGTCCAGCAGCTCATCCAGTCCTTGGCACCGCCGAGCCACTCGGCGGCGGTGCGGATGTCGGCTTCGCTCAGGTCGGTGATGGCGGCGACGCGGGCGGGGCTGTAGTCCTCCAGGAATGCAGGCAGGTCTTCCCAGCCCTCGGTGTGACGGGCGATGAAGTCAGCGTTTGTATGGCCGTTCTGGTGCAGCAGGTGCAGCAAGCCATTGAGCAGGGCCATGTCGGTGCCCGGGCGTACCTGCAAGAACAGGTCGGCCTTGTCTGCGGTGGCCGTGCGCCGGGGGTCGACGACGATCAACCTGGCGCCGGCTTTCAGCCGGTCGAGCAGGCGCAGGAACAGGATTGGGTGACAGTCGGCCATGTTGGCGCCGATCACCAGAAACACCTCCGCGTGCTCGAAGTCCTGGTAGCTGCCAGGCGGGCCATCGGCGCCCAATGACAGCTTGTAGCCGCTGCCAGCGCTGGCCATGCACAGCCGTGAGTTGGACTCGATATGGCGGGTGCGGATAAAACCCTTGGCCAGTTTGTTGGCGAGGTACTGCGCCTCCAGCGACATCTGCCCCGACACATACAAGGCCACGGCATCGGGGCCGTGCTGGTCGATAATGCCGCGCAGGCGCTCGGCGGCCTGGGCGATGGCCTGGTCCAAGCCTGTGCGCGCCGGTTGCTGGCTGCGTTGCTGGCGCAGGTAGGCGTCTTCCATGCGCCCGGCCGCGCTCAGCGGTACGTGCGCGGTCAGGCCCTTGGTGCACAGGCGGCCAAAATTGCTGGGGTGCTGCTTGTCGCCGCTGATCTTGCTGACTTTGCCATCGGCCACGCTCATGACAATGCCGCAGCCGACGCCGCAATACGGGCAGACACTGCGTACTTCGCTGCTGCTCATGGGCCGGTCTCCTGGTAAAAACACAAAAGGCGCCGGCTGCCCCGGCTTGCATGGCAAGCGGGGCAACACGGCGCCTTTGTCGTGAAAATGTGCGGGCAATCGGCATTGATTGCCCTGGGTAGAGGCAAGCCAGCAATTACCGGGCCAGCTGTACTGGGCTCATCGCGGGCAAGCCCGCTCCTACAGGGCCTGCGCTATGGGAAGGTTTGGCGCACCATGCGGTGGCATCTCGCAGGCTCGCAGCGCTATGCTGGGGCACATTTCAGCCAGAGTTACTGCCCTCCCCCCATGTCCCAGGTGATCCTCAAAACCCCCGCCCAACTCGACGTGATGCGCAACGCCGGTCAGCTACTGGCCCAGGTATTTGCAGAGCTCGACCGTTTCATACGCCCTGGCGTAACCACGATGCAGATCAACGACCATGCCGAGGCGTTCATCGTCGACAGCCTGAAGGCACGCCCGGCGAGCAAGGGCCAGTATGGGTTCCCCTACGCGCTCAATACGTCAGTGGACCATGTGGTCTGCCACGGCATGCCGAAGGCTGATGAAGTGCTGAAGGAAGGGTCGATCATCAATGTCGACATCACCCTCGAACAAGGCGGCTATATCGCCGATTCGTCGAAGATGTATTGCCTTGGGGTGATCAGCGATGAGGCCCGGCGGTTGGTCGACACCACCTATGACGCGCTATGGAAAGGCATCGAGCAGGTGCGCCCGGGGGCGACGCTGGGTGACATTGGCCATGCTATCCAGGCCCATGCCGAAGCTGCGGGCTACAGCGTGGTGCGCGAATATTGTGGGCATGGCATCGGCCAGCAGATGCATGAAAAGCCGGAGGTGCTGCATTACGGGCAGCGCGGCATGGGCATGGCGCTCAAGCCTGGCATGGTGTTTACCATCGAGCCGATGATCAACCAGGGCGGGCGTGGGACACGGACGTTGAAGGACGGGTGGACGGTGATCACCCGCGACCATACGCTTTCTGCGCAGTGGGAACATACGGTGGCGGTGACTGAGGCGGGGGTTGAGGTGCTGACGTTGCGGGAGGAAGAACGCAAGCGTTGATACCGCAGCGCGGCACAGACCCTGTGGGAGCGGGTTCACCCGCGAACACCGGCGAAGCCGGTGCCCTACACCGCGTCGCCTTCTTCACGGGTAAACCCGCTCCCACAGGTCCCTGCTAACTGAATACGATAGGCTTGGCGCAGCAAAATTCAGCACAAACAAAAAAAGCGACCCTAAGGTCGCTTTTTCTGTAACTTCCGGGTGTTCAGTTGGCCCTGGAAGTTGAATATGGCGCAGCGGACGGGACTCGAACCCGCGACCCCCGGCGTGACAGGCCGGTATTCTAACCGACTGAACTACCGCTGCGCTATACATCGAGTGGTGGGTGATGACGGGATCGAACCGCCGACCCTCTGCTTGTAAGGCAGATGCTCTCCCGGCTGAGCTAATCACCCTTTCGTCTCGGTGTGGCGCGCATTCTACGGATGAGCCCCTACCCTGGCAAGCACTTTTTTCGACTTTTTTAAAAATTTTTTCGAAGCCTTTCAAAGACCTAGCAACGCTGGGCTTTTCTTCCTTTATATAAGGGTGCTGGCCCTCTGACAGGGTTGGACGGGAACCACCGCTCGGAGAATAATGCCCGCCTTATGCATTAAGGAGAGATTGCCCCTCATGTGGTTCAAGAACCTGCTGACCTACCGCCTGACCCAGGATGTTCCATTCGAAGCCGAAGCACTGGAAACCGCCCTGGCCAGCAAGCCGGCCCGTCCCTGCGCCAGCCAGGAGCTGACCACCTATGGCTTCGTCGCGCCATTCGGCAAGGGCGAAGACGCTCCCCTGGTGCACGTCAGCGGCGAGTTCCTGCTGATCGCCGCGCGCAAGGAAGAACGTATCCTCCCAAGCAGCGTGGTGAATGACGCCGTCAAGGAGAAGGTCGAAGAGATCGAGACCGAGCAGATGCGCAAGGTCTATAAAAAGGAACGCGACCAGATCAAGGACGAGATCATCCAGGCCTTCCTGCCGCGCGCCTTCATTCGTCGCTCGATGATCTTCGCCGCCATCGCCCCGCGCCTGGGCGTGATCCTGGTCAACTCGGCCAGCGCCAAGCGTGCCGAAGACCTGCTGTCGACCCTGCGTGAAGTCATGGGCTCGCTGCCGGTACGCCCCGCTACCGTGAAGATCGCGCCAGCGGCCACCATGACCGACTGGGTCAAATCGCAGCAAGCGGCCGAAGGCTTCTATGTACTGGACGAGTGCGAGCTGCGCGACACCGCCGAAGACGGTGGCATCGTGCGCTGCAAGCGCCAGGACCTGACCAGCGAAGAAATCCAGCTGCACCTGAGCACCGGCAAGGTGGTTACCCAACTGGCCCTGGCCTGGCAAGACAAACTGTCGTTCGTGCTCGACGACAAGATGGTCATCAAGCGACTGAAGTTCGAAGAGCTGCTGCAAGAGCAGGCCGAACAGGATGGCGGTGATGAGGCCCAGCAGCAGTTCGATGCCAGCTTCCTGCTGATGATGATGACCTTTACCGAATTCCTCCCGGTGCTGTTCGAGGCCTTGGGTGGGGAGGAGATTCCGCAAGGGGTCTAACCTTCATGCTTTGCCGGTGCTGGCCTGATCGTTAATCGTTGGCCAGTACCGGCCCTTTCGCGGGCAAGCCCGCTGCCACAGGTGCTTGCTCACCCAGTGGCAGCGGGCTTGCCCGCGAAAGGGCCCTGGAAACTCACCTCTTTATATAAGTACAAGGACTTTCCCATGCGCGCCCTCGCCGCCCTCAGCCGCTTCGTCGGTAACACCTTCGCCCTCTGGGTGTTGGTGTTCGCCGTGCTGGCCTTCCTGCAACCGCAGTGGTTCATCGCCTTGAAAGTGGCCATCGTGCCGCTGCTGGGGCTGGTGATGTTCGGCATGGGCCTGACCCTCAAGCTCGACGACTTCGCTGCCCTCGCCCGCCAACCCTGGCGCGTGATGCTGGGGGTGGTGGCGCATTTCGTGATCATGCCGGGCATGGCCTGGCTGCTCTGCCAGCTGTTCCACTTGCCCGCCGAGATCGCCGTCGGGGTGATTCTGGTCGGCTGCTGCCCGAGCGGCACCGCCTCGAACGTGATGGTCTGGCTGTCCAAGGGCGACCTGGCGCTGGCGGTGGCGATCGCCGCGGTCACCACCCTGCTCGCCCCGCTGCTGACCCCAGCGCTGATCTGGTTCCTGGCCTCGGCCTGGCTGCCGGTCTCGTTCATGGACATGTTCTGGTCGATCCTGCAGCTGGTCATGCTGCCGATCGTGCTCGGCGTGCTGGCCCAGCGCCTGTTGGGCGCTCGGGTGCAGGCCGCCGTGCAGGTGTTGCCGCTGGTGTCGGTGGTGAGCATCGTCATGATCGTCTGCGCGGTGGTGGCGGCCAGCCAGGCGAAGATCGCCGAGTCGGGGCTGCTGATCATGGCGGTGGTGATGCTGCACAACAGCTTTGGCTATTTGCTGGGGTACCTGACCGGCAAGCTGTGCAAGTTACCGCTGGCCCAACGCAAGTCGCTGGCGCTGGAGGTGGGCATGCAGAACTCCGGGCTGGGGGCAGCACTGGCGGCGGCGCACTTCTCGCCATTGGCCGCGGTGCCGAGTGCGTTGTTCAGCGTTTGGCACAATATTTCCGGGGCGTTGCTGTCGACCTGGTTCCGTCGCCTGGAAGCGCCTTCGTCAGCCGTTGAGAATGGCGAGCCAGCCAGGGATTGATGCTGCCTGGCCCGGCCTCTTCGCGGGCAAGCCCGCTCCCACAGGTACCCCACTGCTCTCGGGGCATGTGGGGACCTGTGGGAGCGGGCTTGCCCCGCGAAGAGGCCGGCACAGGCTTGCCCAGTATTCAGAAAATGTGCACCCTATTGCCCACTGTGAGGACGACCTCACGACGCACCGCGTGACCATTCCGGGGACGGCCCCATCCTTTACAACGATGGAGACACAGCATGTCCTGGATCATTCTTTTCTTCGCCGGCCTGTTCGAGGTCGGCTGGGCCGTCGGCCTGAAATACACCGACGGTTTCAGCAAGCCAATCCCCACCGTACTCACCGTCGGCGCCATGGTCATCAGTCTCGGCCTGCTGGGCCTGGCCATGAAGGAGCTGCCGCTGGGCACCGCCTATGCCATCTGGACGGGCGTCGGCGCTGTGGGCACGGTAATCGCCGGGATCATCCTGTTTGGCGAATCCATGGCCTTGGTGCGGCTGGTCAGTGTGGCGCTGATCGTCTGTGGCCTGATCGGCCTGAAAGTCAGCGCCAGCTGACCCGCGCGCGCTAACGCAGGTCGCCGCGCAAGCGGCTGACCTGCTCACGCAACGCATCCGGCTGCGCCGCCTCCACCGGGATGGCGGCGCCAGCCACGATGGTCACCCGCGACCACAAGCGCTTGAAAAACCCCTTGCCCGGGTCTCGGCTGAAGAAGCTGCCCCACAGCCCCTGCAACGCCAAGGGAATCACCGGCACCGGGGTTTCGCTGAGAATGCGGTTGACCCCGCCTTTGAACACATCGATCTCGCCATCACCGGTCAACTTACCCTCCGGGAAGATACACACCAACTCACCCGCCGCCAGGTACTCGGCGATACGCGCGAAGGCACGCTCGTAAATGGCCTCGTCCTCACCGCGCCCGGCAATCGGGATGGCACCTGCGGTGCGGAACACGAAGTTGAGCACTGGCAGGTTGTAGATCTTGTAGTACATGACAAAGCGGATCGGCCGGCGAATCGCACCGCCGAGCAGCAGCGCGTCAACGAACGAAACGTGATTGCACACCAGCAGCGCCGCCCCTTCATCCGGGATGCGCTCCAGGTCGCGGTGCTCCACGCGGTACATCGAGTGGCTGAGCAGCCAGATCAGGAAGCGCATGGTGAACTCGGGCACGATCCTGAAGATGTAGGCGTTGACCGCGATGTTGAGCAACGACACCACCAGGAACAACTGCGGGATGGTCAGTTCGGCCACCCCCAGCAGGACGATGGTGAGGATTGCCGAAACCACCATGAACAACGCATTGAGGATGTTGTTGGCGGCGATCACCCGGGCCCGCTGATCTTCGGCCGTGCGCGCCTGGATCAAGGCATACAGGGGCACGATATAAAAGCCGCCGAACACCCCGAGCCCGACAATCGACACCAGGATCCACCAGGCCTGGCTCATGCCCAGCAGCGCCAGCCAGTCGTGCGGCAGCGCCGCCGCCGGCACATCGCCGGAATGCCACCACCAGAGCAGGCCGAACAGGGTCAGGCCGAACGAGCCGAACGGCACCAGGCCGATTTCCACCTTGCGCCCGCTAAGCCGCTCGCACAGCAGCGAGCCGAGGGCGATGCCCACCGAGAACAGGGTCAGCACCAGGGTCACTACAGTGCCGTCGCCATGCAGCCAGTCCTTGGCGTACGCCGGGATCTGGGTCAGGTAGATGGCGCCGACGAACCAGAACCACGAGTTGCCGACGATCGAGCGCGACACCGCAGGCGTCTGCCCCAGGCCCATGCGCAGGATCGCCCAGGACTGCTTGAAGATGTTCCAGTCCAGGCGCATCTGCGGCGACACCGCGGCGGCGCGCGGGATCCAGCGGCTGGCCAAATAGCCCAGCACCGCAGTGCCCACCACGCCCCCGGCCACCACCGTGGCATAGCTGGCCGACGACATCATCACCCCGGCGCCGATGGTGCCGGCGAGGATCGCCAAAAAGGTGCCCATTTCGACCAGCCCGTTACCGCCCACCAGCTCTTCTTCACGCAGGGCTTGGGGCAGGATCGAATACTTCACCGGCCCGAACAGCGCCGAATGGGTACCCATGCCGAACAACGCCACCAGCATCAACGCAAGGTGATTGGTGATAAAGCCCAAGGCGCCGATGGCCATGATGCCGATCTCGGCCAGCTTGATCGCACGGATCAGCGCATCCTTGGCGAACTTCTCGCCAAACTGCCCACCCAGCGCCGAAAACAGGAAGAACGGCAGGATGAACAGCAGCGCGCAGAGGTTGACCCAGATCGAACGGTCACCGTCCCCCAGGCTGAGCTTGAACAGGATCGCCAGGATCAGCGATTGCTTGAACAGGTTGTCGTTGAACGCACCCAGCGACTGGGTGATGAAGAACGGCAGGAAGCGCCGCTTGCCGAGCAAGGTGAATTGCGAGGTGTGACTCATCGTCCTTGTTCCTGAATTGGGCCACCGACGGCTGTTGTTCTATCTAGAGCCCGAATGAAAGGCGTTGGCGTCAAGGCCAGACGAGCTCCATTCCAGCGCAGTGTGGGCGACTGCGGACAGTTATCGTACAGAACCTGGGATGCGTGCAAAGCATTGGAAGCCACATTACCACTGTCAACTGACAGTTCTGTCAGTAGCCGCTCAACCCCGCGCCTGCCACCCTGAGGCCATGTGAGCTAAGAGAACGCCAAGGATGGAGTGCGGTGCATTCAAGCAACCTGCCCGGCGCAGCACGTCGCTGCTTACCTTGGGGCTGACCTTGCTGCTTCATGCAGCCAATGTCTCTGCTACGGGCGGCTCGCCCTCCATGGGGAAGGAACAGTTCCTTGCGGCCCTGCTGGAGCAGATGAGCCTGCCCGAAAAGGTCGGCCAGCTACGCATGAAGCATTCCCCAGGCACCCCACCCTCCCAATATGCGCTCGATACCGTGGCCAAGGGCGCGGTAGGCGCACTGTTTACCGAGCCGGGGGTTACCCGCGAGCAGCTGCGTGCTTATCAAGATGCCGCCGTGCAGCGTGGCCGCCTGGGCATACCGGTGTTCTTCGCAGGCGATGTGGTACACGGCCACCGCACGGTATTTCCGATCGGCCTGGGCCAAGCGTCGAGCTGGGACTTGCAAGCGATCGGCAGCGCCGCGCGGATCGCGGCCATTGAAGCCAGCGCCGATGGCCTGGACATGACATTTGCACCCATGGTCGATTTAAGCCGCGACCCTCGCTGGGGCAGGATGTCTGAAGGTTTCGGTGAAGATCCGTACCTGGTCTCGCGTATCGCCGAGAGGGTGACACAGCAGTTGCAAGGCCCGACGCTTGGCGCGGCTGACAGCATCATGGCCTGCGTAAAGCATTTCGCTGCCTACGGCGCAGTCGAAGGTGGGCGCGACTACAACACAACCAACGTCAGCACTCATCAGCTGTTTCAGGATTACCTGCCCCCTTATCAGGCAGCCCTGGAGGCGGGTGCGGGCGCAGTAATGACGGCGTTGACCACACTCAATGGTGTGCCCGCCACGGCCAATAGATGGCTGCTGCGAGACATCCTGCGCCAGCAATGGCGCTATCGGGGGCTGGTGATCAGTGATCACAGCGCCGTACAAGAACTGGTCGCGCACGGGACTGCCGCCGGTGGCGAAGATGCCGCCCAGGCCGCTTTGGTCGCGGGCACTCAGATGAGCATGAATGATCGTTATTTCGAGCAAGCGCTGGCTCAGCTTATCGAACAGGGCGCAGTCCCTGTCAGCCTGCTCGACGAGGCCGTACACCAAGTCCTGGCCACCAAATATGACCTGGGGCTATTCCACGACCCCTATCGCAGGTTGGGCCACGCCCAGCACGGCGCGCAGCCTTCACACGACCCAAAGCCGCTCCATCGCGCTCAAGCCAGGGAGGTGGCCCGACGCTCTCTGGTCCTGTTGAAAAATCAGAATGCGCTGTTGCCGCTCGTCAAACGAGGTACCGTCGCGGTGATAGGGCCCCTGGCCGACAACCCGGTCGATATCCTTGGCAGTTGGCACGCCAGCGGCCAACCTGGCCAGGCCATCAGCCTTTACCAAGGGCTGAAGACGGCAGTCGGTGACGATGCCAAGCTGTTGTACGCGTTGGGAGCCAACATCAGCGATAAGCGCGATGACTTTCTACTGCTCGCCGACAAAACGGTGAACTTCGACCCGCGTCCGCCCCTGGCCTTGCTTGCCGAAGCGGTAGCCATCGCCCAACAGGCCAACGTCATCGTGGTGGCGTTGGGCGAAGCGCGGGGCATGTCCCATGAAGGCGCCAGCAAAACCGACCTGAACCTGCCCACTCAACAACGTGAATTGCTGCAAGCGCTGAAACGCACGGGCAAACCTTTGGTGCTGGTATTGATGAATGGCCGACCGCTGACCATCGTCGAGGAGAGCCAATGGGCAGACGCCGTGCTGGAGACGTGGTTCAGCGGTACGGAAGGCGGCAATGCCATTGCCGATGTGCTGTTCGGTGACTACAACCCTTCCGGGAAGCTGCCTGTCACCTTCCCGCGCAGCGTCGGCCAGATCCCGCTGTACTACGCACAGTTGAATACCGGGCGCCCCTTCGACCCGCAGCAGCCTTCTGCCTATCGATCACATTACTTCGATACCGATAACACACCGCTCTATCCTTTTGGATACGGCCTCAGCTATACCCACTTCAGCCTTTCACCGCTGACCCTGTCTACTCATCGCCTGCGACCTGGGCACGCTATGCAGGTAAGCGTGACACTCAAGAACGAAGGGCAACGCACGGGCGAAACGACCGTGCAACTGTACCTTCGCGATCGCGTCGCCTCCGTGAGCCGTCCGCTCAAAGAGCTCAAGGGCTTCCAGAAGGTGCTGTTGGCGCCCGGGGAGTCACGCCAGATTGTCTTCGACATCGATACCTCCATGCTCGCCTTCTACAACCAGCACCTGCAGCGGGTGACAGAGCCAGGTACGTTCGATGTGATGATCGGGCTGGACTCGC
The DNA here is from genome assembly GCF_014269095.1 of Pseudomonas sp. SWRI50. Taxonomy (NCBI): domain Bacteria; kingdom Pseudomonadati; phylum Pseudomonadota; class Gammaproteobacteria; order Pseudomonadales; family Pseudomonadaceae; genus Pseudomonas; species Pseudomonas sp. SWRI50. The sequence goes on along the minus strand of NZ_JABWRW010000001.1, from coordinate 438,945 downwards.
AAGATTTACAGAAAGCCTCCTTCGAACTCGATGGCACCCCACCCTGATCCTCACTGCAGCGGCTCTTCGCGCCGCTGAACGACCTGCCGACTGGAAACGCGCGAGACAAACCCTCACTGCCCACCTATTCTTGGCCTCTTGCCCAGTGACAAGGACGTGGCAATGCTCGCCGCCCTCAAGCGCTACCCACCCGCCGTACGCCTGCTGCTCATCACCACCTTCACCCTGACCCTGGCGCGCGCCCTGACCCTGCCCTACCTGGTGGTGTACCTGGCCGATAACTTCCAACTGCCGGTCAGCCAGATCGGCCTGCTGATCGGCGGCGCGTTGATCATCGCCTCGCTGCTCAGCCTGTACGGCGGCCACCTGGTGGACACCGTGCGCAACCATACCCTGGTGATCGCCAGCACCTTGGTGTTTGCCCTGGCCTTCATCGGCGCCATCGCCAGCCGCTCGGCCGCGCTGTTCTTCCTGTGCCTGGTACTGATCAACCTCGCCCTGGCGGTGGTCGACATCGCGGCCAAGGCCGGCTTTTGTGCGCTGCTGCCAGTGGACGAACGGGCCGAGGTGTTCGCCATCAAATACACCTTGAGCAACGTCGGCTATGCCGCAGGCCCCTTGCTGGGCGTCGCGATGCTGGAGCTGGACGACCACCTGCCCTTCATCGCCTCCGCCTTGATCGGCCTGGGGATGGGCCTGGCCTACCAGCGCCTGGGGGACCGCGGCCTGCAGGGCGATGCCCCGGCGCAATCGGGTGCCGGGTTCGCGCAAGTGGCGCTGGGCTTGGCGCGTGACCGGCGGCTGGTGTGTTTCACCTTGGGCGGGGTCCTCAGCGCGGTGGTGTTCGGCCAGTTCACTGCCTATTTGTCGCAGTACCTGGTGGTGACGACCACGCCAAGCGAGGCGGCGCGCCTGGTCGGCTACCTGGTGACCACCAACGCCATCACGGTGATTGCCCTGCAATACCTGATCGGCCGGCGCATCAGCCGCCAGCGCCTGATGCCTTGGCTGCTGGCCGGGATGGGCCTGTTCATCGCCGGGCTGCTGGGGTTTTCATGGGCAAGCACGGTGCCGATGTGGTGCCTGGCGATGCTGGTGTTCACCCTGGGGGAAATCATCGTGATACCCGCCGAGTACATGTTCATCGACCTGATCGCCCCAGAGCACCTGCGCGGGGTGTATTACGGCGCACAGAACCTGTCCAACCTGGGCGCGGCGCTGGGGCCGGTGATGGTCGGGTTTGCCCTCGGGCACTGGTGGCCGGGGGTAATCTTCTACCTGCTGGTGTTGTCGGTGATACTGGCGGGGGTGTTTTACTGGCGGGGTACCCGCAGGTATTGATGTTGCCTGTACCGGCCTCTTCGCGGGTACTGCGCAGCGCTCAAGCCGGTGGTGTTCCTGTGGGAGCGGGTTTACCCGCGAAGAGGCTGGTACAGGCGTAGGCCGATCCCTGCGACGACTCGCCACTGCGACCATCGTCGGCGCTGACGAACCTGCGCCTGCGTGCCAGACTGATTGATCGGGACCGCGTTACCTTTTTTGCTCCGGAGTTTTCATGTCGTTGTCCAGTGGGCTGATCGCCGTGGTCGCCCTGGCCTATATGGCCATCATGTTCGCCATCGCCTTTTACGGCGACCGACGCAGCACACCGTTGCCGCCGAAGCTGCGTGCCTGGGTGTACAGCCTGTCGCTGGCCGTCTACTGCACCAGCTGGACCTTCTTCGGTGCCGTCGGCCAGGCTGCCGAACAGCTCTGGGCATTCCTGCCGATCTACCTGGGCCCAGTGCTGCTGCTGATCTTCGCACCCTGGGTGCTGCAGAAGATGGTGCTGATCAGCAAGCAGCAGAACATCACCTCGATCGCCGACTTCATTGCCGCACGCTACGGCAAATCGCAGACCCTGGCCGTGGTGGTGGCGCTGATCTGCCTGGTCGGCGTGCTGCCCTACATCGCCTTGCAGCTCAAAGGCATCGTGCTGGGCGTCAACCTGCTGATCGGCGCCAACGCCGACGCCACCGGCACCCGCGTGCAGGACACTGCGCTGGTGGTATCGCTGGTGCTGGCACTGTTCGCCATTGTCTTCGGCACGCGCAGCCTGGACGTGACCGAGCACCACCGCGGCATGGTCCTGGCGATCGCTTTCGAGTCATTGATCAAGCTGTTGGCGTTCCTGGCCGTGGGCATCTTCGTGGTGTTCAACCTGTACGACGGCTTTGACGACCTGTTCAGCCAGGCGCGCCAGTCGATCCAGCTGGAAAGCTACTGGCAGGAGACCATCAACTGGCCGTCGATGGTGGTGCAAACCGCGGTGGCCATGATGGCGATCATCTGCCTGCCACGGCAGTTCCATGTCACCGTGGTGGAGAACATCGAACCGCAGGACATGCGCCTGGCCCGCTGGGTGTTCCCGATGTACCTGGTGCTGGCTGCGCTGTTCGTGGTGCCAATCGCCCTGGCCGGGCAGATGCTGCTGCCGGGCACGGTGATGTCCGACTCGTTCGTCATCAGCCTGCCGCTGGCCGAAGCCCACCCGAGCCTGGCCCTGCTGGCCTTCATCGGTGGCGCCTCGGCGGCCACTGGCATGGTCATCGTCGAAGCCGTGGCGCTGTCGACCATGGTCTCCAACGACATGCTGCTGCCCTGGCTGCTGCGCCGCAACAATGCCGAGCGCCCGTTCGAAGCGTTCCGCCATTGGATGCTCTCGGTACGCCGGGTGACCATCGTGGTGATCCTGCTGCTGGCCTATGTCAGCTATCGCCTGCTCGGTTCGACCGCGAGCCTGGCGACCATCGGCCAGATCGCCTTCGCCGCCGTGACTCAGCTCACCCCGGCCATGCTCGGCGCGCTGTACTGGAAGCAAGCCAACCGGCGCGGCGTGTTCGCCGGCCTCGCCGCCGGCATCTTCCTGTGGTTCTACACCCTGGTGCTGCCGATTGCCGCCCATAGCGTGGGTTGGTCGCTCGAGCTGTTCCCGGGCCTGGCGTGGCTGCATGGCAACCCGCTGAACCTGCCAATCAGCCCATTGACCCAAGGCGTGGTGCTGTCGCTGGCGGGTAACTTCACCTTGTTTGCCTGGGTGTCGGTGCTGTCGCGCACGCGGGTGTCAGAGCACTGGCAGGCTGGCCGCTTCATCGGCCAGCAGACCAGCGCCCGCCCTAGCAGCAAACCGCTGCTGGCGGTGCAGATCGATGACCTGCTGACACTGGCCTCGCGCTTCGTCGGCGAAGAACGTGCGCGGCAGAGCTTCATCCGCTTCGCCTACCGCCAGGGCAAAGGCTTCAACCCCAACCAGAACGCCGACGGTGACTGGATCGAGCACACCGAACGCTTGCTCGCCGGGGTGCTCGGCACGTCGTCGACCCGAGCCGTGGTCAAGGCCGCCATCGAAGGCCGCGACATGCAGCTTGAAGACGTGGTGCGCATCGCCGACGAAGCCAGCGAAGTGCTGCAGTTCAACCGTGCGCTGCTGCAAGGGGCTATCGAGAACATCAACCAGGGCATCAGCGTGGTCGACCAGAACCTGCACCTGGTGGCCTGGAACCGCCGCTACCTGGAGCTGTTCAACTACCCCGACGGGCTGATCAGCGTTGGCCGGCCGATTGCCGACATCATCCGCTACAACGCCGAGCGCGGCCTGTGCGGCCCGGGCGAGGCGCAGGTTCACGTGGCGCGGCGCCTGCACTGGATGCGCCAAGGCCGCGCGCATTCCTCCGAGCGGCTGTTCCCCAACGGCCGGGTCATCGAGCTGATCGGCAACCCGATGCCCGGTGGCGGCTTCGTCATGAGCTTCACCGACATCACCCCGTTCCGCGAAGCCGAACAGGCGCTGCGCGATGCTAACGAGGGCCTGGAGCAGCGGGTGGCGGAGCGTACCCATGAGCTGTCGCAGCTCAACCAGGCGCTGTCCGAAGCCAAGAGCCAGGCCGAGGCAGTGAGCAAGTCCAAGACCCGCTTCCTGGCCGCAGTCAGCCACGACCTGATGCAACCACTGAACGCCGCGCGGCTGTTCTCCGCCGCCCTGTCGCAACAGGCCGAGGGCATGAACGAGGAGGCCCAGCAACTGGTGCAGCACATGGACAGCTCGCTGCGCTCGGCCGAAGAGCTGATCAGCGACCTGCTGGACATCTCGCGCCTGGAGAACAACAAGATCACCCCGGACGCCAAGCCGTTCGCCCTCAACGAGCTGTTCGACACCCTGGGCGCCGAGTTCAAGGTACTGGCCGCCGAGAAAGGGCTGGAGTTCCGCCTGCGCGGCAGCCGCCTGCGGGTCGACAGCGACATGAAGTTGCTGCGCCGCGTGCTGCAGAACTTCCTGACCAACGCCCTGCGCTATGGCAAAAGCCCGATTCTGCTGGGTGCCCGCCGCCAGGGCGAACGCCTGTGGCTGGAAGTGTGGGACCGCGGCCCGGGGATCGCCGACAACAAGCTGCAAGAGATTTTCCAAGAGTTCAAACGCCTGGACAGCCACCAGACCCGTGCCGAAAAAGGCCTGGGCCTGGGCCTGGCCATCGCCGACGGCCTGTGCCGGGTACTGGGCCATAGCCTGGAAGTGCGCTCATGGCCCGGCAAAGGCACGGTGTTCCGCGTCAGCGTCCCGATCGCCCGCCAGGCGGCGCCCGCGCCCAGCGCGCCGGCGGAGCAGACGGGCCAACCGCTGGCCGGGCTGCAGGTGCTGTGCATCGACAATGAAGACAGCATCCTGATTGGCATGAACAGCCTGCTCAGCCGTTGGGGCTGCCAGGTCTGGACCGCCCGCAACCGCGCCGAATGCGAGGCCTTGCTGGCCAACGGTATGCGCCCACACTTGGCGCTGGTGGACTACCACCTGGACGACGGCGAAACCGGCACCGAGCTGATGGGCTGGCTACGCGCCCGGCTGGGCGAGCCGGTGCCTGGGGTGGTGATCAGCGCCGACGGCAGCAAAGAGACCATCGCCCTGGTGCATGCCTCAGGCCTGGACTACCTGGCCAAGCCGGTCAAGCCAGCAGCCTTGCGCGCCCTGCTCAATCGGCATCTGAGCCTGGTTCAGTAACCGCTTCGTCCGGCAGGGCTTCATCGGACAGCGCCCGCTCCAGCAAGTCTGCCGGCAGGCTCTTGCTGGCACGGGCACCCAAGAGCTTGAGCTGCTCACTGCGGCTGACCAGGTTGCCACGCCCTTCGCACAGTTTGTTGCGCGCCGCGGCGTAGGCCTTGTCCACCTGCTGCAAGCGGTTGCCTAGCTCGTCCAGGTCTTGGATGAACAGCACGAACTTGTCATACAGCCAGCCGGCGCGCTCGGCGATCTCGCGGGCGTTCTGGCCTTGGCGTTCCTGCTTCCACAAGCTGTCGATCACCCTCAGTGTGGCCAGCAGCGTGGTCGGGCTGACAATCACGATGTGCCGGTCGAAGGCTTCCTGGAACAGGTTGGGCTCGGCCTGCAGGGCCGCCGAAAAAGCGGCCTCGATGGGCACGAAAAGCAGGACGAAATCCAGGCTGTGCAGGCCTTCGAGGCGGTTGTAGTCCTTGCTCGACAGGCCTTTGACGTGGCTGCGCAACGACTGCACATGCTGCTTGAGCGCGGCCTCGTCATTGCTGCCAACAAACTGCTGGTAAGCCGTGAGGCTGACCTTGGCGTCGACCACGACCTGCTTGTCGCCGGGCAACATGATCAGCACATCGGGCTGGAAACGCTCGCCATCGGCGCTCTTCAGGCTGACCTGGGTCTGGTATTCGCGACCCTTTTCCAGGCCCGCGTGCTCCAGTACCCGCTCCAGGATCATCTCGCCCCAGTTGCCTTGGGTTTTCTGGCCCTTGAGGGCCTGGGTGAGGTTGGTGGCTTCGTCGGACAGGCGCTGGTTAAGCTGCTGCAAGCGCTCCAGTTCCTTGCCCAGGGAGAAACGCTCGCGTGACTCCTGCTGGTAACTTTCCTCGACGCGCTTCTCAAAGGCCTGGATGCGGTCCTTGAGCGGGTCGAGCAGTTGGCCCAGGTGCTGCTGGCTGGTCTGGGCAAAGCGTTGTTCGCGCTCGTCGAAGATTTTCGTGGCCAGGTCGGAGAACTGGGCGCGCAGGGTGTCGCGGGCCTCTTGCAGGTCTTCCAGGCGTTGTTGGTGGTTTTCCTGCTGCTCGCGCAGCTCCGCCTCCAGGCGTGCGCCTTGGGCTTCCAGGCGGCGCAGTTCGGCTTCACGGTTGGCGCGTTCGAGGCTCCAGGCGTGGGCGGCATCGCGGGCATTGTCGCGGTCGATCTGCAGCAACTCCAGCTCACGGCCCTGGGCTGCCAGTTGGGCTTGCTTGACGGTGTTGGCTTCGCTGAGGTCGCTGACTTCGTCGCGGCTGGCGTCCAGTTGCGCCTGCAACCCGGCCAGGGACAACTGGGCAGCGTTAAGGCGCTCTTCGAGCAGGGCTTGTTCACCCTGCCGGGCGCCCTGGCGACGCTGCACCTGCATGACCCACACCAGGCAGGGCAACGCACCTGCCACCAAGCCCAGCAGAATGCTGGCCAGATCCACTGTCATGGTTACCCCGATCGAACATGATGAATGCTGCGCAGCTTATCAGCCTGGGAACTGGCCTTGCGCCTTTTCACGCGTCACCATCAACCGGAAAACCACTGCCCCAGCAGCCGCCGCGCTTCCTGCGAGCCCTGCGCAGCGGCCAGCTCCAGCCAGTAGCGGGCTTGGTCCGGCTCGTTGGCCTGGCACAACCGGGCATATTCCAGCTGTGCGCGGCGATCACCGGCGCGGGCAGCCTGGCGCAGCAACGCGTGGCCGATACGCCGGTCGCGGGCATTGCCGCAATCACGGCACAGCATCTGCCCCAGCCGGCTCTGGGCCACCACCACGCCTTGGCGCGCAGGCTGTTTCAGCAAGCGGCCTGCCAAATGCTTGACCTGAGGCTTGTCACCCAGGCGCGGGCTGTCGAGCAGCCACAGGGCCACTTTCAGGGAGAAGCGTTTGGGTGGATGCACTGAGGAGGCGTCAGCAGGGTTGGCGAGGTGTTTACCGCGAAACTTCATGAGCAACAGGCAAGGTGACTCGAAAGGCGCGCCACTCTACTCCATTTTTTCTGGCATAGCCTGTCGATTTCTGGAGGATTGAAAAAAAATTTCGATGATCTTTTCTTGACGTTTTCGAGTGGATGACCAACCGGTCTAGCGGCGCCCGAAGATTGTCCGACAGTTCCCTGGGTTGCTGGCACACCCGTCCTAGAGCAAGCGCTTGGGACAATCCACAGTTCCTGTGGATAACTCGGTGGACAACCCCCTCCAGCAGCCCTTAAACCCCCGTAAAATGGGGCCTCCAGTCAAACTGACGATTTTTTCACCAGCTAAAATTAGTGTTTTTTTTCATTGACTTAACTCACCAGTCAAGGCATTGGCGACGCTGTAGAGGGCTGTTGCGGGTGTGTTACAGCGTGCGCGCCAAATGTGAACAACTGCCCCTCACGCCTTCATATGGGTGCACAAAAACAGCACATCCTCGGTAATGACAGCCCTTTGCCCCCCTTCCCAGCCCGCGAAAGAAGCGCCATACTGCTCGGCTAGCCTGGGCAGGTGCACAAACACTTGCCAAAGCACTATATCTGCGGTAAGGTGCGCCTCGTTAGTACCAAGCTGAAAGTCAATTCTGGCCAGAAGCGTCCTTGCAACGCTGCTCTCCCAAAAGCACGCATTGCTGAAACCAGGACCGGCCACACTCGATGATTCCCTCGCCAGCCATACGCTGCCCAAGCACGAATCACCTTGCAGATTGATCAGGATTCCACCCCGACGGCCTAGAACCTTGGCCCCGGCGTGCTGCCTGCCCTCTTAAGTACCTACCAGTCAGCCCAAGCGCCCACATTTGATTGCGCTCTCTCTGGCTGCTTTGTTCCAGTCAGGTTCGTTTCGTCCCTTAATAAAGGCGTCACTGGAACGTTTCTATCATGCACGGATCATACCCTCCGTGTTTAAAGCAGGAACCTCCAATAATATGCAAACTCATCCACACATTCAGGCTGCCATTGGCACCCTTTCCCAGGCCTTCTCGCCGTTGAAGTGCCTTATCGTTGCCCCTCGCAAGGGCAGCTTCAGCTTTACCCTGGTGGACGAACACGGCGTCGCCTGCCACACCGAACGCCTGTACCCTGAACAGTACAGCCGCAAGGAACCCCTGCAGGCAGTGATCGCCCGGACCCGTCAGTCGCTCACCGCGTGAGCGGCGAATACGGCGGCATTCAGGCGCTGAATCTTTGCCCAGGTAGCCTGCCTGATCGTTCTTGGCGTAATTGCCCCATGGCATATAGCCTTGAACGTCAGGCAGCAATCGATTTAAAAACAGCTCTTTACACCACGATTATCACACTACACTTCAACTCGAGCGGTGCTAACCGCTTCCGGCGGGCCTGATCATTCACCAGCTGCCAAGCTCCAGCGCCCGTCCGGCCCTTACTTGCTCGAGGGCATCATGGGTATCGCGGCGAATGAATTGTGTCTGTATGTGATCCGACCCACCCTGGTCTACCTGGACCGCCACTGCCCTAGCGCTGAAGCCTTGCTACTGGGCATCGCCGCCAGCCAGTCGGCCCTCGGCTCAGCCTTGCACGACCGGCGTGGCCATGGCCTCTACCGCATCGGCGAAACCCGTCACCAGGCGCTCTGGGACGAGTATCTCGCCCGCGACCCTGACCTCGCCAGCCTGGTCCGCGGCCTGGCCAGCCAACACGCCTTTCTTGGCGGTCCGCACCTGGAACTCACAGTAAACCTTCGCTATTCCACCGCCATCGCCTGGATGCTGGTCGAGGCGCAAGCCACGCCCCTGCCTGCCGCTGACGACTTGCTGGGCCTGGCACGCATCTGGCGCCAGGTTTTCCACCCTCAGGGTCGCCTGCGCGACTTCACCCACGCCTGGCATACCTGCATAGATCAGAGATTGCCTCAGGCATCTTAAGAAACGCCCTACAGCTTTACCGGAAAAAATGGAATTTTGGTCGGATTGTCCTACAAAACCGCTCTATCTCCTGTGATTGAGGCTATAGCGCGGCAGGCAATTTGTTGGTAGCTTTTCGCCCCGGAGATCCCAAGGAGTTTCTAATAATGAAAAAAGTAATGCTCAAAACCTCCCTCGGTGTAGCCGTTGCGCTTGCTTCCAGCCAACTGCTCGCCAGCGGCTTTGCCCTGAACGAACAGAGCATCAGCAGCATGGGGACAGGTTTCGCGGGACGTTCTTCTTCTGCCGAAGATGCCAGCACCGTGTTTGGCAACCCAGCCGGCATGTCCCGCCTCAAGCGCGAACAGATCACCGTGGGCGGCGCCGCCGTCATCGCCAAGTCCGATATCTCGGGCCGTGGCAGCAACCTCGGGGGGGAAACCGATGGTGACATGGTGCCTGTCGTTGGCGTACCCATGGGCTACTACGTCAAGCCGATCGATGATCACTGGAGCGTCGGTTTCGGCGTCTACGTGCCCTTCGGCCTGGTGACCGACTACGGCAGCGACGATGCTGCTCGCTACTGGGGCAAAAAGAGCCACGTCGAGGTGGTGACCTTCCAGCCAACCGTCAGCTACGCCTTCAACGACAAGGTTTCGATCGGTTTCGGTCCAACCATCAACCGCATCAAGGGTGAACTGGGCTCGAGCCTGATCAACCCGTTCAGCCCTGGCCGCAACGACGGCGAAGTGAAGATCAAGGGCGATGACACCGCCGTGGGCTACAACATCGGTATCCTGGTCCAGGCCACCGACAGCACCCGCGTCGGCCTGACCTACCACTCGATGGTCGACTACAAGCTCGAAGGCAAGACCCGCGTCAGCACCCCGCTGATCGGGCCGTTCAACGGCAACAAGTTCGATGCCACCCTGAAGATCAAGACGCCTGAGTCTGTCGATCTTTCGGTCACCCACGAACTCGACGACCAGTGGACCCTGTACGCAGGCAGCACCTGGACCCGTTGGAGCCGCCTGGAAGACATCACCGTGCAGAACGATGTGCCGGCACCGCTGGCAGGTTCGGCATTCCAGACCATCACCGAAGAGCAGAACTGGCACGACACTTGGGCACACGCCATCGGCGCGTCGTACAAGGTCAACAAGGAGTGGGTACTGCGTACCGGCTTCACCGTCGACCAGTCGCCAACCAACAACCACGACCGTTCACCGCGCATCCCGACTGGCGATCGCAAGGTGTTCAGCCTGGGTGCCGGTTGGAGCCCAAGCGAAGACATGACCATCGACGTGGCGTATTCCTACCTGTGGGAAGAGGACACCAAAGTCAACCAGGTCAGCGCGACCAAAGGCAGCTACCAGGCCAAGTACGAAAACAGCGCTCACGGCGTCGGTGCATCCCTCACCTACCGCTTCTGAGTCGCACCCGCAGTATGGAAAACCGCCCTCGTGGCGGTTTTTTCATGCCTGGATCTTCCAGCTGTCACCCAGGCATTCATGGAGGTAGTCCATGAATGCACGCACCTTCACGGTCATGGCAAAACGATCTGCCAGGCACAGGTAGATATCCATGGGCTCGGTTTGGGCATAGGCCTGGCCGTTGTCGCTGTATTCGAACACAGGCACCAGCGCGCCGGACGCCAGGTACGGTCGCACGATGAACTCAGCCAGCCGCGTGATGCCGCCATCGTGCAGGGCCATCTGCGTCAAGGCGTCGATATCGTCACTGATCAGCACGGTGCCGAAATCCGCGTCAAAACGCAGCCCGTCGCGCATGAAGCCCCACCGCAGGAAGCGGCCGTCGACCGGGTAGCGGAACACCAGGCAGCGGTGATCGCGCAACGCCTCGGGCGTGGCAGGCACTCCGGCGCTTGCCAGGTAACCGGGAGAGGCGCAGCAGATGAACGGAATACGGGCAATGTGCCTCGCCAGCAGGTGGTCCTCCAGCTGCGGGGCGATGCGCAGGCTGACATCGACGTCCTCATGTGCATGATTGACTCGTCGATCAGTCGTTACCAACTCTATCGAAAGCTGGGGGTATCGGGCACTGAATGCCGGAATCAAGGGCGCCAGCACATGGCGACCGAAAGCCGAGGTGGAGGCGATGCAGAGGCGGCCCTGAGGCTCGCTGTCGGGGGTGGTGACGGCCAGTTCGGCCTGGGCAAGGTCTCGGTCCACCTGCCTGACCCGCTCGTAGTAGAGCGTGCCGGCGGGGGTCAAAGCCATGCTGCGCGTGGTGCGGGTGAGCAAGCGCACCTGCAGATGCGCTTCGAGGCGTGCGAGGTTCTGGCTCACCGCCGCCGGGCTGAGCCCCAGGCTGCGCGCACCGGCAGCGATGCTGCCGGCCTCGACCACCTTGATGAAGCTGCGGATGGCATTGAGCAGGTCCATGTCGAGCCCTTGGGATTCGTAAGAATCTCTTTATAAAGAACTCAATGACGATGGTCTACAGCCCTGCCACCGACGATTGCTAACCTGCGCCTCCACTCAACTTTCTGGAGTTCGCATGAGCAACCTGTCCCCTACGCGCAGCCGGCGCAAACTGCGCCCCAGTGCCACACCGTACGTGTTCGCCTTCTACATGTCGTCGATCATGGCGTTATTGATGTGCTTCGTGATCACTGCGGCCAACGCCGGGGTGAACCCGCAGTATGTGAGCAACGTATTGAAGGCCTACCAACTGGCCATGCCGGTAGCGTTTCTCTGCGTGCTGATAGTCAGGCCGGTGGTGCTACGGCTGGTGGCGATTACCGTTCACCCCCATTAAAAGCCCCCCGTTGTAGGAGCAGCCTTGTGCTGCTCCTACAAAAAAGCGGCACTACGGCTGCGATGCGATGGCCTTCTCGATCGATGCTCTGAATGCCGGGTCGTCCGGCTTAGTCAGGCTAGAGAAGCTGCCAATCACCTTGCCCTTGCGGTCCACCACGTATTTGTAGAAATTCCACTTCGGCGCATTGCTCTGGCTCGCCAGCTCGCTGAACAGCGGGATCGCATCCTTGCCACGCACCGGCTGGGCCTTGGTCATGGTGAAGGTCACCCCGTAATTGGCGTAGCAGACCTTGGCAATCTTCTCGCTGTCGGCATCTTCCTGCTTGAAATCATTAGAGGGCACACCGAGCATCTCCAAACCCTGCTCGTGGTACTCCTTATACGTCGCCTCAAGCCCCTCGAACTGCGGCGCAAACCCGCAATAGCTGGCGGTGTTGACCACCACCAGCGGCTTGCCGGCAAAGCGCTGGCACAGATCAACCTGCCCTTTGCCACGCAGTTCGGGCAAGCTGCCCTGCAACAAGGCCGGGCAATCCGCAGCCCAGCTCGACGTGGCGGCAAGCAGGGCCAGCACAGGCACCGTCAACCAATGTGCACGCATCGTTCGTTTCTCCCGCAAGACAATCCTTGAACTTGCAGGGTAGCGCTTAACAAACCCCCATGCCCAGTTGCATCAACGCCAACCCACCCTGGTGCCACCCCCACCACACCAGCGCCAGCAGCACGATCGCGGCAACGGCGAGCAAGCCTTGGGCCAGGTAGCGCTTCATGCGGTCTGGGCCTGCAGGCGAGCGACCGGGCGTTCACGCACCGGCCAGTTGAGGGCGGCGGCCAGCAGGCTGAGCAGGATCGAAATCTGCCAGACCAAGTCGTAGTTGCCCGTGCGGTCGTAGACCACCCCGCCCAACCAGCCGCCCAGGAAGGCGCCCAACTGGTGGAAGAGGAACACGATGCCGCCCAGCATCGACAGGTTGCGCACACCAAACAGTGTCGCCACTGTGCCGTTGGTCAACGGGACGGTAGAGAGCCACAGCAGGCCCATGGCGATGCCGAACAGGTAGGCGCTGAATTGGGTCACAGGCGCCCAGAGGAACAACACGATCACGACTGCGCGGAGCAGATAAAGCCCTGTAAGCAGGCGCGGCTTGGACATGCGCCCGCCCAGCCAGCCGGCGGTGAAGGTGCCGACGATGTTGAACAGGCCCACCAGTGCCAACACCGTGGTGCCCGTGGTCGCAGCCAGGTGTTGGTCGACCAGGTAGGCCGGCAGGTGCACGCCGATGAACACCACCTGGAACCCGCAGACGAAAAAGCCCAGCGCCAGCAGCCAGAACCCGGTATGCGAGCAGGCTTCACGCAGGGCCTGGCCCAAGGTCTGTTCGGCGCCATGGCTGGGCAGCGGGCGGTCACGCAACAGGCCGACGAGGGGCACGATCAATGCCACCATCAGGCCCAGGACCAGCAACGCGGCGGACCAGCCCAGCCATTCGATCAAGCCAAGGGTGCCGGGCAGCATGGCGAACTGGCCGAATGAACCGGCCGCACTCGCAATCCCCATCGCCATGCTGCGTTTGTCGGCCGGCACTGCGCGCCCAACCACACCCAGGATGACCGAGAACGAGGTGCCGGAAAGGCCGATGCCAATCAGCAGGCCGGCGCTCAACGACAGCGACCAGGCGGAGTCGGCCATCCCCATGAACATCAACCCGGCGGCGTAGAGAATGCCACCGATGATCACTACCCGCGCCGCGCCCACACGGTCAGCCAAGGCACCGGCGAACGGTTGTGCCAGCCCCCAGATGAGGTTCTGCAACGCGATGGCGAAGGCAAACACACCACGCCCCCAGCCAAAGTCGGCGCTCATCGGCGCCAGGAACAGGCCAAAGCCGTGTCGCACACCCAAGGACAGCGCCAGTATCAACGCTGCGCCCACAAGCACCCACCCGCTGGTTCGCCACACCGAAGTCATTGTCGTTATCTCCAGCACATCGCAAGGTTTGCGGGTATATACCCGCTTATAGTCGCACCAGCTCAAGCCAGTTGTTCCAGCAAGCGCACCAATTCGTCACGCTGCCCAACGCCCAGGCGCTCGACCAGCAACCCTTGGGCCTGCTCCCAGGCCGGGTAAGCCGCTTGCAACAGCGTTTTGCCGGCTTCGGTCAGCAGCACCACGCGGTTGCGCTGGTCGTCGCCGTCAGCCAAGGCCACCAGGCCATCGGCTTCGAGCACCCGCAGGTTGCGCCCCAAGGTGCTGCGTTCGAGGCCCATGGCCTCGGCCAAGGTGGTGATGCTTGGGCGGTCAAGCCGCTGCAAGTGCCGCAATAGGGAAAACTGGGCGACATTGATGCCGAAGCCGGCAAGGGCCTCGTCATAATGCCGGCTCACCCCGCGGGCGGCACGACGCAGATGGGTACAGATGCATTCACTGGTCAGCATGGATACGTGTATATACCCGCATCATGAGTGTTGCAAGAGTTTTCAGCCAATGCGCACGTTACTCGAGACTCAGACGCTTGCGGATAGGCTCGAATTCCGCAGTGGGTCTACGTACCAAAGGGTCAGGCGCGCCCTGCTCGATGGCTTGCCAGTAACGCCATGGCACCTTGGCAGCCCCGAGCTCGTAGTCCATGCCATCCCAACTATCCTCACGAAAGCTGTAAAACGCCCAATGCAACTGGTTGCTGTCCAGCACAGTGAGCACATCCTCCAGATAGCGCCGACAGCCAGGTAACCGACGCATGCAACCAAACTCCCCCACAACCAGACGAGAACGCGGCACCTTCATCGCGTCGCTCCAGGCCAGCGGTTGCTGCAAGTACTGCTGCACACGCTGGCTATCCCACTGCTGCGTCTGCCCAGCGTATGGCGCAGGGCCTGGATAGCTGATGGGCTGCTTGCGCGACATGTTCGGCGCACTGGTAGCGGAATAGGGTTCATACATGTGCACGCTGTACAGCACCCGCTTATCGGCCAACGGCGCAGGCCAGTAAACAAAGGCATCTGCGGCAGCATACCAGCCCGCATCGACCATGATCGGTGTCCGCGGGTCCTGCTCACGGATTGCTGCTACTAATTGCCCATACAGCGCAGGCAGGTCCCTCGGGCCACCCTGCGCTTGCACATACCACTGCTTCATGCGCCCAGGCGCGGCATGTTCGGCCAAGCCACCCTGTTTTTCGGGAGCGGGCTCATTGATAAGGTTGTAGGCCGCGATGGCGGGATGGTCCTTCAACTCACGCGCCAGGTCCCGCCAGAATAGGGCTGCCTGTGACCAGTAGCGTTTGTCTTGCCAGAGGCGATCGTCGAACCGGCCTTGATTATTCTGCGACCAGCGCATGCCTGGTAGAGAGAGTGGGGCGATGACTACCTTGAGACCAGCGCGGTGAGCACGGTCCAGGGCTGCACGCAACTGCGCCAGATCGGCCGCAGGCAGACCTTGATAGTCATCCGCGTCACCTAACAGGAAGTCACGCTGCTCCGGTTGCCATTTGTCATAGGACAGCCGCACCCAGGTAGCACCATAGGCACGCAAGGCATCAAAGTAGGCTTGGTCCGGGGGCAGCCGGTTGAAACTGTTGCCGCCATGGCGGGGCGTATCCCAAAAGCTGATCAGATCCGCGGCGGTAACTGGCAAGGTGAGACAAATGATCAGGCTGGCAAACATCCAATGGCGCATGCGGAGCCTCCTCGGCCGTGTGGAAGGGAGGCCGAGGATAAACCCGAGTCGTTGATGTTCGTAGGTGCGGTAACGTTGCTGGACGTGCCTTGACCCTGCGAAGGCCATTCAGAAACCCAAGGCCAACCCCAGCACCACAGTCAGTTCCAGCAATTCGAGCATCGCCCCGGCGGTGTCACCGGTCGTACCGCCCAGGCGCCGACACATGAGGCGCCGCAACCAGGCGAACACTGCCACGGCTGCAACCAGCCCCCAGACCGCGCCCCAACCGCTCACGGCAAGGCACAGGGCTGCACTGGCGAGCAATACCCACCCGGCAGCAGCACGCGGCAGATGTTCGGCCAGCGCTTGCCCCAGGCCCCCGGGGCGTACGTATGGCGTACAGAGGAACAGGCCCAGCATCGCCGCGCGCCCCACCACCGGCGCCAGCAGCAGCTCAAGCCCTACCCCACGCTCGACCAGTACCCACAACGCACAGAACTTCAGCAACAGCACCAGCATCAGGGTGACCACGGCAATCGGCCCGCTACGCGGGTCTTTCATGATCTGCAGGGTGCGCTCACGATCTCCGAAACCGCCCAGCCAGGCGTCGGCGCTGTCAGCCAGACCATCCAGATGCAAGGCGCCACTGAGCAGCACCCACACCGTCAGCAGCAAAGCAGCATGAAGCGGCGCTGGCGTGCCCTGCAGCAGAATGCTGGCCAGCCACAGCAGCAGGCCGAACAGTAGCCCGACCAGTGGGTAGCACAACAGCGAGCGGCCTACTTGCTGCGGCGCCGGCATGCCCGGCAAACGCACCGGCAGGCTGCTGAGAAACTGCAGGGCAATCCAGAACGGCAGCATGTCAGTGAGCCTCGCCCAATTGACCGTCGTCACGCAGCACCAGGCGCACCAATGCGCCGTGGGCAACTTCCACCTGCAGCAACTGCTCCCGGGGCAGGCCACGTGCACGGGCCAGCAACAGGCGCATCACCCCGCCGTGGGTGACCAGCAGCACGCGCTTGCCGGCATGCTGCTGGCTCAAGCGCTCGACGCCCGCCAGTACACGCTCGGCAAACGCACTGACCGGTTCGCCATTGGGCGGGGTATAGCCATAAGGGTCGGCCCAGAAGCGCCCCAGCGCATCGGCCTGATCTTCCATGATCTGCGCCGCGCTGCGGCCTTCCCAGTCACCGAAATGCAGCTCCTGCAAGGCAGCCTCACGCTGTACCGGCAGGTGCAGGCGTGCACCGAGCTCATCGGCAAAACGCGCACAGCGCTGCAGCGGCGAACTGACCAGCACCTGCCACGGGCCCGCTTCGGCGACCGCGCTGCGCATCTGCGCCCAGCCCTTTTCAGTCAGGGCATCATCAAGACTGCCACGCAGGCCGCCCTGCTCCGTTTCGCCGTGGCGCAACAGGTCGAGGATCATGCCGGGCGGTCCGCCACGGCCGCTTCGGCAAACGTCGCCATCTGGCCGTGCAGCGCGCAGGCCAGGCGCAACAAGGGGACCGCAAGGGCGGCACCGCTGCCCTCGCCCAGGCGCAGGCCCAGCGCCAGCAACGGCTCGGCCTGCAACGCTTCGAGCAAGGCCTTGTGCCCTGGCTCCGCGCCCTGGTGGGCAAACAGCAGCCATGCCCGGCATTGCGGGTTGAGGCGTACCGCCACCAGCGCAGCAACGCTGCAGATAAAACCGTCCACCAGCACCGCGACGCCCGCTTGCGCGCAGGCGATGTAAGCGCCCGCCAAGGCGGCGATCTCGAAACCGCCGACACAGGCCAGCGCCTGCAGCGGGTCGTCAGCACGCAGGCCATGCAGGATCAGCGCACGCTCGATGACTTCGGCTTTGTGCCGCACACCGGCGTTGTCCAGGCCAGTGCCTGGGCCGCTCAACTCACGCGCTGGGCAGCCCAGCAAGTTACTGGCCAGGGCGGCGGCAGCGGTCGTGTTGCCGATGCCCATTTCGCCACCGATGAACAACTGCGCGCCCTGTTCGGCGGCCCGCAACGCGCTGTCGCGGCCGGCCTGCAAGGCGGACTGCAACTGGGCCTCGGTCATCGCTGGCTGGCGGGCGAAGTTGGCGGTGCCGGCGCCCAGGCGCAGATGCCGAACACCGGGCAGCGCCAGGCTGGGGTCGATGGTGCCGAGGTCGACCACTTCCAGGCTGGCTTGCAGCTGGCGCGCCAACACGCTGATCGCCGCGCCGCCGCCAACGAAGTTGCGCAGCATTTGCCCGGTCACGGCTTGCGGGTAGGCCGAAATGCCCTCCTCTACCACACCGTGGTCACCGGCGAAGATCGTGATCGCCAGTTGGTCCACCGTTGGCCGCTCACGGCCTTGCAGGGCCGCCAGGTGCACGGCCAGGCCTTCCAGTTGGCCGAGCGAACCGGCAGGTTTGGTCAGCTGTTGCTGACGGGCGCGGGCCTGGTCCATGGCGGCGTTGTCGAGGGGTTGGCAGGCATCACGCCACCAGGCTTGAGTCATAGTGCAGGTCCTTTGAGCATAAGGGGCAGGCCAGCCACGGTCAGCACCACGCGCTGACAGCGTTCAGCGACGGCCTGGTGTAGCCAGCCGGCCTGGTCGACATAACGCCGGGTCAGTTCACCCATGGGCACCACGCCCAGGCCGGTTTCGTTGCTGACCAAGACGACCGTGCCGGGCAACTGCGCCAGGCAGTCGAGCAGCGCATCGCGCTCCTCGGCCAGGCGCTGGTCGTTGTCGAGCATCAGCAGGTTGGTCAGCCACAGGGTCAGGCAATCCACCAACAGGCAGCGTCCTTCGGCCGCTTCGCGGCGCAGCACTGCCGCCAGTGCCAGGGGTTCTTCGATCAACCCCCAGTCAGCGGGCCGGCGTTGGCGATGCAAGCGCACGCGTTCGTTCATTTCGCCGTCCAGCGGCTCGCTGGTGGCGATGTAGGTGACCGGCAGACCGCTGTCGCTGGCCAGCTGTTCGGCCAGGCGGCTCTTGCCGGAACGGGCGCCGCCGAGGATCAGGTTGAGCATTTCAGGCGACTCCACACAGCGTGCGCAGGTGCGCGGTGTCCAGGTGTTTTTCCACCAGGTCCGCCAGGCGTTCGATATCACGCTCGCGCAGGGCCTGGTAGTCAATAGTCTCTGCATCGGCCAGCCCCGCCCAGCGCAGCAACGCGGCGCACGACTGGCTGCCTTCGAACAGGCCATGCAGGTAGGTGGCGAGGATCTGCCCATCGGCGCTGATGGCGCCGTCACAGCGGCCATCGTCCAGCTGCACGGCGGGGCGTTCCAGGGCCGGGCCCTGGGTGACGCCGGCATGGATCTCGTAGCCAGAAACCGGCGCGTTTTCCAGGGTCACGGTACCGGCAACGTTGCGCAGTTGCTTGTCGGCCTCCAGTACCGTGGCGTAGTCCAGCAGGCCCAGCCCAGGGCTGGAGCCCGCCGGCCCTTCCAGGCCCAGCGGGTCGTGCACCTGAGCCCCGAGCATCTGCAGGCCGCCGCAGATGCCGATGAGCTTGCCGCCATAGCGCAAGTGGCGGGCAATGGCGGTATCCCAGCCCCGCTCGCGCAGTTGCGCCAGGTCGCCCCGCACGCTTTTCGAGCCAGGCAGGATGATCAGGTCGGCAGGCGGTATCGGCTGGCCGGGCCCGATGAACTGCAAATCCACTTGCGGGTGCAGGCGCAGCGGGTCGAAGTCGGTGTGGTTGCTGATGCGCGGCAGCACCGGCACGATCACCTTCAGCACGCGCTCCCCTTTGGCCACCTGGCGTACATCGATGCCGTCCTCGGCCTCCAGGTGCAGGTCAGTGACATACGGCAACACGCCCAGCACCGGCTTGCCAGTACGCGCTTCGAGCCAGTCCAGCCCAGGCTGCAGCAAGGCTATGTCACCGCGGAAGCGGTTGATGACGAAGCCTTTGACCCGCGCCTGTTCACTCGGCGACAGCAGCTCCAGCGTGCCCACCAGGTGAGCGAACACCCCACCGCGGTTGATGTCGGCCACCAGGATCACCGGGCAGTCGACCGCTTCGGCAAAGCCCATGTTGGCGATGTCGCCGGCACGCAGGTTGATCTCTGCCGGCGAGCCCGCACCTTCGACCATCACCACCGGGTACGCGGCGCTCAGGCGCTGGTGCGACGCCAGCACCGCTTGCATGGCGATGGCCTTGTAGTCGTGATAAGCCACTGCATTCATGCTGGTGACCGCGCGACCGTGGATGATCACCTGGGCGCCAGTGTCGCTGTTGGGCTTGAGCAGCACCGGGTTCATGTCGGTGTGCGGCGCCAGCCGGCAAGCCTGGGCCTGCACAGCCTGGGCCCGGCCGATTTCGCCACCGTCGGCGGTCACTGCGCTGTTCAGCGCCATGTTCTGCGGCTTGAACGGCACCACGCCGACACCCTGGCGCAACAGCCACCGGCACAGCGCGGTCACCAGCGTGCTTTTGCCGGCATCGGAGGTGGTGCCTTGCACCATGAGCGTGGTCATGCCGTTTCCTTTTGATAGTCGGTCAGGGCCTGGGCCAGGCGCTGCTCGTCCGCCGCACTGGCAGGCAAGCCCAGGCGCACGGCGGCGGGCTGCTCGAACAGGCGCACCAGGATGCCGCGCCGGGCAAGAAAGTCATGCAAGTGCGCGGCACGCTCGCTGCGCACGTACTGGAACAGGTCGCAGCCGCCGCTCGGCGCCAGCCCGGTGCTGTGCAACAACGCAACGAGGCGCTGGCTGCTGGCGGCGCAGCGCTCGATCTGCACCTGGTGGGCAACGTGGTCGGCAAAGCAGGCTTGGGCCAGCACCCGCGTGGGGCCGCTGACAGTCCAAGGGCCGAGCAACTCAGCCAGCCGCTGCAGTACGCTGGGCTCAGCCGCAACAACCCCCAAACGCACACCGGCCAGGCCAAAAAACTTGCCGAACGAGCGCAGCACGATCAGGCCAGGCCGTTCGGCGCAGTCGACCACGCTATGGGCGGGGGTGTTGTCCATGAACGCCTCGTCGACCACCAGCCAGCCCCCATGCGCCGCCAGTCGCCCATGCCAGTCGAGCAGGCGCTCCCGGCTGACCTGGCGGCCGGTCGGGTTGTTGGGGTTGACCAGCACCAGCACATCGAGGCTGTCGAGCGCGCCTTCCACCTGGGCTTCATCCAGTTCGACCAATGTGTGCCCTGCCCGTTGCCAGGCATACGGGTGCTCGGCATAGCATGGGGTCAACACACCGACCCGGCCCGCCGGGCGCAGCAATGGCAAGGCCTGGATCGCGGCCTGCGAGCCAGCCACCGCCAACAGCTGGCGGGTGCCGTAATACTGCCGAGCGGCTTCTTCCAGGCCGTCTTCGGTCTCTGGCAGGCGCGCCCAGGCGTCGAGTGGAATCGGCGGGATCGGGTAAGGCCAAGGGGCAATGCCGCTGGACAGGTCGAGCCAATGTTCACGCGCGATCCCGTAGTGACGCACCGCACGCAGCAGACGACCACCGTGTTCAAGCATTCCAGTAAGCTCCCAGGCAGATCAGCAGTACCCACAGCCACACGCCCCGCTGCACCAGGCTCCAGCCGCGCTCAATGGCGTCGGCATCGGCCATTGGCCCTTCGCCCAGGCGCGGCCGCTCGTGCAGTTCACCGTGATACACCGCTGGGCCGCCCAGCTCGACCCCCAGCGCGCCAGCACCTGCCGCCATCACGGGGCCGGCGTTGGGGCTGTCCCACAGGGGCCCCTGGTTGCGCCAGCAGGCCAGGGCCAGGCGGGTTTTGCCGAGCAGCGCGTAGGTCAGCGCCACCAGCCTTGCGGGAACATAGTTGAGCACATCGTCGATGCGTGCCGCGCACCAGCCAAACCGCTCGAAGCGTTCGTTGCGATAGCCCCACATGGCATCCAGGGTATTACTCAAGCGGTACAACACCACGCCAGGCGCGCCCGCCACCACGAACCAGAACAGCGCGGCGAACACCGCATCGCAGCCGTTTTCCAGCACTGACTCGGTGGCCGCCCTGGCCACGGCGGGCTCGTCCAGCTCGCGGGTTTCGCGGCTGACCAAGTAGCCGACGCGCCGCCGCGCCTCTTCCAGGTTACCCTGGCGCAATGCGTTCGCCACCGGCAGCACGTGCTCGCCGAGGCTACGCAGACCCAACGCGCAGTACAGCGCCAGCACGTCGACCAGCCAGCCGATGTACGGCAGCCAGGACAGGATCAGTGCAACCAGGGTCAGCGGCACCACCGCGAGGAACCAGGCGCTTACGCCGTGGCTGCGCCAACCGCGCCCTCCAGCATTCAGGCGACGCTCCAGGTTGGCGGCCATGTTGCCGAACGCCACCAGTGGATGACGCCGCTGCGGCTCGCCCAGCAAGGCATCCAGGGCCACCCCGGCCACGGTCAGCAAGGCAACGCTCATGGCTGCTCCCCCCATTGGTTGTGATACAGCAGGTCACTCAAGGGGCGTTCTTCTGCCCAGTTTTCCAGCACCAGCATCGGTGCCGGGTAAAATTCGGCCACAGGCCCCAGGCACAGCACCGCCACCGGCTTGGCCCCCGCCGGCATGCCCAGCAGTTCGGCCAATGCCACGGGGTCGAACAGCGATACCCAGCCCATCCCCAGGCCCTCGGCACGCGCCGCCAGCCACAGGTTCTGGATAGCGCAGGCCAGCGAGGCGAGGTCCATTTCCGGCAAGGTACGGCGGCCAAAGATGTGCGGCTCGCGCTGGTCCATCAACGCGGCCACCAGCAGTTCAGCGCAGTCGTTGATGCCTTCGACCTTGAGCGTCATGAACGCATCGGCGCGTTCGCCCAGTGCATCGGCCGTGCGCAGCCGCTCTTCTTCGACCAACGCCTGGATGCGCGCACGCAGGTCGCGCTGGGTGATGCGGATGAACCGCCAGGGCTGCATCAGCCCGACGCTCGGTGCCTGATGCGCCGCAGCCAACAGGCGGGCGAGCAACGCCGGGGCCACCTCGCCACCGGCAAAATGGCGCATGTCGCGGCGTTCGCCGATGGCCCGGTACAGCGCGGCGCGTTCGGCGTCGCTGAAAGCGTGTTCGCTCATGGTCGCAACAGCGCCGCCGCCGCGTTCGGGTTGGAGGGGAAGTAGAAGTGCACGTAGGAAGCCGTCAGGCGGCCCAGGCGATACACCGCCTCGTTGCCACGCCCGCCATTAGGGCTCAGCCCCCGGGCGATCGGCGTCAGCTCGGTGTTGGTGAGCGAGTGATGGTAGGTGTGGCCACGCAGGGTGCCTTCGGGCAGTTCCACTGCCTGCAGGGCCAGTGCGGCCAGGCGCTTCTGCATGGTCGCCTCGCCCGTCAGCAAGCCGAGCAGTTCGGCACGCTCGCCCGCTACGTCGGTCAGTGCGTCGAGCAGGTAGAGCATGCCGCCACACTCGGCCAGCAACGGCTTGCCCTGGGCATGATGATCACGGATCGCCGCGCACATCGGCGTGTTGGCCGCCAGTGCGTGGTGGTGCAGTTCCGGGTAGCCGCCCGGCAAGTACAGGCTGTCCACATCGGGCAGTTCGCGGTCGTGCAGCGGCGAGAAGAACACCAGCTGCGCGCCGAGGTTGCGCAGCAGGTCGATATTGGCACCATAAAGGAAGGCGAACGCCTCGTCCCGCGCCACGCCAATGCGCACACCGGCCAATGAAGCGGCGGCCGGCTGCGGTTCCGGCTCGGCAAACGCCACGGGCGGTGGTAAAGCGGCATCGCAACTGGCACCCAGCGCTTCGGCCGCAGCATCCAGGCGGGCATCCAGGTCGTTCAGCTCGCTGGCCTGGACCAAGCCCAGGTGGCGGCTGGGCAGCTCGATACCGCGCTCACGTGACAGGCCGCCGTACCAGCGCAGCCCTTCGGTCAGGCTGCCTTCTAGCAGCTGCGCATGGCGCAAGCTGCCGACCCGGTTGGCCAGCACGCCGGCGAATGGCAGGTCGGCCTGGTAACGCGCCAGCCCCAGGGCCAGGGCGCCAAAGGTTTGGGCCATGGCCGTGCCGTCGATCACCGCCAGCACCGGCACGCCGAAATGGCGCGCCAGGTCGGCGCTCGACGGGGTGCCGTCGAACAGGCCCATGACCCCTTCGATCAAGATCAGGTCGGCCTCAGCGGCTGCTTCCCACAGCAGGCGACGGCTTTCCTGCGCGCCGATCATCCACAGGTCGAGCTGGTAGACCGGTGCGCCGCTGGCACGCTCCAGGATCATCGGGTCGAGAAAATCAGGCCCACACTTGAACACCCGGACCTTACGCCCAAGGTTACGGTGCAGCCGGGCCAAGGCTGCGGTCACAGTGGTCTTGCCCTGGCCGGAAGCCGGCGCCGCGATCAACACGGCCGGGCAATGTCGCAGTTCACTCACAGTTCAACGCCCTTCTGCGCACGGATACCCGCCTGGAAGGCGTGCTTGAGCATGCCCATTTCGGTGACGGTATCGGCCAGTTCGATCATTTCAGGCTTGGCCGCGCGGCCGGTAACGATCACGTGCTGCATCGGCGGGCGGGCTTGGATGTCGGACAGCACTTGATCGAGGTCGAGGTAGCCATGCTTGAGCGCGATGTTCAGTTCATCGAGCACCACGAACTGCACGGTCGGGTCTTGCAGCAGCTGGCGCGACACGGCCCAGGCGGCTTCGGCAGCGGCGATGTCGCGCTGGCGGTCCTGGGTCTCCCAGGTGAAGCCCTCGCCCATCACGTGGTAGCGCACCTGCTCCGGGAAGCGCCGGAAAAACAGCTCTTCGCCGGTGCTGTTGCGGCCTTTGATGAACTGCACCACGCCGCACTGCATGCCGTGGCCCAGGGCGCGGGCGAGCATGCCGAAGGCCGAGCTGCTCTTGCCCTTGCCGTTGCCGGTCAGCACCAGCAACAGGCCGCATTCATTGGGGGAATTGGCGATGCGCTCGTCGATGATCGCCTTTTTGCGCTGCATGCGCGCCAGGTGGCGTTCGTCGCGTTCGGTGGGTTCGCTCATCAGGGTTCTCCGCAGGCTGACGCCACGCGAGAAGCGGCGACAGGTCGATAGGCAGGCAGACGGAGAACGCGCAGGAGCCGTGGCTGGACACCACGGTGCACCGCGCATCACCCTCCGTGATGCCGTTGGCTGAATCAGGCCGGTCTCCGGGCTTGTGAGCGGGCCTTGGCCCACGCCTGCGCGCCTTCCCGGATGCTGGCATCCAGTGGCTGTGCGCGACATTTGACTCACTTACCGTTGCGGGGGCAGCGCCGGGCTCGCGCCTTTGCTGGCGCCCACCGGCTTCCCAGTTTCACCCTGCCCAGACGGGGCTGGCAGGGCACCTGAAACACGCGCGAAGGTTAGAGGGTTGGGGCGGGAGCGTCAATCGAACGCGTTTGCCTTGTGGGCGGTGGTTATGCACCGTGAGCGGGAAAGAAGCGTTCCACCCGTACCGCTTTGCGCTTCTGTTTACGTTAAGCCCCCCTCTCGTAGGCAAGAAACCATCGCGC
The DNA here is from genome assembly GCF_014269095.1 of Pseudomonas sp. SWRI50. Lineage (NCBI taxonomy): Bacteria > Pseudomonadati > Pseudomonadota > Gammaproteobacteria > Pseudomonadales > Pseudomonadaceae > Pseudomonas > Pseudomonas sp. SWRI50. The sequence continues at coordinate 414,239 of NZ_JABWRW010000001.1, read as the reverse complement.
AGAGTCACAGCTGTATGCTGCCGCTGGCTGAACCACTGCTGTACAGCCATGCTCTGAACTGTGAGCAAGCAACTTTAGAGGGCGGCGCACATGAAACGCATCGGTATCCTCTTACCCTGGGCGATGGGCGCCTGCCTGTCGGGCTGTGGCGAGACTGCCCTGCTGGACGTCAGTGAAGGCAGCGGGCCCACACCGCAATTGCCCACACCTAACAAGACCCTGATCCCGACCGTCAACGTCGCACCCGCCATCGGCTGGCCGGACGGCGGCAAACCCAAGGCTGCAGCCGGCACGCAGGTAACGGCCTTCGCCGACAAGCTCGACCACCCGCGCTGGCTCTATGTGTTGCCCAACGGCGATGTGCTGGTGGCTGAAACCAACGCCCCGCCCAAGCCTGAAGATGGCAAAGGCCTGCGTGGCTGGGTGATGGGCAAGGCGATGCAGCGCGCTGGCGCCGGCGTGCCGAGCGCCAACCGCATCACCTTGCTGCGCGATGCCGACCATGATGGGGTCGCGGAAGTGCGCACCACCTTCATCGAAGGGCTCAATTCGCCCTTCGGCATGGCGTTGGTGGGCAAGGACTTTTACGTGGCCGACACCGACAAACTGCTGCGCTTTCACTACGAGCCCGGGGCCATGCACATTCGCGGCGAGGGCCAGCAGGTGGTCGAACTGCCAGGCGGGCCGCTTAACCATCATTGGACCAAGAACGTGATCGCCAGCCCCGATGGCAAGAAGCTCTACGTGACGGTGGGCTCCAACAGCAACGTGGGGGAAAACGGCCTGGACAAGGAACAGGGCCGTGCGGCGATCTGGGAAGTGGACCCTGCCAGCGGCCAGCAGCGCGTGTTTGCCAGCGGCCTGCGCAACCCCAACGGCTTGGCCTGGGAGCCCCACAGCGGCGCACTGTGGACGGCGGTCAACGAACGTGACGAGATCGGTAGCGACCTGGTGCCGGACTACATCACGTCAGTCAAGGATGGCGGCTTCTATGGTTGGCCCTACAGCTATTACGGGCAACACGTCGACCAGCGGGTCGAGCCCCAGGCCCCGCAGAAAGTTGCTCAGGCACTGATGCCGGACTACGCGGTGGGCCCGCACACGGCATCGCTGGGGCTGACGTTCGCCGAGCCTGGCGTGTTGCCGCCGCCGTTCGGGCAGGGGGCATTCGTGGGCCAGCACGGCTCGTGGAACCGCAAGCCGCACAGTGGCTACAAGGTGATCTTCGTGCCGTTCGACGCGACCGGCAAACCTGTCGGCAAACCGGTCGACCTGCTGACGGGGTTTCTAAATGACGAAGGCAAAGCCATGGGGCGACCGGTGGGGGTGATCAATGATAAGCGCGGCGGTTTGCTGGTGGCGGATGACGTGGGGAACGTGATCTGGCGGGTGAGCAAGGCCTTGTAGGAGCAGCCTTGTGCTGCGAAGAGGCCGGTGAAGGCCCCTTACCTCTAAGACTTATGCACCGGCCTCTTCGCAGCGCAAGGCTGCTCCTACACAGTCAGCGATCAACTGCTGACTGCGCAGTGCCTCAGGGATTCTGCGCCAGGTGCCCTTGCGGAATCACGCGCTTGGCCTGTAGGTAAGCCTTGGCCCAGTAGCTGTTCGACAGGTAGTCCAGGCGCACCGTACCGCCGGTGGACGGCGCATGCACAAAGCGCCCTTCCCCAACGTAGATACCGGCATGGCTGACTTGCGAGCCGCCACTGGTGGCAAAGAACACCAGGTCACCCGACTGCAGCGCCTTGGCATCCACGGTGGGCGCGCGCATGACGATCATCTCACGCGTCGAACGCGGCAAGCTGATGCCGGCGGCATCGCGGTAGACATACTTGATCAGGCCGCTGCAATCGAACCCGGAGTCGGGCGTATTGCCGCCCCAGCGATAAGGCGTGCCCACCAGCCCGATCGCACGGATCAACACGTCGTCGGCAATCGGCGAACCATCCGGTTGGCTGTAGGTAACCTGCGGCTGAACCACAGGGGCCGGCGCAGGCGCGCGGCTGGAGCAGGCAGCAAGCAATGCCACCAGGGAAAGGAATGCGAAGCGCGCCATCATTACCATGGCCAGAACATCCTGTCTGAGACCGCTGGACCGCAGCCGAAAAGTGTTGAGAATTTAGATTAGACGCTTTCTGTAAATGCGCACGGCGGCGAGCTTTTTTCAAAGCATCGCCGCCGCGGCAGGATATATCATTTTGACATCAGTTGCGCGCGATGTTGGTCGGCGCCATCGCCAAGGCACGCTTGGCTTCGATGAAGGTCTTGCTCCAGTAGCGATCACCGAGGCTGTCGATGCGCACACCGCCGCTGCGGCGGCTGCTGGAGTGGATGAACTGGTTGTCACCCAGGTAGATGCCCGCATGGCTCACACGACCACGACCATTGGTGCTGAAGAACAGCAGGTCGCCTGGCTTGAGCTTGTTGCGCGCCACTTTCGGGGCATCGACGTTGATCATTTCACGCGTCGAACGCGGCAAGGTCATGCCGGCTTCTTCGCGGAACAGGTAACCGATGAAGCCGCTGCAGTCGAAGCCGGACTTCTCCGAGGTACCACCGAAGCGGTAGCGGGTGCCGATCAACGACATGCCGCGCTCGAGAATGCTGTCAGCCAGAACTGGCAACTGGTAAGGCTTGCTGCTGCTGGAGAAGGCCTCCAGGTCATCTTCAGTGGCCAGCTCTTCCGGTTCGCCGAATACCGACGAAGACGAGGCTTTGGCCTTGAACGCCGACTGTGCGGCGATCGGGGTGTGATCCTGGGGCTGAGATACCGGGGCTTGTGCCGCGCAGCCAAAAAGCAGGGTCACGAGTGCGAGGGGCACGAGGGGTGCGAAGCGCTTTAGCATGGGCACGACCGTGTCAGTAATCCTTTAGAAGGGGGAAACTATGCCCTCTATCATGGCCATTTGCAAATTTTATCGAAAAAGATGTGACTTTTTCGTTTTTCCGCTCTGGCCCAAGGATTTCAGGGGCTTACCAGCCCAGGGTTTCCTTCAGGAAGGGAATGGTCAGCTTGCGCTGCGCTTGCAGCGATGCCTGATCGAGGCGCTCGAGCAGGTCGAACAACGCGCTCATGCTGCGGGTACCGCGGGTGAGGATGAAATGACCAACCTCATCGGTGAGGTGCAGGCCACGGCGCGACGCGCGCAACTGCAGGGCACGCAGCTTGTCTTCATCAGACATGCCGCGCATCTGGAAGATCAGCGCCAGGGTCAACCGCGACTTGAGGTCAGCCAGTTTGATAGGCAGTTCGCGCGGCGAGCTGGAGGCCGCCAGCAGCAAGCGGCGGCCACTGTCGCGCAGGCGATTGAAGAGGTGGAACATGGCCTCTTCCCAATCAGCCTTGCCGGCAATTACGTGCAAGTCGTCGATGCACACCAGCTCGTATTGCTCGAGGTGGTCGAGCAATTCGACACCGCGCTCGAGCAACTGCGCCAACGGCAGGTAGACGGCGGGCTCGCCCAATTGCTGGAAACGGTGGGTTGCAGCCTGCAACAGGTGAGTGCGGCCGACACCCTGCTTGCCCCACAGGTAGATGAGGCTCTCGGTCCAGCCGGCGTCAGCTTCGCATAGGCGCTCGACGTAGCCCAATGCCGCAGCATTGGCGCCCGGATAGTAGTTGATGAAGGTGGCGTCATCGCGCAGGCGCACACCCAGGGGCAACTGGATCGGTGGTTTCATGCTCGCGGGCGGTCGCTAGGACCACGGGGGGCCTTTGGTGAACAGTGTGCAAAGTCTATACCCGGAGCGCGGGCGGCACAATCAGTGAGCAGAAGAGCGCAAACAAAATCAACAAGTTGCGGCTCTTTATGGGGGCCTTTCGGCCCCACCTCACAATTCTGGATCGACATCTGCGCCATACATGTCCGACTCTTTGTACAAATCGTGCGCATGCCGCAGCAGCACCATGATCACCGCCGCCACCGGCAGCGCCAGCAGCACCCCGGTGAAACCGAACAGCTCACCACCGGCAAGAATGGCGAAGATCACCGCCACCGGGTGCAGGCCGATGCGGTCGCCCACCAGCAAGGGCGTCAGCACCATGCCCTCAAGCGCCTGGCCGACCATGAACACCGCAACGATGCCCAGCATCGGATACAAGTCACCGCCAAACTGGAACAAGCCGGCCACCAGCGCCGCGCCGATACCAATGATAAAGCCCATGTACGGCACGATCGCTGCCAACCCCGCCAGCATGCCGATCAGCAAGCCGAGCTCGAGCCCCACCAGCATAAGCCCTGCAGAATAGATGACGCCCAGTGCGAGCATGACCATCAGTTGGCCGCGGACGAACGCGCCCAGTACCTCATGGCACTCCCCCGCCAACTCCACGATCTGCGGTTCGCGGTGGCGCGGCAGCAGGCTGCGCAGCTTGGCCATCATCAGGTCCCAGTCACGCAGCAGGTAGAAGCCCACCACCGGGATCAACACCAGGTTGGCCAGCCAGGCGATCAAGGCCAGGCTTGACGCCGTGGCCTGCGACAGTACGACACCGACGATGTCGGTGGTCTGGCCCATGTGCTCGCCAATGGCGGCCTTGATCTTGTCGAACTTCCAGAAGCCGTCGGCCAGGCCAAGACGGTGTTGCACCCAGGGCAACGCCACGTGCTGCAGCCAGTCGAGCATCTGCGGCGCCAGTTCGTACAAACGCACCAGCTGCTTGGCCAGCATCGGCACCAGCACCAGCAGCAAGGCCATGAGTATCAGGGTGAACAGGCTAAACACCACCACCACGCCCCAAGTGCGGGACAGCCCCAAGCGCTCCAGGCGGTCGACCAGCGGGTCTGCCAGATACGCCAGCAGGATGCCAATCAGAAAGGGCGTCAGAATATGGTGCAGGCTATATAACAGCACGGCGATCAGCAGTGCAGCGCCCAGCCAGATCCAGCGGCGCATATCGGTAACCATGGGTACTCCTTACCAGCGAAAACGCAGGCCGTCGAACGGCTTGGGCACATCAGGTTGCTCGGGGCTCACGCCTGTTGCAGCAGCAGGCACGGCAGGGGCAACGGGCGCCGGCTCAGCCGGTACCTCCTGCAACTTGGCAAGGCCGAGTTGGGCACGTAATTGGTCGCGGTTGGCCGTGACACCGTAAGTCAGCGTGCTGCCTTCAACCATTTGAAGCCGCGGCCCATAGGGTTCGAGTACGCGGCTCAGTTCGGCGTAGCGTTGCAGGTTCATCCCCTGCACCTGAACCTGCTGCTGGCTGCTGGCGCCTGGGCGGGTCACATAGCGCGGCGCCAGGCGGCTGCTAACCGCCAGCATCACCGCGTCGGCCAACGCCGCCTGGTCGGCGCCCTCGGCACTGCCCTGCTCGTGCTGGTCGCCTACCCACAGCTGCCATTTGCCTTGCCATTTGCCATCCGCCTCTTGGGCGTGTACCGCCAGCAGGGCATCGGCCGCGTAGCGTTCGGAGGCTTCGCGCAGCGGTTTTGGGTCATTGCCTTCGACCTGCTTGGCATTGGCCACCAACTGCTCTTGCAGGTCAGCCAGCGGCAGCCGCAATGGCAGGCCCCGGTGCTGGGCGGCACGGCGCAAGGGCTGGGCGGCGGATTGGCCGTCACCCACCAGGTTGCTGCCCTCGGCGTTTTCGTTGAGCCACCAGCCGAGGATCGATGGCCGGTTGCTGCCCCACAGGGCCAGGCCGGCCTTGCGCAAGGCGCGTTCGGTGCTGCCGGGGTCGAACTCGACCAGCACGGACTCGGGCGGGCCGGCTTCGGTACCGACCTGGTTGATGATTTGCTGCGGGTCTTTGCGCAGCTCGGCCAATGCCGGGCTTTGCGCCGCCTTCGGGTCACCGGTCAGGCGCAGGACCAACGTCTCGAGTGCCTTGCCGGTGGCCTGGGTACGGGCTTCAGCGCCCTGCCCCTGAAGTGGCTCGCGCACCTGATAAAGCCCGGAGACGGTCTCGGCTTGCGCGGCTAGCGAGATCAGGGCAAGACAACCTGCTGCCAGAGTGTTGAAAAGACGCATGGAGGATTCCTGTCCAGAAACAAGGTGGAACGGCCGTTGTCATGCAGGCTGTGACCGCGGTGGAACGAAAAATGCTCCTATATGGCTTACACCTTATACAGGGGCGCGCATGACTGCCAGGCGCAGGCCATGGGATTGTGGGTGTTTTCACGATCGAGCGCCGCCCGCGCGGCGCTTCGCAGCACAAGGCTGCTCCTACATTTTGTGGCCAATTATTCCTGAATGATGGGCGACCGCCTCATTAACTCCCTACCCAAAAAGCCTTTTTAACGCTTTCAAGCCCTGCCCGTCGGCCTGAGGATGGCCGCTGCACGGCAACCCTGATAAAATCGCGCGCCTTCACAGACCTCTGACGTTTCAGGCAGCCGCCGCAGTAAAGCCGGCCTTGGCCGTCACGGTCGTTTTTAAGAATCCCTCCCTCCTAAAGGCCTGGATCAATGAGCAAGCAACCCTCCCTGAGCTACAAGGACGCCGGTGTAGACATCGACGCCGGCGAAGCACTGGTCGAACGCATCAAGGGCGTGGCAAAACGCACCGCACGCCCTGAAGTCATGGGTGGCCTGGGTGGCTTCGGCGCCCTCTGCGAGATCCCGGCCGGCTACAAGCAGCCGGTTCTGGTCTCCGGCACCGATGGCGTCGGCACCAAGCTGCGCCTGGCCCTGAACCTGAACAAGCACGACAGCATCGGCCAGGACCTGGTTGCCATGTGCGTCAACGACCTGGTGGTGTGCGGCGCCGAGCCGCTGTTCTTCCTCGACTACTACGCCACCGGCAAGCTGAACGTTGACGTCGCCGCCACCGTGGTCACCGGTATCGGTGCAGGCTGCGAACTGGCGGGCTGCTCGCTGGTCGGTGGTGAAACCGCCGAAATGCCTGGCATGTACGAAGGCGAAGACTACGACCTGGCCGGCTTCTGCGTCGGCGTGGTAGAAAAAGCCGAGATCATCGACGGCTCCAAGGTTGCCACCGGCGACGCGCTGATCGCCCTGCCGTCTTCCGGCCCGCACTCCAACGGCTACTCGCTGATCCGCAAGATCCTCGAAGTGTCCGGCACCGACATCGAGAACACCCAGCTCGACGGCAAGCCACTGACCGACCTGCTGATGGCGCCGACCCGCATCTACGTCAAGCCGCTGCTGCAACTGATCAAGCAGACGGGCGCAGTCAAGGCCATGGCCCACATCACCGGTGGCGGCCTGCTGGACAACATCCCGCGCGTGCTGCCGAAAAACGCCCAGGCCGTGGTCGACGTGGCCAGCTGGCAGCGTCCAGCGGTATTCGACTTCCTGCAGGCGCAAGGCAACGTTGACGAGCATGAAATGCACCGCGTGCTGAACTGCGGCGTCGGCATGGTCATCTGCGTAGCTCAGGACCAGGTCGAAAACGCCCTGAACGTTCTGCGCGCAGAAGGCGAGCAGCCTTGGGTCATCGGCCGCATCGAAGAGGCCGCCGAAGGCGCCGCCCAGGTCGAGCTGCAGAACCTCAAGGCACACTGATGCCGAGCAAGACCTGCAATGTAGTGGTATTGCTGTCGGGTTCCGGCAGCAACCTGCAAGCCCTGATCGACAGCTGCCGCGGTGAAGACAGCCCGGTGCGCATCCGTGCGGTGGTGTCCAACCGCGCCGATGCCTACGGCCTGCAACGCGCCGCAGCCGCTGGCATCGACACCGCCGTACTGGACCACACCGCCTTTGACGGTCGTGAAGCCTTCGATGCCGCTCTGATGGCGCGCATCGACGGCTTTGCGCCAGACCTGGTGGTGCTGGCCGGCTTCATGCGTATCCTCAGTGGCGGCTTCGTCCGCCACTATCAGGGCCGCCTGCTCAATATCCACCCGTCGCTGCTGCCCAAGTACAAGGGCCTGCACACCCACCGACGGGCCCTGGAGGCAGGCGACGCCGAGCATGGCTGCAGCGTACACTTCGTCACCGAGGAACTCGATGGCGGCCCACTGGTCGTACAGGCTGTGGTACCGGTGAAGTCGGACGACACCGCTGAAAGCCTGGCCCAGCGGGTTCACCACCAGGAACACCTGATCTACCCGTTGGCCGTGCACTGGTTCGCCGAGGGGCGCTTGCGTCTGGACGAGCACGGTGCCTTACTGGATGGCCAGCCCCTGGCGGCCAGCGGTCATTTGATTCGATCCTAGGAGACTTTATGCGTCGTGCCCTGCTCTTGGCTCTCGCCGTGCTCGCCCTGCCCCTCCAGGCAGCTGATCTGAAGCCTTTTTCGGCCAGCTACACCGCTGACTGGAAGCAGCTACCCATGAGCGGCACCGCCGAGCGCAGCCTGGTGAAGAATGCCAACGGTACCTGGGACCTTAATTTCAAGGCTTCCATGATGATCGCCAGCCTGACCGAGCAAAGCACCCTGCGCTTGGAAAACGACACCCTGCTGCCGCAGAAGTACCACTTCGAGCGTGGCGGCCTGGGCAAGGCGAAGAAGGTCGACCTGAACTTCGACTGGACCAGCAAGAAAGTCACCGGTAGCGACCGTGGCGATGCGATCAACCTGCCGCTCAACCGCGGCGTGCTGGACAAGTCGTCCTACCAACTGGCGCTGCAGCATGATGTGGCGGCCGGCAAGAAGAGCATGACCTACCAGGTGGTCGACGGTGACGAGATCGACACCTACGACTTCCGCGTCCTGGGCACCGAGAAGGTGACCACCAAGACCGGCCAGGTCGATGCGGTCAAGGTCGAGCGCGTGCGCGACCCTAGCCAGAGCAAGCGCATCACCGAGCTGTGGTTCGCCAAGAGCTGGGACTACCTGCTTGTGCAACTGCGCCAGGTCGAAACCGATGGCAAGGAGTACGTGATCGTGCTGCAGGATGGCACGGTCGATGGCAAGCCGGTGAAGGGTAACTGATCCGCAGCCTGAAGCACCCGGAGCCCCGCCTTGTGCGGGGCTTCTTTTTGAGGTGCTTGCCATAGCATCTTCAGCGCCTATGAGATCGAGCGCCGCCCGCGCGGCGCTTCGCGAGCAACGCTCGCTCCTACGTTTGTTTTTGGCCAGTAACGCCTGTGACAGGCGCACGCGACCGCCTGGTTTGTTCGACGCGATATCGAGTCACGCGCCAAGGCGGTCGCGCGCGTTTGCCCCAGGAATAATTGGCCCGAAACAAACGTAGGAGCGAGCGTTGCTCGCGATGCGCCGCGCGGGCGGCGCTCGATTTGCGCCCCACACTCAAGCCCCAAGCCAAGCACCTGGCAGCCTTCACCCTCTCTCAGCAAGCAAACCGCAGCCCCTGAGCTACATGAAACTTGTTTCATCCCTGTTTTATTTACTTAGCCTGCTAACAAACTCTATAAAGGAGGTGTGCGACACAATGTCGCAACCAACCTAGCAGTGGAGTTTACCGATGACAGTCCAAGTAACCGAACGCGACGAATCGAAAATGTCCCACGAAGGCCTGGCCGCTGGCGTGCGGATCTGGGATGTGCACCAACAAGGCCAATTGGTCGGGATGTTCCACAATGAGCACGAAGCCCACCAGTATCGTGTAGAGCTTGAGGACCTGGAAAGTCAGCGCACTACACAATGACCCTGCAATGCCACAGTCTTTGAACAAAAAACCCCGCCTAGGCGGGGTTTTTCATGCTTACCACATCAAATCGTCAGGGATCTTGTAAGCCGCGTACGGGTCATCGTCGTCGGCTTCCTCGACATGGGTGTTGAGCAGCAGTACGCGATGCGGGTCGCGTTCCTGAATCTTCACCGCCGCTTCACGCGGAATCACTTCGTAGCCGCCGGCAAACGACACGACCGCCAGCGAGCCATTGCTCAGCTTGCTGCGCATCAGGGCATTGACGGCAATGCGCTTGACCTTCTTGTCGTCGACGAAGTTGTAGTAGTCCTCAGTGTTGAGCTTGGGCAGGCGGGTCGCTTCGATCAATTGCTTGATCTGCGCGGCGCGGGCCTTTTGCTCGGCCTTTTCCTGCTGCTGGCGGTTCAACTCCTGGTCACGCTTGGCCTTTTCAGCCATGGCTTCCTTGGCCAGGCGCTGCTGGGTGTCGTCCACCTCGACCTGGCCCTTGTGCTCCAGGCGCTTTTGTTTCTTCTGGGCTTTATTGGTCTGCGAGACCTGTTTCTGGTTGACCAGACCGGCTTTGAGCAATTGGTCGCGAAGGGAAAGGCTCATGAATGTTCACTCACTTAACAGCTCAGCCGCAGCTGGGCAGGTTCTTTTCCTGACGTTTGGCTTCACCCCAAAGGGCATCCAGCTCGTCAAGGTTACAGTCTTCGATGGGCCGACCGCTGTCGCGCAATGCCTGTTCGATAAAACGGAAACGTCGCTCGAACTTGCGATTGGCACGGCGCAGGGCATGTTCCGGGTCTTGCTTGAGGTGGCGGGCCAGGTTGACGGTGGCGAACAACAGGTCGCCGACCTCATCTTCCAGCGCATCGGCATCACCGTCGGCCATGGCCTGCAGGACTTCGTCCAGTTCCTCGCGGACCTTGTCCAGCACCGGCAATGCGTCGGGCCAGTCGAAACCGACCGTGGCCGCACGCTTTTGCAGTTTGGCTGCCCGCGACAATGCAGGCAATGCCGTTGGCACGTCATCGAGCAGCGACAGCTGTTCGGGTTCGCTTTTTTCGGCGCGCTCCTCGGCTTTGATCTCTTCCCAGCGCGACTTGACCTGGGTCTCGCTCAAGCTGGGCGTGTCCACCGGTGCATACAGCTCGCCGGTGGGGAATACGTGCGGGTGGCGGCGGATCAGCTTGCGGGTGATGCTGTCGACCACCCCGTCAAACTCGAAACGCCCCTCTTCCCGGGCCAGCTGGCTGTAGTAGACCACCTGGAACAACAGATCGCCCAGCTCACCCTGCAAGTGCTCGAAATCGCCGCGTTCGATGGTGTCGGCAACCTCGTAGGCTTCTTCGATAGTGTGCGGGACGATGCTGGCGTAGTCCTGCTTCAAGTCCCACGGGCAGCCATATTGCGGGTCGCGCAGGCGGGCCATGAGGTGCAGCAGGTCTTCGAGGGTGTAGGTCATAGGGCTATTCCTTGGCGGGGGCTTTGCCCCCGATCGCCGGCAAGCCGGCTCCCACAGGTACTGCACAGGCCTTGAAGCCAGTGGGATAGCTGTGGGAGCTGGCTTGCCAGCGATGGGCCGCAAAGCGGCCCCAACTCACAGGGTTCAAGGGGTACGGTTACGCCGCGTCTCGATGATGTTCGGCAACTGCGAGATCCGCCCCAGCAAGCGCCCGAGCGCATCCAGGCCCGGAATCTCGATGGTCAGCGACATCAACGCCGTGTTGTCTTCCTTGTTCGAGCGGGTGTTGACCGCCAGCACGTTGATCTTCTCGTTGAGCAGCACCTGCGACACGTCACGCAACAAGCCTGGGCGGTCGTAGGCACGGATGACGATGTCGACCGGGTAGGTCTGCACCGGGATCGGCCCCCAACTCACCTGGATCATCCGCTCTGGCTCCTTGCCTGCCAGTTGCAGCACCGAGGCACAGTCCTGACGGTGGATGCTTACGCCGCGGCCCTGGGTGATATAGCCGACGATGGCATCGCCCGGCAGCGGCTGGCAGCAGCCGGCCATCTGCGTCAGCAGGTTGCCGACACCCTGGATCTGGATATCGCCGCGCTTGCCGGTACGCGGGCCCGTGGGCTTGCGCTGCACCAGCTCGATCTGCTCGATACGCTCAGGCTCCAGCAACTGCTGGGCAGCGTTGACCAGGTGAGCCAGGCGTAGATCACCCGCGCCGAGCGAGGCGAACATGTCTTCGGCGGTCTTGACGTTGGTCTTCTCGGCCAGGCGCTCGAAGTCCACCTGCGGCAGGCCCAGGCGGCTGAGTTCGCGCTCGAGCAAGGTCTTGCCGGCGGCGACGTTCTGGTCGCGTGCCTGCAGCTTGAACCAGTGAACGATCTTGGCCCGTGCCCGCGAGGTGGTGACGTAACCCAGGTTGGAGTTCAACCAGTCACGGCTGGGGTTGCCGTGTTTGCTGGTGATGATCTCGACCTGCTCGCCGGTCTGCAGGCTGTAGTTCAGCGGCACGATACGCCCGTTGATCTTGGCGCCGCGGCAGTTGTGGCCGATTTCGGTGTGCACGCGGTAGGCGAAGTCTAGCGGCGTAGCGCCCTTGGGCAGGTCGATGGCATGGCCGTCCGGGGTGAACACGTAGACCCGGTCCGGCTCGATGTCGACGCGCAGCTGCTCGGCCAGGCCGCCGATGTCACCCAGCTCTTCATGCCACTCGAGCACCTGGCGCAGCCAGGAAATCTTCTCTTCGTAGTGATTGGAGCTCGGCTTGACGTCGGTGCCCTTGTAGCGCCAGTGGGCGCAAACCCCAAGCTCGGCTTCCTCGTGCATGCCGTGGGTGCGGATCTGCACCTCCAGCACCTTGCCCTCCGGGCCGATCACCGCCGTGTGCAGCGAGCGGTAGCCGTTTTCCTTCGGGTTGGCGATGTAGTCGTCGAATTCCTTGGGGATGTGCCGCCACAGGGTATGCACGATACCCAGCGCGGTGTAGCAATCGCGGATCTCCGGGACCAGCACACGCACCGCACGCACATCGTAGATCTGGCTGAATTCCAGGCCTTTGCGCTGCATCTTGCGCCAGATCGAATAGATGTGTTTCGCCCGGCCACTGATGTCGGCGTTCACGCCGGTGGCCAGCAGCTCGTTCTGCAGCTGGTTCATCACGTCGCTGATGAAGCGCTCGCGGTCCAGCCGGCGCTCGTGCAGGAGCTTGGCGATCTGTTTGTACTGGTCGGGTTCAAGGTAGCGGAAGGACAGGTCTTCCAGCTCCCACTTGATGTGACCGATGCCCAGGCGATGCGCCAGGGGGGCATAGATGTCGAACACCTCGCGCGCGACGCGCAGGCGTTTTTCGTCGTCGGCGGCCTTGACCGCACGGATTGCGCAGGTGCGCTCGGCCAGCTTGATCAGTGCAACGCGCACGTCGTCGACCATGGCCACGAGCATCTTGCGCAGGTTCTCGACCTGCGCCTGGGAGCCCAGCACCAGCGACTGGCGCGGGCTGAGGCTGGCACTGATGGCCGCCATGCGCAGCACGCCGTCGATCAGCTTGGACACCACCGGGCCAAAACGCTGGCTGACTTCGGCCAGGGTCACCTTGCCTTCACGCACCGAACGGTAAATGACGGCGGCTACCAGCGAATCCTGGTCGAGCTTGAGGTCGGCGAGAATCTCGGCGATCTCCAGGCCCGCCTGGAAGCTGGACGTACCGTCGGCCCAGGAATGCTTGGCAGGGTTACCTTTCTTCTCGACTTCGTGAGCGAATTCGCAGGCCTCTTTCAGCGCTGCGCGATCCAGGGCTGAATCGACGCTTACCACATGATCCAGCCATGCTTCGAGATTGATACTGCCGTCAGTGTTGACCGGCTGGTGCACTCTCACCTGTACCATCTTTGTTTTACCTTTCCATACAGCGCACCACGCGGGTGCGCAGGCTTCCACCGTGTGGCCGCCATTCCCTGGCAACCGCACCAACGGGCCAGTCTGCTAGCCCGCTTCGAATAACGCCATGGCCTCGACATGCGCCGTCTGAGGAAACATGTCGAGAATCCCGGCCCTTTTTAACCGGTACCCCTGTCCGACCAGCACCTGGGCGTCTCGCGCCAGCGTGGCCGGGTTGCACGATACGTAGACCAGCCGCTTGGCCTTGAGGCGTGCGATGTCTTGCACCACCTCGAAAGCACCGTCGCGCGGTGGGTCCAAGAGTACCGCAGAAAAGCCTTCGGCGGCCCACTCGGCACCTGCCAAAGGCTGCGATAAATCGGCCTGAAAAAACCGTGCGTTATGCACATTGTTGTTTCGGGCATTGGCCGCGGCCCGATCGACCATGGCCTGTACACCTTCCACCGCCACCACTTCACGCGCCTGCCGCGCCAACGGCAGGGCAAAATTACCCAGGCCACAGAACAGGTCAAGCACACGTTCGTCGGCTTGCGGTGCGAGCCAGGCTAACGCCTGCTCGATCATCGCCGTATTGACTTGGGCGTTAACCTGCACGAAATCACCGGGGCGCCAGGCCAATTCCAGCTGCCAGGGTTCGAGGGTAAAGCCCAGGGTCGTGGCCGCGTCTACCGGTGCCGGTTCACCCTCGCCCTGCAGCCAGAGCTGCGCCTTGGCCTCGTCGCAAAATGCCTGCAGGCGGGCCAGGTCATCCGCCGGCAGCGGTGCGACATGGCGCACCAGCAGCGCCTCAGCGGTGCCGCTGAACAGTTCCACATGGCCGATGACCTGCGGTTTGCTCAGCGAACGCAGCGCCGTCGGCAAGTGGCGCAGAATCGACTGCAAGGGCTGTACCAGCACTGCACAGTCGTCGATGGAAATGATGTCCTGGCTGGCTTCGGCACGGAACCCGACCTCCAGCTGACGCGCCTTGATGTCCCAGCGCACAGCCACCCGCGCCCGGCGCCGGTAGCCGAATTCCGGCCCGCTCAGGGGGGCGGCCCAGGCCTCGGGTTGCACGCCGGCAACCCGCTGCAGCTGTTCGGCCAGGGTGCGTTGCTTGAGCGCCAGCTGCGCTTCATGGGGCAGATGCTGCAGGTTGCAGCCGCCACAGCGGGCATAGTGCCGGCAAGGTGCTTCGCGCCGCTCGGGGCTGGCCTGCAGCACGCGCTCCAGGCGCGCCTCCACGACTTTGCCGCGGGCATTGAGCACACGGGCCTCGACGGCTTCACCGGCCAACGCGCCACTGACGAACCAGGTACGCCCTTCATGGAAAGCGATGCCACGGCCGTCACCGGCCAGGCGCTCGATATCCAGGCGCTGTTTCTTGCCCACGGGAACCTGGGGGCTACGGTTGCCACCGGCTGGCTGGAAGCGCAGGCCGCTGTTGCTTTTCTTCTTGGACATTTAGCTCGGATCAAACAGGCCAGTGGACAGGTATCGGTCACCACGGTCGCAGATGATTGCGACCATTACCGCGTTTTCCACCTCGCGAGACAGGCGCAGCATCGCCGCGACCGCACCACCGGAAGACACGCCGCAGAAAATGCCCTCTTCACGGGCAAGGCGGCGGGTGGTGTCTTCGGCTTCCTGCTGGGACATGTCGACCACGCGATCGACGCGGGTGGCGTCGAAGATCTTCGGCAGGTATTCCTCGGGCCAGCGACGGATGCCCGGAATCGCCGAGCCTTCCATCGGCTGCAGGCCGATGATCTGCACGGCTGGGTTCTGCTCTTTAAGATACTGCGAGCAGCCCATGATGGTGCCGGTGGTGCCCATCGAGCTGACGAAATGGGTGATAGTGCCCTGGGTCTGCTGCCAGATTTCCGGGCCGGTGCTGTTGTAGTGGGCGATCGGGTTGTCGCCATTGGCGAACTGGTCGAGCACCAGGCCGCGGCCCTCGGCCTGCAGCTTCTCGGCGAGGTCGCGGGCACCTTCCATGCCCTCTTCCTTGGTCACCAGGATCAGCTCGGCGCCGTAGGCCGTCATGGCGGCCTTGCGCTCGGCGGTGGAGTTGTCTGGCATGATCAGGATCATCTTGTAACCCTTGATCGCTGCCGCCATCGCCAGGGCGATGCCAGTGTTGCCCGAGGTCGCCTCGATCAGCGTGTCACCCGGCTTGATCTGGCCGCGCAGTTCGGCGCGGGTGATCATCGACAGCGCCGGGCGGTCCTTGACCGAACCGGCGGGATTGTTACCTTCGAGCTTGAGCAGGAGCGTGTTGCTGGTCTCTCCGGCAATGCGCTGCAGGCGAACCAGGGGCGTATTGCCGACGCAATCGGCGATGGTTGGGTACTGCAAGGTCATGGCGTATTTCACAATCCGGACGGCAGGGGCGCCTATCATACCGGCAATCCTTTGCGCGCCATATCACGCAATCTGTGATGCATATAGCTACAAGCTATAACGAGGCGACCTGCGGCCGTGGGTTGTCCTTGGCAGTGGCCGGCACATGGAGCGGCAAGCGCATGCACAGGCGCAGCCCGCGCTTGCCATTTTCTGCCCACAAGGTCCCGCCCTGGCGCTGGATGGCACTGCGCGCAATGCTCAAACCCAGCCCGAAACCGCCGTCCCCAGGCCGCGAACCGTCCAGCCGCGAGAACGGCGCGAAGATCCGTTCCAGGTCCTCTTCTGCAACCCCACCGCCCTCGTCTTCCAGCCACAGCCGCCAGTGGTTACCGTCGCGCTGCCCACCCAAGCGCACCACGCCGTTAGTCGGCGAGTGGCGGATGGCATTGCGCAGCATGTTCTCCAGCGCCTGGGCCAGGTGGTTGAGGTTGCCCTGCACCCAGCAACTGGCGGGCAGTTCGCAGCGCAGGCGTTCGGGCGACCAGCCGCTTTCGTAGCTGGCATCCTCGGCGAGCAGGTCCCACAACGCTTGAACCTGGATGGGCTCAAGGTTCATCGGCGCACGCTCGGCATCCTGCCAGGCCAATTGCAGGGTGCCCTCGACCAATTGCTGCATGCAGTCCACTTCACGCGCCAGGCGTTCGCGCAGGTGCTGCAGGTCGGTTTCGCCATCGCAGGCCACACGTAGCCGGCTGAGCGGCGTGCGCATTTCGTGCGACAGGTCGCGCAGCATCTGTTGCTGCATGGCCACCGTGCCCTGCAGCCGTTCGGCCATCTGGTCGAACGCGCGGGCCAGCTCGCCAAGTTCGTCATGCCGGGCGATGGTGCGCGAATCGAGGCGTGCCGACAGCTGGTCGGCACGCCAGGCATTGGCCTGCTCACGCAGTTGGTTGAGCGGCACGATCAGCATGCGGTACAGCCCAACGCACAGCAGCAAGGTGAACAGAGCGGGGATGATGCCGTTGGTCAGCACCCGCCACAGCATGCGGTACTCGCCGGGGTTGAGGCGCTCTGGCAGTTCGATCACCAGCATGCCCTGCTCCGGCGCCCCTGGGAACGGAATGCGCAGCCACGGCTGGTCGACACTGCGCCGGCTCATCGGCCAGTCGACGCCGCGCAGACGCGTCAGCCGTTGCATGATCTGGGGGTTCAGGGTGGCGCTGTCGAGCGGTCGCAGGTTGATGTCGAGCACGCCAACCCAGCCACGCTCGCGCTGGTGCATGGCCTGCACCCAGCGGTCCAGCCCCGCGCGCCCGTCACTGCGCCAGGCCTGCTCGGCCTCAGCCGCATAACCGCGCAGCAGTTGGCGTGCCGGTTCGGTCAGGAAGGCGTTCTGGGTTTCCATGTGCCGGCCCCAGGTGTAGCTCAGGCCGATCATCAGCAGGCAGAAGCCCACCAGCAGGATGGCCAGCTTCCAGAACAGCGAATGGCGGTCGAGCATGGCTCACTCCATCTCGCTGGCGCTAAGCACGTAACCTTTGCCCCAGACCGTGCGGATCTGCCGTTCGTGGTAGCCGATGCCCTTGAGCTTGCGGCGGATCTGGCTGACATGCATGTCCAGGCTGCGATCATGCCGCGAGTAACCGCGCTGCAAGACCTGCTGATAAAGGAAGGGTTTGCTCAGCACCTCGTCCAGGTTGCGGTTGAGGATCTCGAGCAGGCGGTATTCGCTGGGGGTCAGGCCTGCCAGGCGCCCTTCGAACCTGACGTCGCTGAGCCCCTCGTCGAACTGCAACCCACCTCCGGCGGCCTCTTGCTGCGGCTGATGGCGCCGCTCCAGAGCCACGCGCCGCAGGATCGCCTCGATGCGTACCTGCAACTCGGCCATGCTGAAGGGCTTGGGCAGGTAGTCGTCGGCGCCGCGCTGAAAACCACTGATACGGTCGGCTTCTGCGCCCAGCGCCGACATCAGGATCACCGGCGTGGTGCTGCGCGTGCGCAATTGGGCCAGTGCATCCAGGCCGTTGAGCCCTGGCAGCAGGATGTCCAACAACACCACGTCGAATGCCTGCCGGCCTGCGGTTTCAAGGCCTTCGAGCCCATTACGGCACCAGGTCACCTGGAAGCCGCCACGCTGCAGCTCCTCGTGCAGGTAGGCACCCAGCACCGGGTCGTCCTCGATGGCGAGGATAGTGGAGGTATGAATAGCTACGGGATTCATTGGCAACTGCCATGCATTCTCAATTGCGCGATTATTGAGCATCCGCTCTGCTCCAGGCAACCGCCCTGCGACCAATGCCTCGACATGGCCACGAAAAGACAGACAAATGGGTGCATTAGCCGAGCAGGCGGAGTAACTTCCCGGCTTGGTCCGTCACGCAGTTGACGGCGTCCAGGCACATGACAGGAGGCAAGTGTGCTCGATCGTTTGGGAATCAGAAGCCGGGTCCTGCTGTTGGCCCTGCTGCCTGCCGGCTTGATGGCGCTGGTATTGGGCAGTTATTTCACCTGGCTGCAGCAAAGCGATTTGCGCACCCAGCTGCTGCAACGCGGCAAGATGATCGCCGAGCAACTGGCGCCGCTGGCTGCACCTGCCATGGCCAAGCGGGCCCCCGGGCAGCTGGAACGGATTGCCGCGCAGACCCTGGAGCAAACCGACGTGCGCGCGGTCGCCTTTCTTGCCCCAGACCGCACGCGCCTGGCGCATGCAGGCCCGAGCATGCTCAACCAGCCGCCCACGGGCGGTACCGGCACGCAACTGTTGCAACGCACCGGCAATGACGCCACCCGCTACCTGATGCCTGTCTTCGGCCACCACCGCGACCTGGCCACCGATGCCGTGCCGGCCGAAGCCGAGCGCCTGCTGGGTTGGGTCGAAATCGAACTGTCGCACGACGGCACCTTGCTGCGTGGCTACCGCAACCTGTTCACCAGCCTGTTGCTGATCCTCGCCTGCCTGGCCCTCAGTGGCCTGCTGGCACTGCGCATGAGCCGCACCATCAACGACCCGATAAAACGCATCAAGCATGCGGTCAATCAGCTCAAGGACGGCCACCTGGACGAGCGCCTGCCGGCCATGGGCAGCCACGAGTTGGACGAGCTGGGCCGCGGCATCAACCGCATGGCCGAAACCCTGCACAGCGCTCACGAAGAGCTGCAGCACAGCATCGACCAGGCCACCGAAGACGTGCGCCAGAACCTGGAGACCATCGAGATCCAGAACATCGAGCTGGACATGGCCCGCAAGGAAGCCCTGGAGGCCAGCCGCATCAAGTCGGAGTTCCTGGCCAACATGAGCCACGAGATCCGCACCCCGCTCAACGGCATCCTCGGCTTCACCCATTTGCTGCAGAAAAGTGAGCTGACGCCGCGCCAGCTGGATTACCTGAGCACCATCGAGAAGTCCGCCGACAACCTGCTGGGGATCATCAACGAGATCCTCGACTTCTCCAAGATCGAGGCCGGCAAGCTGGTGCTCGACAGCATTCCGTTCAACCTGCGCGACCTGGTCCAGGACACCCTGACCATCCTCGCCCCGGCCGCGCATGCCAAGCAGCTCGAGCTGCTCAGCCTGATCTACCGCGATACCCCATCATCGCTGATCGGCGACCCGTTGCGGCTCAAGCAGATCCTCACCAACCTGGTGAGCAACGCGATCAAGTTCACCCGCGAAGGCACCATCGTCGTGCGCGCCATGCTTGAAGACGAACACGAAGACAGCGCGCAGCTTCGCATCAGCGTGCAAGACACCGGCATCGGCCTGTCGCCGCAGGATGTGCGCACGCTGTTCCAGGCCTTCAGCCAGGCCGATAACTCACTGGCGCGCCAGCCTGGGGGTACCGGCCTGGGCCTGGTGATTTCCAAGCGCCTGATCGAGCAGATGGGCGGCGAGATCGGCGTCGACAGCACGCCGGGCGAAGGCTCGCAGTTCTGGATCAGCCTCAACCTGCCCAAGGCTCACGACGATGCCGAAGAGCTGCCGCTGCAGCCCCTGCTGGGCCGCCGCGCCGCCATCGTCGACAGCCATGAGCTGGCGCGCCAGGCGCTGGAGCACCAGCTCGAAGACTGCGGCCTGAGCGTCAGCCTGTTTGCCTCGTACGACCAGCTTCTGCATGCGGTACAGGCCGCAAGCCAGGCGGGCCACCCGTTCGACTTCGCAGTGCTCGGCGCCAACCTGGGCAACCTGACGCCCGAGCAGCTCGGTGAGTACCACCTGCAACTGGACCGCTACCAGTGCCAGTGCGTGGTGCTGTGCCCGACCACCGAACAGGCGCTGTACCACCCCTACCTGCCCAATGGCCATGGCCAACTCCTGTCCAAGCCGACGTGCACGCGCAAGTTGCGTCGGCTGCTGCTGGAGCTGATCCAACCGCGTCGCCCGCTGGGCGAGCCGAACATCCTCAGCGGCCAGCGCCAGCCGAAGATTTTGTGCGTCGACGACAACCCGGCCAACCTGCTGCTGGTACAGACCCTGCTCGAAGACCTGGGTGCCCAGGTGCTGGCCGTCGACAACGGCTATGCGGCGGTGCAAGCGGTGCAGGATGAACCCTTCGACCTGGTGCTGATGGACGTGCAAATGCCCGGCATGGATGGCCGCGCCTGCACCGAGCAAATCCGCCTGTGGGAAAACGCCCAAAGCGGCAGCCCGCTGCCGATTGTCGCCCTCACCGCGCATGCCATGGCCAACGAGAAACGCGCGCTGCTGCATGCCGGCATGGACGACTACCTGACCAAACCGATCAGTGAGCGGCAGTTGGCCCAGGTGGTGATGAAGTGGACCGGCCTGAGCCTGGGCGTGCCGCAGCAAGAGCGCTTGGCCGAACAGCGGCTCAACAGCGACGAACTGAAGGTGCTCGACCCCGACGAAGGTTTGCGCCTGGCCGCCGGCAAATCCGACTTGGCGGCCGACATGCTGGCCATGCTGCTGGCGTCACTGGAGTCCGACCGCCAGGCGATACGCGCCGCCCGCGAAGCGCAGGATCACACCACCTTGATCGAGCAGGTGCACCGCCTCAACGGAGCCTCGCGTTATTGCGGTGTGCCGCAGCTGCGGGCGGCATGCCAGCGCAGCGAGACCTTGCTCAAACAAGAGCACCCCCACGCGCAGCAGGCACTGGATGAACTGGACAGCGCGATCAGCCGGCTGGCGGCACAGGCACACATCAATGCCTGACAGCGCTGCCTTGCCCCTACTGTTGGATTGGCCTTGTGCCGCTGTAGGAGCAGCCTTGTGCTGCGAAGAGGCCCGTGACAGCAGCGAAGATTTACTGTGCTGTCACCGGCCTCTTCGCAGCACAAGGCTGCTCCTACAACGGCCACACAGGACGGCCAGCTACAATCCCCAGACATTCGCAAAGGAAGCCCGACCATGCGCGCCCTGTTGTTCAGCAGCCAGCACTACGACCAGGAAAGCTTCACCCAGGCCGCTGCCGGCACTGCCCTGGAGTTGCACTTCCAGCCCGCCCGCCTGACCCTGGACACCGCGCCCCTCGCCAGCGGTTACGAGGTTGTCTGCGCCTTCATCAACGATGAGCTCGACGCCCAGGTAATGGCGCGCCTGGCCGCAGGCGGCACGCGCCTGATCGCCCTGCGTTCGGCGGGCTATAACCATGTCGACCTGGCGGCCGCCCAGCGCCTGGGCCTGGCCGTGGTGC
This sequence comes from Pseudomonas sp. SWRI50, assembly GCF_014269095.1. Lineage (NCBI taxonomy): Bacteria > Pseudomonadati > Pseudomonadota > Gammaproteobacteria > Pseudomonadales > Pseudomonadaceae > Pseudomonas > Pseudomonas sp. SWRI50. The sequence goes on along the minus strand of NZ_JABWRW010000001.1, from coordinate 392,893 downwards.
GGGTGCCAGCCTACTCGCCACACGCGGTGGCCGAGCACGCCGTGGCGCTGATCCTCGCCCTCAACCGGCGCCTGCACCGGGCTTACAACCGCACCCGCGAAGGTGATTTCACCCTGCATGGCCTGACCGGCTTCGACCTGCACGGCAAAACCGTCGGGGTGGTCGGCACCGGCCAGATCGGCGCTGCGTTCGCCCGCATCATGGCCGGCTTCGGCTGCCAGTTGCTGGCCTACGACCCCTACCCCAACCCAGACCTGCTGGCCCTTGGCGCCCGCTACCTGCCCCTGCCCGAGTTGCTGCGCGAGGCGCGCATCATCAGCCTGCATTGCCCGCTGACCGAGCACACCCGGCACCTGATCAATGCGCAAAGCCTGGCTCAACTGCAACCTGGCGCCATGCTGATCAACACCGGCCGCGGCGCCCTGGTCGACACCCCGGCATTGATCGACGCACTCAAGTGCGGCCAGCTGGGCTACCTGGGCCTGGACGTCTACGAAGAAGAGGCCCAACTGTTTTTCGAGGACCGCTCCGACCAGCCTTTGCAAGACGATGTGCTGGCCCGGCTGCTGACCTTCCCTAACGTGATCATCACCGCCCACCAGGCCTTCCTCACCCGCGAGGCGCTGGACGCCATCGCCGCCACCACGCTGGACAACATCAACCGCTGGATGGCAGGCAAACCCCAGAATCTGGTATCGGGTTAATGCTAGGATACGCGGCATTTCTGGAGGACCCATGGTCGAGCACGATTTCCGCTACACCCTTTTCAACCCGCAACACACCCTGATCGAGTGCCGCGCCCTGGTACCCGGCCGCTATCAGGTGACCGGCAACGGCGGTTCGATGCACAAGGGCGACACGCTGTTGGTGACCCTCAAGGGCAGCAAGGACTTGTCCATGCGACTGACCGTGGAAAGCGTGCGTCACCTGATCAACCCGCGCGGCCAGTGGGTTGCCGTGGCCAGCGGCCCGGTGTTCAGCGAACTGGAAATCCTCACCTGGCAGGTCGAGTGCGACCAGTGCGACGCCGTGCTGGACTTCGAGTTCGCAGTCGATGCCAAGCTGGGCAAAAAAGCCCGCCAGCCGGCGGCCAGCGCCCGTATCGCGGAGCTGGGCTGGGCCAGCCGTGGCGAGAAGCACCTGTGCCCGCGTTGCCAGGAGAGCGCTGAGTGAAAAAGCTGCTGACCGGCGTGCTGATTGCCACCGGCCTGCTCGGCTGCGCCGCGCAACCGTCAAAGCTGCAGCAGGAGCGCAGCTATGTACTGGAGTGGATTGGCGAACGCCCGCTGATCGATTACAGCCACCTTACCCTGACCCTGGCCAGCGATGGCCGCGCTTATGGCAATGGCGGCTGCAACCATTGGTTTGCCCCGTATACGCTGGAAGGCAAGCACCTGAGCTTCGGCAAGGTCGGCAAGACCCGCAAGCTGTGCGCGCCGGCATTGATGGAACAGGAAAAACGCTTCCTGCAGGCGCTGGAGACGGTACAACGCTGGGATGTCTCGCCCGTGGAGCAGATACGCTTCTGGCCGGCCGAGGGCAAGCCGCTGCGGTTCTGGCCTGAAGAAGGTTGAGGACTGCCGGGGCCGCTCTGCGGCCCTTCGCGGCACAAGGCCGCTCCTACAGGTAACCGCGTACGCTGGGATGACGCGGTCACCTGTAGGAGCGGCCTTGTGCCGCGAAGGGCTGCAAAGCAGCCCCAACTGGCATCATGCGCCCTTCAGGGCCTTGATCTTGGCCTGCAGCCCTTCCAGGGTCTGCTCACCCATCAGTTGCTCACGCACCTTGCCCTTGTCATCGATGATGTAGGTCACCGGCAGCGCCTCGCTGCGGGGCAGCTCGTAACGCTCGGCCGGGTCCTGCGCCAGCACGGTAAAGCCGATGCCCAGGGTGTCCGCCGCCTGCTTAAGGTCCTGGCCCTGCAAGCCATCGAAGTTCACCCCGACCACCTTGATCCCCTCGGCCGCCCATTGCTTGGCCGCCGCATTCAACTCAGGGATTTCGGTACGGCACGGTCCGCACCATTCGGCCCAATAGTTGAGCACTACCCAGTGCCCCTCGATCTGCTCGGCCTTTACCGTATTGCCGTGTTGGTCCACGCCGTAGTCGGCACCGCAACCACCGAGCAACAGGCCCGCGGTGATGGCCAGTACTGCTGCCAAACGCCTTGCCATGGGTCAATCCTTCTCGAAGTTTCAAGCAAATGGTTCAGTCGCTGCGGTTAGAATAGCCGCCACACCCAGCTGGATGCGACCCGACATGACTGACCTGACGCTCTATCATAACCCGCGCTGCTCGAAATCCCGCGGCGCGCTGGAACTGCTCGAAGCACGCGGCCTGGCGCCGACCATCGTGCGCTACCTCGAAACCCCGCCAGACACCGCCACCCTGACGGCCCTGCTCGGCAAGCTGGGCATCGCCCCGCGCCAGCTGCTGCGCACCGGCGAAGACGAATACAAAGACCTGAACCTGGCCAACCCGGCCCTGACCGACGCGCAATTGATCGACGCCATGGCCCAACACCCCAAGCTGATCGAGCGGCCGATTCTGGTGGCCGGCGATAAAGCCGTGATTGGCCGCCCTCCCGAGAAGGTGCTGGAGATCCTGCCGTGAGCCAGCCCTTCATCCTGGTTTTGTATTACAGCCGCCATGGCGCCACCAGCGAAATGGCCCGGCACATTGCCCGCGGTGTCGAGATGGCCGGTATGGAGGCGCGCCTGCGCACCGTGCCGGCGATTTCCACTGAGTGCGAAGCTGTGGCCCCGGACATCCCGGCCAGTGGCGCGCTGTACGCCACCCTCGACGAGCTGCGCCATTGCGCCGGCCTGGTGCTGGGCAGCCCGACCCGCTTCGGCAACATGGCCGCGCCCCTCAAGTACTTCCTCGACGGCACCAGCAGCCTGTGGCTGGGTGGCGAACTGGTGGGCAAGCCCGCCGGAGTGTTCACCTCCACCGCCAGCCTGCATGGTGGCCAGGAAACCACCCTGCTGTCGATGATGCTGCCGCTGATGCACCACGGCATGCTGGTGATGGGCCTGCCCTACAGCGAATCGGCCTTGCTCGAAACCCGCGGCGGCGGCACACCGTATGGCGCCAGCCACCACGCCGGCGCCGATGGCAAGCGCGAGCTCGACCCCCACGAAATCACCCTGTGCCGTGCCCTCGGCCAACGCCTGGCGAGCACCGCCAAGGCCCTGGAGGCCGCGCGTGGCTAAAAAGCCCAAGGTGTTGCCGCCGCTGCAATGGCTGGCACCGCGCCTGCGCCTGACGCGGGCACTGAGCCTGGCGTTTTTCTTTGGCCTGATCGCGTTGCTGGTGGTGAACAACCTGTGGTTCGCCAACCTGCACGGGGCGCGCGTCGAAGTGATTCTGGCGATCGAACTGGTGCCGCTGCTGTTGCTGCTGCCGGGCATGCTGAAGGGCAGCGCCCGGGCGCATGCCTGGGCCTGCTTTGTGGTGAATATCTATTTCATCAAGGGCGTGCTGGCGGCGTTCGACCCGGCACGGGCGCTGTTTGGCTGGGTCGAGGTGGTGGTAAGCCTGGGGTTGTTCATCAGCGCGCTGCTGTTTGTGCGCTGGAAGTTCCAGCATGAGCGGCGCATGGCGGGCGAAGGGAGTTGATTCAGGGGGCTGCTTTGCAGCCCCTTCGCGGGACAAGCCCGCTCCCACAGAGACCGCGTCGCCCCGACAATCTCAGTGGTTGACGGTATGCGCCAGCATCACCGAAAGCTGGCACAGGGGTCGCCCACTCTCGGCATGCCACTGGTTGAACGCCTGCTGCACCAACGCCAGGTCACGCTGGCTGGTCGGCTGTTTGTCGATCACTTTTTGCGCAATCAACGCTGCCGCCATATCCTCGGTCGGGATAAACGTGTCCTTGCCGACCATGCGCAAGAACCGCGGCGCCGATAGGCCACCCAGCTGGTTGCCATGCTTGGCCAGGTACTTCCACAGGCCGACGATATCGGTCACCGGCCAATCGGCGATGAACGCACCGAAACTGCCCTTTTCCTTCGCCACATCCAGCACCATCTGCGCATTGCGCGGCACGCTCTTGAGCTTGCCCAAGTGGCGGATGATGCGCTCGTCCTGCATCAACCGCTCCAAGTGCTCGGCGCTCATCAGCACCACTTTCTCCGGGTCGAAACCGAAGAACACCTGCTCGAACGCCGGCCACTTGGCATCTACCAGGCTGTGCTTGAGCCCGGCGCGGAACACACGCAGGGCCAGGGTCGACAGGTAGCGGTCGTCGCTGATGTCGCGCAGTTGCGCAGGCGTGCGTGGCTGCGGCAGAAAGGCCTCGAGGGCCTGGGCCGAGCCGAAGCGGTTCAGGCAGTACTCATGCAGCCACTGATAATCGCGCATGGGGTCAGATGTTCAGCACATCGAGGAAACGCGGCGTGGCGTTTTCGTCGATCTTCAGGCTGGTGAAGTCGAACAGGTTGCGGTCTGCCAACTGCGACGGCGCGACGTTCTGCAGCGCGCGGAAGATGCTCTCGGTACGGCCCGGGTGTTTGCGCTCCCACTCCACCAGCATGTCCTTGACCACCTGGCGCTGCAGGTTCTCTTGCGAGCCGCACAGGTTGCACGGGATGATCGGGAATTCACGCATGTCCGAGTAGGCCTGGATGTCCTTCTCGCTGCAGTAGGCCAACGGGCGAATCACCACGTTACGGCCATCGTCGGCACGCAGCTTGGGCGGCATGCCCTTGAGCGAGCCGTTGAAGAACATGTTGAGGAAGAACGTCTCGACGATGTCGTCGCGGTGGTGCCCCAGGGCCATCTTGGTCGCGCCGATTTCGTCGGCGAAGGTGTACAGGGTGCCACGGCGCAGGCGCGAGCACAGCGAGCAGGTGGTCTTGCCCTCGGGCACCAGTTCCTTGACCACCGAGTAGGTGTCTTTCTCGACGATGTGGTACTCGACGCCCAACTCCTTGAGGTAGGCCGGCAGCACGTGCTCGGGGAAGCCCGGCTGCTTCTGGTCCATGTTCACCGCCACGATCTCGAACTTGATCGGTGCCACCTTCTGCAGGTGCAACAGAACGTCGAGCATGGTGTAGCTGTCCTTGCCGCCGGACAGGCAGACCATGACCTTGTCGCCATCCTCGATCATGTTGAAGTCGGTGATGGCTTCGCCGGCGAGACGACGCAGGCGTTTTTGCAGTTTGTTCTGGTTGACCGAGAGGGTGCCCATAGCGCTTGGATCCGCGAGGTGTGACAAAAGCCGGCTATTTTACGCACAAACTACGCGGCGCTGTAGGCATTCCGATAAAGACTTCGTTGTAATCAACAGCACGCCTGACAGCGCAATTTGCTCTAAAAAGCACGGTTTGTGCCGGTAACCGCTTCCTATACTGCGACATAAGGCCATATTACCGCTTGCATCGGTGTTCGGGCCTCGGGCCGCTTGCGCTCCATCTGGGGGGCGTTTGGCAACATTGAGAGGAGTGATCGGCATGATTCATCACGTTGTGGGGCTGTTTACCCATCCCGATCAGGAGTGGCGGGAGATTCGTGGCGAAGAAGAAACCATCAGCCACATGTACCTGACGCACACCTTGATCCTGGCGGCGATCCCTGCCGTTTCCGCATTCATCGGTACTACCCAGGTGGGCTGGGTGATTGGCGACCGGCCGGCAGTGATGCTGACCATGGAAAGCGCAATCTGGATGAGCATCATGTCCTACCTGGCGATGCTCGCCGGGGTGGCGGTGATGGGCGCGTTCATCCACTGGATGGCCCGCACCTACGATGCCAACCCCTCCATGGCGCAGTGCATTGCCTTTGCCACCTACACCGCCACCCCGTTGTTCCTTGGCGGCTTGGCAGCCCTTTACCCGCACCTGTGGCTGGGCATGCTGATCGGCACTGCAGCCATTTGTTATACCGTGTACCTGCTGTATGTCGGCTTGCCGACGTTCATGAACATTCCGTCCGATGAAGGCTTCCTGTTTTCCAGCTCGGTGCTGGCGGTGGGCCTTGTGGTGCTGGTAGCGATCATGGCCGCTACCGTGATCATCTGGGGACTGGGCGTGGGGCCCGTCTATACCAACTAGCGCGATAACTACACAGAACCAACACTGGGGCATCAAGTCAGAGGCCGCCGCAAGGCGGCTTCTGGCTGTGTGCTGACCGGTGGCTCGGCAAGCCGCCAGGGCTTGCGGCATAATGCCTGGTCAGGAGAATTACCCCGCCATGCCCGAGCTGCTCAAACAACGCGTCGAAACCTGTTACCAGCAAGCCGAAACCTTCTTCAAACGCCCCTTCCCGCGCCCGGAAATCAGCTTCAAGCTGCGCGGCCAGAAGGCCGGCGTCGCTCACCTGCACGAGAACCTGCTGCGCTTCAACCTGCAGTTGTACCGCGAAAACCAAGAGGACTTCCTGCGCCAGACCGTGGCCCACGAGGTGGCGCACCTGGTGGCTCACCAACTGTTTGGCGAGCGCATCCAGGCCCATGGCGAGGAATGGCAATTGATCATGCGCGGGGTGTATGAATTGCCGCCCAACCGCTGCCATAACTACGCAGTGCAACGGCGGGTGGTCACGCGCTACATCTACCGCTGCCCCTGCCCGCAGAGCGACTTTCCGTTTACTGCGCAGCGGCACAAGCTGGTGCGCCAGGGGCGGCGCTACCTGTGCAGGCGGTGTCGGGCGATATTGGAATACAGCGGCGAGACGCGTGTCGAATAGGCCAGACAGGCCAAGGGGGCCGCTGCGCGGCCCATCGCAGGCAAGCCAGCTCCTACAGGTATGTGCGATCCTGTAGGAGCTGGCTTGCCTGCGATGGGCTGCGCAGCAGCCCCAATTCCAGCTGATGAACCTTAATGGCGGGTTACTTCTCGACGAAGGCGCGCTCGATCAGGTAGTCACCCGGCTCGCGCATGCGGGCAGAGACTTTCAGGCCGAAGCTGTCGAGCACTTCGCTGGTTTCGTCCAGCATGCTTGGGCTACCGCAGATCATCGCACGGTCATCCTGCGGGTTGATCGGCGGCAGGCCGATGTCGCTGAACAGCTTGCCGCTGCGCATCAGGTCGGTCAGGCGGCCCTGGTTCTCGAACGGCTCGCGGGTCACGGTCGGGTAGTAGATCAGCTTGTCACGCACCGACTCACCGAAGAACTCGTTCTGCGGCAGGTGCTCGGTGATGAACTCGCGATAGGCCACTTCGTTCACGTAACGCACGCCGTGAACGAGGATCACTTTTTCGAAGCGCTCGTAGGTTTCCGGGTCCTGGATGACGCTCATGAACGGCGCCAGGCCAGTGCCGGTGCTCAGCAGGTACAGGTGCTTGCCCGGGTTCAGGTCGTCGAGGACCAGGGTGCCGGTAGGCTTCTTGCTGATGATGATCTCGTCGCCTTCCTTCAGGTGCTGCAACTGGGAAGTCAGCGGGCCGTCCGGCACCTTGATGCTGAAGAATTCCAGGTGTTCTTCCCAGTTCGGCGAGGCGATGGAATAGGCGCGCATGAGCGGGCGGCCGCTTTCCTGCTGCAGGCCGATCATCACGAACTGACCGTTCTCGAAGCGCAGGCCCGGATCACGGGTGCACTTGAAGCTGAACAGGGTGTCGTTCCAGTGGTGCACACTGAGGACACGTTCGTGGTTCATGTTGCTCATCGATGGGGCTCCTGAAGAAAGACGCAGCGCGCGCAAGACGCGCAGTTGCGCGATAGTTTAGGGGCAGCGACAATATCTGTTAACTGAATTATCAAGATATGTGTTATCGGTTATATAGATATGCGATTCACTCTCCGTCAGCTTCAGGTGTTCGTCGCCGTAGCCCAGCATCAAAGCGTCTCTCGGGCCGCTGGCCTGCTTGCGCTCTCGCAGTCGGCCGCCAGCACGTCCATCACCGAACTCGAGCGCCAATCCAGCTGCCAGCTGTTCGATCGCGCCGGTAAACGCCTGAGCCTGAACGCCCTGGGCCATCAGCTGCTGCCACAGGCTGTCGCCCTGCTCGACCAGGCCAAGGAAATCGAAGACCTGCTCAACGGCAAGTCCGCCTTCGGCTCGCTGGCGGTGGGCGCCACGCTGACCATCGGCAACTACCTGGCGACCCTGCTGATCGGCAGCTTCATGCAGGTGCACCCGGAAAGCCAGGTCAAGCTGCATGTGCAGAACACTGCGCATATTGTGCAACAGGTCGCCCATTACGAAATTGATCTGGGTCTGATCGAAGGTGATTGCAACCACCCGGACCTGGAGGTTCAGCCTTGGGTCGAAGACGAGCTGGTCGTGTTCTGCGCGCCCCAGCACCCACTGGCAACGCTGGGCAGCGCGAACATTCAGACGTTGTCGCAGGAGGCCTGGATCCTTCGCGAGCAAGGCTCCGGCACGCGCCTGACCTTTGACCAAGCCATGCGCCACCACCGCGCCAACCTCAACATTCGCCTGGAGCTCGAACACACCGAGGCCATCAAGCGTGCAGTGGAATCTGGCCTGGGCATCGGCTGCATTTCGCGCCTGGCCCTGCGCGATGCCTTCCGCCGCGGCAGCCTGGTACCGGTCGAAACCCCGGAGCTGGACCTGATGCGTCAGTTCTATTTCATTTGGCACAAGCAGAAGTACCAGACCTCGGCCATGCGCGAGTTTCTGGAGCTATGCCGCAACTTCACCGCGGGCTTCACCCGCAGTGATGAGATTGTGCTACCGCCTATTGCCTAGAGCAGAATCACGCCCCAGACCAGCGCAACCATGGTGAGCGCCACCAACTGCGCGGCGCTGCCCATGTCCTTGGCGTTTTTCGACAAGGGGTGACGCTCAAGCGAAATACGGTCGATGGCAGCCTCTACCGCCGAGTTGAAAAGCTCGACGATCAAGCCCAGCAGGCACACCGCGATCATGATCGCCCGCTCCGCGCGGCTGACCGGCAGCCAGAAGGCGGTCGGGATCAGCAGCACATTGAGCAGTACCAGCTGACGGAACGCGGCCTCGCCCTTGAAGGCGACGCGCAAGCCGTCCAGCGAATAGCCGGCGGCGTTGAAGATACGTTTGAGGCCGGTCTGGCCTTTGAATGGCGACATGTGCGTCACTTCACCGATGAAAGGCCGGCAGACTAGTCCAGCTGGGGTCAAAAAAGCGTGAAGAAGCAGCCAGTTAGTGGCTTGCAACCGATTCAAGTTGTTGCAGAAGCAAGGCCGCCTGGGTGCGGGTGCGCACGCCCAGCTTGCGGAAAATCGCCGTCACGTGGGCCTTGATGGTGGCCTCCGAGACACTCAGCTCATAGGCGATCTGCTTGTTCAGCAAACCTTCGCAGACCATGGTCAGCACGCGGAACTGCTGCGGCGTGAGGCTGGCCAGCCCTTCGCTGGCCGCTTTGGCTTCAGCCGAAACGTCGACTTTCTCGAAGGCTTGCGGCGGCCACCAGACCTCACCGTCCAACACCTTGCGCACGGCGTCCTGAATCACTTCCAGCGGGCTGGATTTGGGAATGAAACCACTGGCACCAAACTCGCGGGACTTCACCACGACGGCGGCCTCTTCCTGCGCCGACACCATGACCACGGGGATCTGCGGGTATTGCCCACGCAGCAGGACCAGCCCGGAGAACCCGTAGGCGCCCGGCATGTTCAGGTCCAGCAGGACCAGATCCCAGTCGGCTTTTTCGCTCAGTCGGGTTTCCAGTTCGGCAATGCTCGCCACTTCAACCAAGCGTACATCGGCGCCAAGGCCGAGGGTAACAGCCTGGCGCAGGGCGCCACGAAACAGTGGGTGGTCATCGGCAATCAGGATTTCGTAAGTGGCCATCGATCTAAGGATCCTGTTCTGTGCCAGGCGCTGCGGGGTAGTAAGGGCGCTTGGCGGAAAGGCACGGCGAAGTCCGGGGTAACGGCACCTTCGGCGTGCCCGAATCGGCGCCAAGGATGCCGAGCACGGTCGGGGTGGTCAAGCCAATTGCCCTGCCGCACTCGCCCACCCTGGCTGCCAGCCCCGACATTATGAACCAAACCGGCCCGACTGCCCCTTGGACTATAGGAAGGTATGCAAACGCTGATGCGCGTCGTCCTGTTCATCCAGCGGCAAATGCCGCTTAGCGCTCAGGTAGTGCAGGCTGAACACGTCCAGGTAAGCGTCCAGGGCCTGGGAGGCGCGCTGGTCGCCGGCCAGCTCCAGGCACATGGCCGCCACTTCCGCCGTGCAGAAGTGATCGTCACGTTTGGAACGGCGCAGGCGGTAGCGCGACATCTGCTCGGCCTCCAGGCTCAACACCGGGAAGCGGTCCAGGTAGGGGCTCTTGCGGAACATCTTGCGCGCCTCGGTCCAGGTGGCGTCGAGCAGGATGAACAACGGCCGCTTGCCGGGTTCGCGCACCACCTCGTTGACCACCCGCTCCTGGGCAACGAACTCGCCAGGGAAGACGATATAGGGCTGCCAGTGGGGCTGTTCGAGCAGCGCCAGCAGGTTGTCGTCCACCGCAGTACGCTGCCAGCCGAAGGCCGAGGTGTCCTCGACCAGGTCGGCGATCAGCCAACCGGTGTTGGTCGGCTTCAGTGGCTCGGTGTCGTGCATCAGCAGGCACACGCCCGACTCCGCCGGCACCCGGGGCTTCCAGGCGCACAGGCAATGGCTGGCAATGACCCGGCAATGCGGGCAACGGACGGCCCGTGAACCACGGGCAATGAACGGCTTGTTGCTGCGGGCCAGGCGTTCGGCGCGCAAGCGCGCTACCGCGTGGCTCATGCTGGCAGGCCTTTGAACAGGTTGAAAATGCACACTGCGACGGCTCGGATACACAAAACGCAAGTCTACCAGAGCAGGCGTCATTTGCCGTGCAGCGGGACGGGCTGGCCCCTTATAATCGACACTTTGGCGAGCCTGACGCGCGCAAAAGCGCGCATCAGGGAACGCCACCTGCCGGCGCATGTCAAACCGCCAGTCATTGAACCAGGAGAGATACATGCTGCGTCTTATCGTCCCGACCCTGAGCCTTTTGCTCACCCTGCCCCTGGCGGCCCAGGCGGCGTCCAAACAGGACTACGACCTGAACAAGATGCTGCAGAAGGTCGCTACGGAAAGCAGCGTCGGCACGCCGCGCGCCATCAACGAAGACATCCTCGACCAGGGTTATACCGTCGAAGGCAAGGCGCTGGTCAACCACCTGAGCGTGCGCCAGAGCCACGCCGAGCGCATGCAGGCAAACCCCGAGCAAGTACGCAGCCAGTTGGGCGACAGCGTCTGCCGTAACAGCGGCTTCCGCAACTTGATGTCCAAGGGCGCCGTCATGGTCTATCGCTTCACGGTCTACAAGACCAACCAGCCAGTCATGGACCAGGCATTTGACGCCGCCAGCTGCGTCGCTGGCAGCAAGAAGAAGTAAACCTAGACCACGGGGTGGTCATCAGGGGCGCGCCACTGCTCCTCCTCGGCATCGGCGCGCAACTCTGCCAGAAGCGCTTGCAGGTAGCGTGACTGGCACTCCAGCCCCGAAAGCCTTCGACGGCACTCTGCCTCAAGGCTCAGGTGATGCACCTGAGCTGCATGTTCCAGCTGCTGATACAACTGCCGGTCCACTTCGATGGTCAAGCGATGCATACCGCCACCTCCTGCATCGATACGATTCGCTTTCCCAGTTAATCAAACCCTCACCCCCATAGGCTGCGCGCCGACGAGCGGCGTTCGCCATCACTTCGGCACGATCAGGCGCAACGGTCTAGATTGATAGCGAGAGCGCCAAAAACGCCCAGATGGATTTTTGCCACTGCACCATGGCCTTGAAGGCCTACTGCAACGCTCGGGATACACACTCGAGCCTGAGCAGCCAGCGACGCACGCAGTGTCGCGGCCGGGACACACCATCGACCCGGTCAGAGGTTTTGCTGCAGAAGGAGACGTTGAATGCCTTACCAACCCAACGAGCTGTTGTTCAATCACTTCAGGGACAACAACATCGACCTGAGCAAGATTGACGAACAGCTGCAACTGGTTGCACCAAACAGCCCCAACTTGCCGCTGTACCGGGACATGATGCTGACCATCCTGCGCATGGCCCACGACGACACGGATCGCTGGAGCGCCAAGATCACCCTGCAGGCGCTGCGCGAGCTTGATCATTCATTCCGCGCCCTGGAGCGCTACAAGGGCCGTCGCAAGGTCACGGTGTTCGGCTCGGCCCGAACCCCGCTGGAACACCCGATGTACGCCTTGGCCCGTGAACTGGGCGCCACCCTGGCACGCTCCGACCTGATGGTCATCACCGGCGCTGGCGGCGGCATCATGGCGGCGGCGCATGAAGGGGCCGGCAGCGATCACAGCCTGGGCTTCAACATCACCCTGCCCTTTGAACAGCATGCCAACCCCACGGTGGACGGCACCGACAAACTGCTGCCGTTCCACTTCTTCTTCATTCGCAAGTTGTTCTTCGTCAAGGAGGCTGATGGGCTGGTGCTCTGCCCTGGCGGCTTCGGCACGCTGGATGAAGCACTCGAAGTGCTCACGCTGATACAGACCGGCAAGAGCCCGCTGGTGCCGGTGGTGTTGCTTGACTCACCCGGGGGCACCTTCTGGCGCGACTGCCTCGATTTCATCAGCCGTCAGCTCGAAGAAAACCGCTACATCCTGCCCAGCGACCTCAAGCTGGTGCGCCTGGTGCACAGCGCCGATGAGGCGGTGGAGGAAATCAACCAGTTCTACAGCAACTACCACTCCAGCCGCTGGCTGAAAAACCAATTCGTGATCCGCATGCATCACCCGCTCAGCGAGGCGGCGCTGTACGACATCCAGGAGGGCTTCGCCGATTTGCGCCTGAGCGGCAAATACCACCAGCACGCCGACAGCGGCGCGGAACACGAGGTGGGTAATTTCAGCCATCTGACTCGGTTGTCGTTCGCCTTCAACGGCCGCGACCAGGGCCGCCTGCGCGAACTGGTGGACTTTATCAACCTGCCAGAGAACTGGGCCAAGCCTCAGCCTATGCACACGACTCAGCGGGCCAGGGAGGCGTTGAAGGTTAGTTGAGGCTTACAGCTACCTTGTGGGAGCGGGCTTGTCCCGCGAATGGGGCTACGCGGTGCATGGCACCGGCTTCGCCGGTGTTCGCGGGGCAAGCCCGCTCCCACGTGCGTCAATTTTTAGAAATTGCGCAAGACAGTTGCTCCCACCCGAACTGTGTAACCTCCAAGTCTAGCGGCGCACCTGTGGGGACTGGCGTGCCCTCGTTCACCGGCGAAGCCGGCTCTCACACCGTTTTAGTAGTCGTCGAGATCCCGACCACTGAGCAGGCGGCCGATCATTTCCAGGGAGAACCCACGGTAGGCAAGGAATCGGGTTTGCTGGGCACGGCTGCGGGGGTCATGCGGGCGTTGCCCGGCAAACTTGCGTTGCCAGACATCCATCAAACGCTGTGCCCAATCCACACCGCTTTCCCGTAACGCCTGATCGATATCGCCACGGTCCAGGCCACGCTGGCCCAGTTCTTCGCGTATACGCGCAGGACCATAGCCGGAATTGGAGCGGTACCTGATGAAGCTTTCAAGGTAGCGGGCTTCGCTGAGCAGCCCTTCTTCGGCGAGCCGATCGAGCTCAGGCTCGATCATCTCATCCAGAGCGCCTCGCTGACGCAGTTTGCGCGTCAGCTCGACGCGACCATGCTCGCGTCGCGCGAGCAGGTCCATGGCTGTCCGCCGAATGGCGACGGGGGTGTCGAGTACGGCGGACATAGTCGCTATCTACAACAGTGATCAATAACCGGCGTCGGCATCAGCCACGTCGTCGGCACTGGCTTCGGCAGCGGCAGCCTTGCCCGCTTCGGCGGCAGCACCGGCTTTGAGCAGCTTCTCGCGGATCTGCTTCTCGATCTCGGCACCAATGGCCGGGTTCTCAGCCAGGTACTTGGCGGCGTTGGCTTTGCCTTGGCCAATCTTGTTGCCCTGGTAGGCGTACCAGGCACCGGATTTCTCCACCAGCCCCTGAGAAACACCCAGGTCGATGATTTCGCCGTTGCGGTAGATACCCTTGCCGTAGAGGATCTGGAACTCGGCCTGACGGAACGGCGGCGAGACCTTGTTCTTGACGATCTTGACGCGGGTTTCGCTGCCGACCACTTCGTCGCCTTCCTTGACCGCGCCGGTACGGCGGATGTCCAGGCGCACAGAGGCGTAGAACTTCAGGGCGTTACCGCCGGTGGTGGTTTCCGGGCTGCCGAACATCACGCCGATCTTCATACGGATCTGGTTGATGAAGATGACCAGGCAGTTGGCGTTCTTGATGTTACCGGTGATCTTGCGCAGCGCTTGGGACATCAGACGAGCCTGCAGGCCCACGTGCATGTCACCCATCTCGCCTTCGATCTCGGCCTTGGGCACCAGGGCTGCCACGGAGTCGACGATGATCACGTCGACCGCGTTGGAGCGCACCAGCATGTCGGTGATTTCCAGCGCCTGCTCACCGGTGTCTGGCTGCGACACCAGCAGGTCGTCGACATTGACGCCCAGCTTGCCGGCGTATTCCGGGTCAAGGGCATGCTCGGCGTCGACGAAGGCGCAGGTGGCGCCATTCTTCTGGGCTTCGGCGATGACCGACAGGGTCAGCGTGGTTTTACCCGAGGACTCCGGGCCGTAGATTTCGACGATACGGCCTTTTGGCAGGCCGCCAATGCCGAGGGCGATGTCCAGGCCCAGGGAACCGGTGGAGATAGCCGGGATGCCGGTGCGCTCGTGGTCGCCCATGCGCATGACTGCGCCTTTGCCGAATTGGCGTTCGATCTGACCCAGGGCCGCAGCCAAGGCGCGTTTCTTGTTGTCGTCCATTGAAACCCTCACGTGTTCGACTTGGCCCTGATGGCCGGAATACCTGTATAAGTAGCCAGTATTATTCCACAGCGAAGCGCGCGCGCAAACCCCTGTCGTCGATTTACTCGGCACCAAGCTGTAACAAGCCGTCTAACGCGGCGATCACCGTTTGTCGGCGCACCGCATCACGGTCGCCGTCGAACTGGCGGCGCTCGCTGAAGACACGGCTGCCATCGGCCCAGGCCAGCCACACGGTACCCACCGGTTTTGCCGGCGAGCCACCGTCCGGCCCGGCCACACCGCTCACCGCCACCGCAAAGCGCGCGCCGCTGGCCGCCTGCGCCCCGCGGGCCATGGCTTCGACCACCTCCTGGCTGACCGCCCCCACCTGGCCGAACAGTGCCGCGGGCACCCCCAGCTGGCGGGTCTTCTGGGCATTGGAGTAGGTCACGTATCCGGCCTCGAACCAGGCCGAACTGCCGGGGATGCGGGTAATGGCCTCGGCGATGCCACCGCCCGTGCAGGATTCGGCGGTGGTCACCTGGGCATTGAAGCGGCGCAGGTGCTCGCCCAGGCGGGCGGAAAGTGCGGTGATCGGGTCCATGTCAGGCTCCTTGAAGACTGCGCACTACCCTACCACCCCATGCGCGGCGCGGCTTCAGGAAACCTTCAGGCTATCGCGGGCAATGGCGCTGAACGCACGCTCGTCGCGCCGCCCAAGACGCGGTAGGCCGGCTGGCCAGCCCTGGGTCCAGTCCAGGCCACGCAAATGGCGCATGTCCTCAATCGCCGAACGCCACCAGACCACCTTGCAGGCGCGCTGGTAATCGTCGCGGCCGATGACACTGCCATATAAGAGCTTGCGGCCGACACCCCGGAGCTCTGGGGGCACGCGCGTAAGGCTCCACTTGACCGAAAGGCGGTTGAGCCAGGATGGCACCGGGCGATGCGCAGGCACCTTCAAGGCCAGGCCAGGCATCTTCGGCGTAAAGCGCTCGCCGTGGCGGGCGAAGAAAATCTCCAGAATGGCGTGGATGTACTGCTTCATCGCAAAGTAGTGGCTGATCACGCCACGCGCCTGGTTGATCTGCACGCCCTGCAACTCGAACGAAAAGGCGATCTGCTCGATGGTGTGCAACTCACGGGCGTAAGGCGTCCATGCATCGATGCGCTGGATGGCCCGTTCGGCAATGCCGGCATTCTCACGGGTGAAGCCCAGGACACCGCTGTTGCACAGCCGCAGGTCGTCGCTCGGCACTGCGCCCGCACGCGCAAGCCCTGCGCTGAAGCCGAGGTAGTCCTCACGGTGCGACGCCTCGGCCCAGCGCATCTCGACCTCGTCCACCAGGTACTGCCCGGCATCCACCTGGCCAAACAGCTTCAGCGGTGACTGCAGGAACACCGTGTCGGTGTCGATGAACACTGTCTTGTCCGCCCACTGCCCAGCTTGCGCAATGGCGCAGGCCTTGCGCCGATGGGTGTAGCCGCCCTCCCCGGTCCAGGCCTGCAGGGTCGCGTCATCCAGCGCGATCACCTCTACCGGCCAACCGGCGAATGCCTGCGGCTGGTCGGTCAACACACGAATCACCGGCAGCTCCGCCGGCTTGCAGCGCGCCAGGGCGGTGAGGATGCTGAGCTTGGCTTCCAGCTGGTAAATCCGCCGATCACCGTATAGGAGGTAGATCAGTTGCTGCTTTACATAAGGGATACGGCTGGACAGGTTCATCACTACGTCACGGCTAGGGGCATTCAAAAAGGCCGCGCATTCTAGTGCAGTCAAGGACGAAGCTCCATGATGGCCCGCCGAACTGCGCGCACATGCCCCACTGCGGCCGCCTGCATCTGGATGAAAAAGCCTGTACCATTGCCGGTTTTACCATCGCCAACCAGATCACCCGCTGTAAGGCCCTGAATGTCAGATCTCTCCGCACACACCCCGATGATGCAGCAGTACTGGAAGCTGAAAAACCAGCACCCGGACCAGCTGATGTTCTACCGCATGGGCGATTTCTACGAGATCTTCTACGAAGATGCGAAGAAAGCCGCAAAACTGCTGGATATCACCCTGACCGCGCGCGGCCAGTCGGCCGGCCAGTCCATCCCCATGTGCGGCATTCCGTTCCATTCGCTGGAAGGCTACCTGGCCAAACTGGTCAAGCTCGGCGAATCGGTGGTGATCTGCGAACAGATTGGCGACCCGGCAACCAGCAAGGGCCCGGTAGAGCGCCAGGTGGTGCGCATCATCACCCCCGGCACGGTCAGCGACGAAGCACTGCTCGACGAGCGCCGCGACAACCTGATTGCCGCGCTGCTGGGCGATGAACGCCTGTTTGGCCTGGCGGTGCTGGACATCACCAGTGGCAACTTCGGCGTGCAAGAGATCAAAGGCTGGGAAAACCTGCTGGCCGAGCTCGACCGCCTCAACCCGGTCGAACTGCTGATCCCCGACGACTGGCCACGCGACCTGCCGGCCGAAAAACGCCCTGGTGCGCGCCGCCGCGCCCCGTGGGACTTCGACCGCGATTCGGCGCGCAAGGCCCTGTGCCAGCAATTCGCGACCAAGGACCTCAAAGGCTTTGGCTGCGACAAGCTGACCCTGGCCATCGGCGCCGCCGGCTGCCTGCTGACCTACGCCAAGGAAACCCAGCGCACTGCTCTGCCGCACCTGCGCAGCCTGCGCCACGAGCGCCTGGACGACACGGTCATCCTGGATGGCGCCAGCCGCCGCAACCTGGAGCTGGACGTTAACCTGGCGGGCGGGCGCGACAATACCCTGCAGTCGGTGATCGACCGCTGCCAGACCGCCATGGCCAGCCGCTTGCTGACCCGCTGGCTGAACCGCCCACTGCGTGACCTCAAGGTCCTGCAGGCGCGCCAGGATTCGATCCGTTGCCTGCTCGACGGCTACCGTTTCGAAAAACTGCAGCCGCAGCTCAAGGAAATTGGCGATATCGAGCGGATCCTCGCCCGTATCGGCCTGCGCAATGCCCGCCCACGCGACCTCGCACGCCTGCGTGATGCCCTCGGCGCCCTGCCCGAGCTGCAAAACGCCATGGCCGAGCTGGAAGCCCCGCACCTGGCGCGCCTGGCCGCCATTACCGGCACCTACCCAGAGCTGGCCAGCCTGCTGGAGCGGGCGATCATCGACAACCCGCCCGCGGTAATCCGTGACGGCGGCGTGCTCAAGGCCGGCTACGACAATGAGCTGGACGAGTTGCTGGCGATCAGCGAGAACGCTGGCCAGTTCCTGATCGACCTGGAAGCCCGTGAAAAAGCCCGTACCGGCCTGGCCAATCTCAAGGTCGGCTACAACCGCGTGCATGGCTACTTCATCGAGCTGCCGACCAAGCAGGCCGAACAAGCCCCGGGCGACTACATTCGCCGCCAGACCCTCAAGGGTGCGGAGCGCTTCATCACCCCAGAGCTCAAGGCGTTCGAGGACAAGGCACTGTCGGCCAAGAGCCGCGCCCTGGCCCGCGAGAAGATGCTTTACGATGCCCTGCTCGAAACCCTGATCAGCCACCTGGCACCGCTGCAAGACAGCGCTGCCGCCCTGGCCGAACTGGACGTGCTGAGCAACCTCGCCGAGCGAGCCCTGAACCTCGACCTGAACTGCCCTCGCTTCGTCGACGAGCCGTGCTTGCGCATCGACCAGGGCCGTCACCCGGTGGTCGAGCAGGTGCTGACCACGCCGTTCGTGGCCAACGACCTGAACCTGGACAACAGCACCCGCATGCTGATCATTACCGGCCCGAACATGGGCGGTAAATCTACCTACATGCGCCAGACCGCCTTGATCGTGCTGATGGCGCACATCGGCAGTTTCGTGCCGGCAGCCCAGTGCGAGCTGTCGCTGGTCGACCGCATCTTCACCCGCATCGGCTCCAGTGACGACCTGGCCGGCGGGCGCTCGACCTTCATGGTCGAGATGAGTGAAACCGCCAACATTCTGCACAACGCCACCGACCGCAGCCTGGTGCTGATGGACGAAGTCGGCCGCGGCACCAGCACCTTCGACGGCCTGTCGCTGGCCTGGGCCGCCGCCGAGCGCCTGGCCCAGTTGCGTGCTTACACGCTGTTCGCCACGCACTACTTCGAGCTCACTGTACTGCCGGAAAACGAGCCGTTAGTGGCCAACGTGCACCTGAACGCCACCGAGCACAACGAGCGCATCGTCTTCCTGCACCATGTGCTGCCAGGCCCTGCCAGCCAAAGCTACGGCCTGGCCGTGGCACAACTGGCCGGCGTGCCCACCCCGGTCATTCAGCGCGCCCGCGAGCACCTGGGCCGCCTGGAAACCGCGAGCCTGCCGCACGAGCAGCCGCTGGGCAAGCAGGCCAAGGATGAGCCACACGTCCCGCACCAGAGCGATCTGTTCGCCAGCCTGCCGCACCCGGCCATCGAGAAGCTGGGTAAGCTGAACCTGGACGACATGACCCCGCGCCAAGCTATCGAAATGCTATATCAACTAAAGAACCTGTTATAACGGCGCCCACTACAAGCTGGTAGAATCCGCCGCGGTTTGCTGGTGCTGCAGGTTATTAGCCTGGCCTGCAGCCACATACCCGTAAACCGCGCGGCCCCGAGAGGAAGGGCCGCCGCCGTCGCCTGAGGAGAGAACTAGAAATGACCTTCGTCGTCACCGACAACTGCATCAAATGCAAATACACCGACTGCGTGGAAGTCTGTCCGGTGGACTGCTTCTACGAAGGCCCGAACTTCCTGGTCATCCACCCGGACGAGTGCATCGACTGCGCACTGTGCGAGCCGGAATGCCCAGCGCAAGCCATCTTCTCGGAAGACGAAGTGCCATCGGGCATGGAAAACTTCATCGAGCTGAACGCCGAACTGGCGGAAATCTGGCCAAACATCACCGAGCGTAAGGACGCCCTGCCGGACGCTGAAGCGTGGGATGGCAAGACTGGCAAGATTGCAGATCTGGAGCGCTGATAGCGCGCGGATACGAAAAAGGCCCATTCGGGCCTTTTTTCATTTTCAGCAGGCAAAAAAAAGGGGCGGTATGACCCGCCCACATTTTTTTCCGTAGTCCCTGATTGTCCCAAACATCATCCTGATGAAATCGCTTCTTGCGATGTCCTTGGCCTTCTCCCTGAAAGCCTGTGCATGTCCGTGTGCACAGTTCGAATACTAGCGACTTCAGCGGGCGAGACAACCGAGGCACCTCTCAAGATATTACCGCGGACACTTTTCCTCACATCCAAATAATCCATGATTTTCAGTAAGTTAGGATTACGGCAGAGCTGAAAACGACAATGATTTACTGTTGGTTGCATAGATAGCTTACAAAACAAGTAAGCGATCTCTTACACCCGATGTTACTGGGGTGGCGCGGTACACAAATGCTGGATGGCAAATCTGGCTTCTGACCTGCGCATCCCCCTGTAGGAGCAGCCTTGTGCTGCGAAGAGGCCGGTGACCCCACCGCGAATTTGCACTGTTGCCACCGGCCTCTTCGCAGCACAAGGCTGCTCCTACAGGGAGGCGCGTTATTCTGCGCTGCACCGCGCACACAAAAACGCCCCGAGGCTATCGGGGCGTCTTATGCTGGCGAACAGCTTGTTACTGGAACAACGACTCGCTAGACAGGCCATTCTTCTCGAGGATCTCGCGCAAGCGCTTGAGCCCCTCTACCTGGATCTGCCGCACACGCTCACGCGTCAGGCCGATCTCCAGGCCAACATCTTCCAGGGTGCTGCTCTCATGCCCACGCAGGCCAAAGCGGCGCACCACCACCTCACGCTGCTTGTCGGTCAGCTCACCCAGCCACTGATCGATGCTCTGCGACAGGTCGTCGTCCTGCAGCAGCTCACACGGGTCGGTCGGGCGGTCATCGGTAAGGGTATCGAGCAGGGTCTTGTCCGAGTCCGGCCCGAGCGAAACATCCACCGAAGACACCCGCTCGTTCAGCCCCAGCATCCGCTTGACCTCAGCGACAGGCTTCTCCAGCAGGGTGGCGATTTCTTCTGGCGAGGGCTCGTGATCAAGCTTCTGGGTCAGCTCCCGCGCAGCGCGCAGGTAGACGTTGAGCTCCTTGACCACGTGGATCGGCAGGCGAATGGTACGGGTCTGGTTCATGATCGCCCGTTCGATGGTCTGGCGAATCCACCAGGTCGCATAGGTCGAGAACCGGAAACCACGTTCCGGGTCGAATTTCTCGACCGCACGGATCAACCCCAGGTTGCCCTCCTCGATCAGGTCGAGCAACGACAGGCCACGATTCACGTAACGACGGGCAATTTTCACAACCAGGCGCAGGTTGCTTTCGATCATGCGCTTGCGGCCGGCGGGGTCGCCTTTTTGCGACAGGCGCGCAAAATGCACTTCCTCTTCTGGCGACAGCAGAGGCGAGAATCCAATCTCATTGAGGTACAACTGAGTAGCATCAAGTGCCCGAGTGTAATCGATGTACTTGTGCTGCTTGAGCGAAGAGCCGGTCTTGGCCCTTGTCCGAACCGAAGATACAGCAGGTTCGTCTGACACCACATCCGTTTCCAAAACGATGCCCGTCTCCATCAGGAGGACGTCATCGTCGATGTCAAACTCCGGCGCTTCTTTATTGAGAGCCATTGTTATAGTCCTTTGCTGAGTTCGAACTCAGACTCGAGCGGCACCTGTATCCCTGGCAGCGCTGGAGCCTGTCCCCTCTACATCAGAGGAACAGGCCAGGTACAACAATCAACGACGTGGCAGGAACTGGAGCGGATCGACGGGTTTGCCCTGGCGGCGAATCTCGAAATGCAGCTTCACCCGATCAGTGCCCGTGGACCCCATTTCAGCAATCGACTGCCCAGCCTTGACCTGCTGCCCCTCCCGAACCAACAGCCTGCGGTTGTGACCGTAGGCACTGACGTAGGTATCGCTGTGCTTGATGATGATCAGCTCGCCGTAGCCCCGCAAGCCACTCCCGGCGTAGACCACTGCACCATCAGACGCAGCAAAAACAGGCTGTCCCAAATCACCGGCGATATCAATGCCTTTATTCAAACTACCGTTTGAAGCAAATTTTCCAATTAGCACGCCGTTGGCCGGCCAGGTCCAACCGCCTACCGCGCGCTCTGCGGCCGGCACGGTGGCGACCACTGGTGCACTGGTTGTCGGGGCCGTCGTAGCCGGCTTGGTGCTACCGCTCGGGGCGGTGCTGGTGCTACCAACGGGGCGACGAATGACCGTGGTTTTGCTCGAGGACGAAGGGTTGGATACCACCGTGGTGCTACCCGTGGCGCCGCTGCTGAAGCGAATCGGCTGGCCAGGGCGAATGGTGTAAGGCGCTGGAATGCCGTTGCGGGCGGCCAGCTCCTTGTAGTCCCAGCCGTAACGGAAGGCGATGGAGAACAACGTATCGCCCGGCTTTACGATGTACTGACCGGAAGTCACCGTCGGCCGCTTGGGCGCTGCATTGTTACGGTCGACCACCCGCGCGCTTGTCGAGCTGGTGCTGGAACAACCCGCCAGCAAGGTGCCCATGGCCAGTGCAATCACCAGAAGCTTGAAACCCGCCCATTCCTTGCGCTGCCGAATGACTGTGTGACCCACCCGCGCTCCCCTCATGGTGCCGAATACCGAAATAACGATAAGAAATGCAATATTGTTGCAATTATAACCGAGCCCACCTGTATTGGGTGGACGGCTGCAAAGGCCACTCGTGCTATAGCAGATCACCCCGCCAGATAGACAGGGCAATGGCGCAAGAATTCGTCGCTGGCGTAAATATTCCGTGGTTCAGGCCAGCGGGCCATTGAGCAATGGCACGAAGCGCACGGCGCCTAGCACACGCCGGGAGAACCCATGCTCCTCACGCACGATCAGCATCAACTGCTGTGTTTCGCCTGCCGGGCCCACCGGAATCACCATGCGCCCCCCCGGCGCCAGTTGATCGAGCAGTGCCTGTGGCACCTCGGGCGCCACGGCGGTGACGATGATGCCGTTGTAGGGTGCCAGCGCCTGCCAGCCCTCGCAACCATCGCCCCAGCGGAACACCACGTTACGCAGGTTCAGCTCTACCAGGCGCTCCTTGGCGCGATCCTGCAGCACCTTGATGCGCTCCACCGAGAACACCCGCTCCACGAGCTGGGCAAGTATCGCCGTCTGGTAGCCGGAGCCCGTGCCGATCTCCAGCACCTTGTCGAGCGGCCCGGCCTCAAGCAGCAGCTCGCTCATGTGCGCAACCATGAACGGCTGCGAGATGGTCTGGTTGTGGCCGATCGGCAGCGCCGTGTCTTCATAGGCGCGATGCGCCAGGGCCTCGTCGACGAACAGGTGGCGCGGGGTGCGGCGGATCGCGTCGAGCACCTTGGGGTTCGCCACGCCTTCTTCGCACAGGCGCTGGATCAGCCGCTCCCGGGTCCGTTGGGAGGTCATGCCGATACCCCGGCGCAACATATCGTCCTCACGCATCAGAGCAGGCCCTCCAGCCAACCGTCGAGCTGTTCGAAAGCATCGTTGAAGGTGCGGTCAAGCTGCAGCGGTGTGATCGATACATAACCTTGCATCACCGCGTGGAAGTCCGTGCCCGGGCCACCGTCTTCGGCATCGCCGGCCACGGCAATCCAGTACCCCTCCTTGCCGCGCGGGTTGACCACCTTGGTCGGCGCCGCCGCCCGCGCCCGGTGACCGAGGCGGGTCAGCTGGATGCCGCGGATGTGCTCCAGCGGCAGGTTGGGGATATTGACGTTGAGCACGGTGCGCGGCGGCAATGTGAGACGCGACTGCGCCTCCACCAGCCGGCGGGCGATGTACGCCGCCGTGGGCAGGTTGTCCGGCTGACGCGAGAGCAACGAAAACGCCAGCGACGTGTTGCCCAGGAAGCGGCCTTCCAACGCAGCGGCGACGGTGCCCGAATACAGCACGTCGTCGCCCAGGTTCGCGCCCAGGTTGATCCCCGACACCACCATGTCCGGGGTCTGCGGCAACAGGCCATTGAGCCCCAGGTGCACGCAATCGGTCGGCGTGCCATTGAGGCTGATGAAACCGTTGGCCAGGGTCTGCGGATGCAGCGGCCGGTCCAGCGTCAGCGAACTGCTGGCGCCGCTCTTGTCTTGCTCCGGGGCGATTACCACACACTCGGCATAATCCACCAGCGCAGCGTGCAGCGCGGCGAGGCCAGGTGCGGTAACACCGTCGTCGTTCGAAATCAGAATACGCATGGGCTGTCCGTCTGCCCTACCGGCACCAGATCCACGACTTCGCGCACCACCACGGTGGCGAAGCATCCGGCCGGAAGGACGAATTCCAGTTGCAGGATATCAGGCTCGGGATAATGCCACGTCAGGCCGCCAATAGGGAGCCGCAGAATGCGCCGTTCGTGATCCATGCCCGCCTGGGCCAGCCAATGGCACAGTGCCGGCTGCCGCGCGGCAACTGCGCTTTCCAACGCGGCAGTGGCGCCTGTGGCGGGCGTTTCGCCCTCGCCCCACAGCGCACCGGTGGGATGCAGGTCGAGAATGGCCAAGCGCGGATCGGAACATTCCTGCTCGGTCGCGGGAAAGAAACTACGGCTATCGGTGAAGGCCAACAGGTCCCCGACTTGCGCACGGGCCCAGCTGCCGTCGGCAACACGGGCGGCGAGAATCTGGTTGAACAGGTAGCTGCGCCCTGCCGAAAGCAAACGCGAACGCACATTGCGTTGCTCTGGCAGCGCCTTGCGGGCCGCCCAGTCGAGCGCGTCATGGACGTTGCCGCCGCCATGGCCAAACCGCTGGCTGCCGAAGTAGTTCGGCACGCCGTGCTGCTTGAGCGCCTCCAGGCGCGCGTCCAGCGCAGCGTGATCAGCTGCCAGTGCCGTCAGGCGCAGGGTGAAGCCATTGGCCGAATGCGCCCCACGCTGCAGCTTGCGCTGGTGACGCACCTGCTTGAGCACGCGCAGGCTGGCATCCTCGGCACGCGACAGGTCCGGGTCGGCCTTGCCAGGCAGGTGCAGGCTGAACCACTGACGGGTCAGGGCCTGGCGGTCCTTGAGGCCGGCATAGCTGATCGAACGGGCCGGGACGCCTGCGGCGCGGGCCAGTCGGCGGGCCGCTTCTTCGGTGTTGAGGTCGCGCTTTTCGACCCACAGCCATAGGTGCTCACCCTGGCCCGACAGCGGGATATCCAGCACCTCGTCGACCTGGAAGTCTTCAGCCACGGCCTTGAGCACCGCAGTGCCCAGCGCTTCACCCGATGCACGCGGGCCCAGCAGTTCCAGTTCGGTCATGCTGGCAGCAACAGGGCGACCGCATGCACGGCAATCCCCTCCTCACGGCCGGTGAAGCCCAGCTTTTCAGTGGTGGTCGCTTTGACGTTGACCTGGTCGAGCTCGGCTTGCAGGTCTTCGGCGATCAGTTGGCGCATGGTCTCGATGTGCGGCGCCATTTTCGGCGCCTGGGCAACGATGGTGGCGTCGACATTGCCCACCTTCCAGCCCTTGGCCTGGACGATAGCGACCACATGACGCAGCAAGGCACGGCTGTCGGCACCCTTGAACTGCGGGTCGGTGTCGGGGAAGTGTTTGCCGATATCACCCAGCGCCGCAGCGCCCAGCAAGGCATCGCTCAGGGCGTGCAGCAGCACGTCACCGTCGGAGTGGGCCAGGAGGCCGTGTTTGTGGGGGATACGGACCCCGCCCAGGGTAATGAAATCACCGTCGCAGAAACGGTGCACATCGTAGCCGTGGCCAATACGCATAGAAAAACGCCCTGATTGAGTCAGGGCGTGATTCTACCTGCTTTGTGCGGTATTGGGGCTGCGCCTTACACCCGGCCCAACGCCACCGCGTGATGGCGCAGGTGGTCTTCGATGAAGCTGGCGATAAAGTAGTAGCTATGGTCATAACCAGGCTGCAGGCGCAGGGTCAGTGCATGCCCCCCTTTGCGCGCGGCCTGCTCCAGCGCCTCAGGCTTGAGCTGCTTCTCGAGGAAGTCATCACGGTCGCCCTGGTCCACCAGCAACGGCGGGCAACTGCCCGCGGGTGTCTCGGCCAGCAGGACGCTGGCATCCCACTCGCGCCAACGCGCACGGTCCTCGCCCAGGTAGCGGCTGAAGGCCTTTTCACCCCACGGGCAGTCCATCGGGTTGCTGATCGGCGAGAACGCCGAGATCGAACGGTAGCGCCCCGGGTTACGCAAGGCGCACACCAATGCGCCATGCCCGCCCATCGAGTGGCCACTGATGCTGCGTTGGTCCGAGGCCGGGAAGTGCGCCTCGATCAGCGCGGGCAACTCCTCTACCACGTAGTCATGCATGCGGTAGTGCTGCGCCCACGGTTGCTGGGTGGCATTGAGGTAGAAGCCGGCCCCCAGGCCAAAGTCCCAGGCGCCATCCGGGTCGCCCGGCACCTGCTCGCCACGCGGGCTGGTGTCGGGCGCAACGATGATCAACCCAAGCTCGGCGGCCAGGCGCTGGGCGCCGGCCTTCTGCATGAAGTTCTCGTCGGTGCAGGTCAGGCCGCTCAGCCAGTACAGCACCGGCAGCTTGGCCCCCTGTTCGGCCTGAGGAGGCAGATACACCGCGAACACCATGTCGCAGCCGAGCACCTTGGACGGGTGCCGGTACCGCTTGTGCCAGCCGCCGAAGCTTTTCTGGCAAGAGATGTTGTCCAGGCTCATGGCAGACCTCAGAAGTGGATCACGCTGCGGATGCTCTTGCCTTCATGCATCAGGTCGAAGGCCTTGTTGATGTCTTCCAGGCCCATGGTGTGGGTGATGAAGGTGTCCAGCGGGATCTCGCCCTTCTCGGCCATTTCGACATAGCTTGGCAGCTCGCTGCGGCCGCGTACGCCACCAAACGCCGAGCCGCGCCAGACGCGACCGGTGACCAGCTGGAACGGACGGGTGGCGATTTCCTGGCCGGCACCGGCAACGCCGATGATGACCGACTCGCCCCACCCCTTGTGGCAGCATTCCAGGGCCGCACGCATCAGCTGGACGTTGCCGATGCACTCGAAGGAGAAGTCCACGCCGCCGTCGGTGAGGTCGACAATCACTTCCTGGATCGGGCGGTCGTAGTCTTTCGGGTTGATGCAATCGGTGGCACCCAGCTGACGAGCGATCTCGAACTTGGCCGGGTTGATGTCGATGGCGATGATGCGCGAGGCCTTGGCCTTGACGGCGCCAATGATCGCCGACAGGCCGATGCCGCCGAGGCCGAAGATGGCCACGGTGTCACCCGGCTGGACCTTGGCGGTGTTGATGACCGCGCCAATACCGGTGGTGACGCCACAGCCGAGCAGGCAGACCTTCTCCAGCGGGGCTTCCTTCTGGATCTTGGCCACGGAGATTTCTGGCAACACGGTGTACTCGGAGAAGGTCGAGGTGCCCATGTAGTGGAACAGCTGCTGGCCTTTGTACGAGAAGCGCGTGGTGCCGTCTGGCATCAGGCCCTTGCCCTGGGTGGCACGGATGGCCTGGCACA
This sequence comes from Pseudomonas sp. SWRI50, assembly GCF_014269095.1. Classification (NCBI taxonomy): domain Bacteria; kingdom Pseudomonadati; phylum Pseudomonadota; class Gammaproteobacteria; order Pseudomonadales; family Pseudomonadaceae; genus Pseudomonas; species Pseudomonas sp. SWRI50. Next base: position 365,767 of record NZ_JABWRW010000001.1, on the reverse strand, counting down.
GGTTGGTCTTGCCCGAACGGCAGAATTTGCACTGGCCGCACTCAGGGGTGTACAGCGGGATCACATGGTCACCCACGGCCACCGAGGTCACGCCCTCGCCCACTGCCTCGACGATCGCGCCGCCTTCGTGGCCAAGGATCGACGGGAAGATACCCTCCGGGTCAGCGCCGGACAGGGTGTAGGCGTCGGTATGGCAAACACCGCTGGCAACCACGCGCAGCAGCACTTCGCCAGCCTTGGGCATGGCCACGTCCACTTCGACGATTTCCAGGGGTTTCTTGGCTTCGAAGGCTACGGCAGCACGGGACTTGATCATCAACGGTCTCCAAACAAGGGGTCAATTCAGTCTTGCAGTGTAATTCAGGGGGTTTTGATGAATAATCCAGACCAAGACAAAACATTATTGCCGCACAGGGACAATCAATGAGTAGCCGCTGGGAAGGCATCGACGAATTCGTGGCGGTAGCCGAGTCTGGCCAGTTCACCGCGGCGGCGGAGCGCCTGGGCGTATCGTCTTCGCACATCAGCCGGCAGATCGCCCGCCTGGAAGAACGCCTGCAGACGCGCCTGCTGTACCGCAGCACCCGGCGTGTCACCCTGAGTGAGGCCGGGCAGACCTTCCTGCAGCATTGCCAGCGCCTGCAAGATGGCCGTGAAGAAGCCCTGCGGGCGATGGGCGACCTGGCCAGCGAGCCCAAGGGGCTGCTGCGCATGACCTGTGCGGTGGCCTATGGCGAGCGCTTCATCGTGCCGTTGGTGACGCGCTTCATGGCGCTGTACCCGCAGTTGAGGGTGGAAGTGGAACTGAGCAACCGCACGCTGGACCTGCTGCATGAAGGCATGGACCTGGCCATTCGCCTCGGCCGGCTTGCCGACTCCAGGCTGGTTGCCGCCCGCCTGGCGCCGCGGCGCATGTACCTGTGCGCCTCACCGGCGTATCTGGAGCGTTACGGCCGGCCGCACAGCCTGTCGGAACTGGCGCGGCACAACTGCCTGATTGGCAGTTCAGACTTGTGGGCGCTGCAGCAGGATGGCCGCGAGATCAGCCAGCGGGTGCAGGGAAACTGGCGCTGCAACAGCGGGCAGGCCGTGCTCGACGCCGCGTTGCAGGGGATGGGCTTGTGCCAGTTGCCGGACTATTACGTGCTGGAGCACCTGAACACGGGGGCACTGGTGTCGCTGCTGGAGGGGCATCAGCCGCCGAATACGGCGGTGTGGGCGCTGTACCCGCAGCAGCGGCATCTGTCGCCGAAGGTAAGGCGGCTGGTGGATTATCTGAAGGAAGGGTTGGCGGGGTTACCGGAGTATCGTGTGGCTTGATAGTGCACTGGGGCCGCTTTGCGGCCCTTTCGCGGCACAAGGCCGCTCCTACAAGAGATCGCAATTCCCTGTAGGAGGGGCTTGCCCGCGAAGAGGCCAACACAGGATTACAGTGTCAGCGGCGCCCGGCCCAGCGCTGGCGCAACCACTCAAGGTCTTCCGGCCGGGTCACCTTGATGTTATCGCTGCGCCCTTCGATCAGCCGCGGCGCCTGGCCGGACCACTCGATGGCCGAAGCCTCGTCGGTGACCACCACATCCGACACCAGGCACTCGGCCAACGCGCGGTGCAAGGCCCCCAGGCGGAACATCTGCGGCGTATAGGCCTGCCAGATGGTGCTGCGGTCTACGGTAGCGCTCACCCGGCCATTACTGTCGGCACGCTTCAACGTATCGCGCGCCGGCACCGCCAACAGGCCACCCACCGGGTCATCTGCCAGCTCCAACAACAGCTTGTCCAAGTCACTGCGCGCCAGGTTCGGCCGCGCGGCATCGTGCACCAGCACCCAGTCGCTGTCCGAAGCCCCTTGGGCATGCAGCAACAGCAACGCGTTGAGTACCGAGTCGGCACGCTCGCGACCGCCCGCCGCGCGCTGGAGGCGCGGGTCGCTGGCACAGCGCAGGCTGGGCCAGTAAGGGTCGTCTGCGGCAATGCTGACCACCACGCCCTTGAGCGTTGGATGGCCAAGAAAACAGTCGAGGCTATGCTCGAGAAGGGTCTGCCCACCCAGTTGCAAGTACTGCTTGGGGCGGTCGGCAGCCATGCGGGCACCCACGCCCGCAGCAGGAATCACGGCCCAGAAGGCCGGTAATGTGTCAGTCATTTTTGCGGCAACTGGAAGAGGGTTTCACCCTCTTTGACCATCCCCAATTCATGACGAGCCCGTTCTTCCACGGTCTCCATACCTTTCTTCAACTCCAGGACTTCTGCGTCAAGCACGCGGTTACGCTCAAGCAGGCGCTCGTTTTCGGCGTGCTGCTCGGCGATCTGCTGCTTGAGATCGGTCACTTGCGCCAGGCTGCCATTGCCCACCCACAGGCGGTACTGCAGGCCACCCAACAGCAGAAGCAGAACGAGGAACAACCAATAGGGACTGCGCATCAAGGTATCCAGGTTAAAAAGACCGCCGCTTACTGTTCACTTCGGGGCCTCGAATAGCACGAAGCCTGGCCGAGGCCAGGCTTCGTCGACAGAAACCCTTTGCAAGTGTAGGAAAATTCAGTACGAAAGCTCCTACAGCTACGGCTGCTGTCTTTTTACCATCTCTTGCTTAACCGCGAAACTCGGCACGACCACGGTAAACCGCCTTGGCACCCAGTTGCTCTTCGATGCGCAGCAGTTGGTTGTACTTGGAGACGCGGTCGGAACGGCACAGCGAGCCAGTCTTGATCTGGCCAGCAGCGGTACCTACAGCCAGGTCGGCAATGGTCGAGTCTTCGGTTTCACCGGAACGGTGCGAAATCACCGCGGTGTAGCCTGCAGCCTTGGCCATCTGGATGGCTTCCAGGGTCTCGGTCAGCGAGCCGATCTGGTTGAACTTGATCAGGATCGAGTTACCGATGCCCTTCTCGATGCCTTCCTTGAGGATCTTGGTGTTGGTCACGAACAGGTCGTCACCGACCAGTTGCACCTTCTCGCCGATCTTGTCGGTGAGGATCTTCCAACCAGCCCAGTCGGACTCGTCCAGGCCGTCTTCGATCGAGATGATCGGGAAGCGCTCGGTCAGGCCTTTCAGGTACTCGGCAAAGCCTTCGGCGTCGAACGACTTGCCTTCGCCAGACAGGTTGTACTTGCCGTCTTCATAGAACTCGGACGCTGCGCAGTCCAGGGCCAGGGTCACATCGGTGCCCAGCTTGTAGCCGGCCTTTTCAACGGCTTCGGCGATGGCGGCCAGCGCGTCCTCGTTGGACGCCAGGTTCGGCGCAAAGCCACCTTCGTCACCGACGGCAGTGTTCAGGCCGCGAGCCTTCAGTACAGCCTTCAGGTGATGGAAGATTTCGGTGCCCATACGCAGGCCATCGGAGAAGGTCTTGGCGCCAACCGGCTGCACCATGAACTCCTGGATGTCGACGTTATTGTCGGCGTGCTCGCCACCGTTGATGATGTTCATCATCGGAACCGGCATCGAGTACTGGCCCGGGGTGCCGTTCAGGTTGGCGATGTGCGCGTACAGCGGCAGGTCCTGGTCCTGGGCAGCGGCCTTGGCGGCAGCCAGGGAAACAGCCAGGATGGCGTTGGCGCCCAGCTTGGCTTTGTTCTCGGTACCGTCCAGGTCGATCATGGCACGGTCCAGAGCCTTCTGGTCGGAAGGGTCCTTGCCCAGCAGCAGGTCGCGAATCGGGCCGTTGATGTTGGCGACGGCTTTCAGCACGCCCTTGCCCAGGTAACGGCTCTTGTCGCCATCACGCAGCTCCAGCGCTTCGCGCGAGCCGGTGGAAGCACCGGACGGCGCGCAAGCACTGCCGATGATGCCGTTGTCGAGCAGTACATCGGCTTCCACGGTGGGGTTGCCACGCGAATCGAGAACTTCACGACCTTTGATGTCGACGATTTTTGCCATTGTTGTAAGCACTCCAGAATTGACGAAAACAACGCAGCTTAGGAAATCCTTGCACTTCATCAGGCGGGGTATGCAGCAGGCAGGCCTGATGAAAGCGCTCCCTGACCGTTTGGTCAGGGAGAGAACGGGCGGTACTTTACCCGAGAAATGAGCTTTACGCGGTTTCTACCGTCGGAAAACTTTTCACCAGCTCGTCCAGTTGCTTGAGCTGGGTGAGGAACGGCTCCAGCTTGTCCAGGCGCAAGGCGCAAGGGCCATCGCACTTGGCATTGTCCGGATCAGGGTGAGCCTCGAGGAACAAGCCGGCCAGGCCTTGGCTCATGCCAGCCTTGGCCAGGTCGGTGACCTGGGCACGACGGCCACCGGCAGAGTCCGAGCGACCGCCCGGCATCTGCAGGGCATGGGTCACGTCGAAGAAGACCGGGTACTCGAACTGCTTCATGATGCCGAAGCCGAGCATGTCCACCACCAGGTTGTTGTAGCCGAAGCTCGAACCACGCTCGCAGAGGATCAACTGGTCGTTACCCGCCTCTTCGCACTTGGCCAGGATGTGTTGCATCTCCTGGGGTGCAAGGAACTGGGCCTTCTTGATGTTGATCACCACGCCGGTCTTGGCCATGGCCACCACCAGGTCGGTCTGACGCGACAGGAAGGCCGGCAACTGGATGATGTCGCAGACCTTCGCCACCGGCTCGGCCTGGTAAGGCTCGTGCACGTCGGTGATTACCGGCACGTTGAAGGTGCGCTTGATCTCCTCGAAGATCTTCAGCCCCTCTTCCATGCCCGGGCCACGGTAGGACGTCACCGACGAACGGTTAGCCTTGTCGAAGCTGGCCTTGAACACATACGGGATACCGAGCTTCTCGGTGACCCGCACGTACTCTTCGCAGACCTTCATTGCCAGGTCACGGGATTCCAGGACGTTCATGCCGCCGAACAGGACGAACGGCTTGTCGTTGGCGATCTCGATGTTACCGACGCGAATGATCTTCTGGGTCATTGATCAGGCCTTGTTCTTCTGAGCCAGGGCTGCCTTGACGAAACCACTGAACAGCGGGTGGCCGTCACGCGGGGTCGAGGTGAACTCTGGGTGGAACTGGCAAGCGACGAACCATGGGTGGTCCTTGGACTCGACCACTTCAACCAGCGCGCCGTCTTCGGAACGACCGGAAACCACCAGGCCAGCGTCGACCAGTTGTGGCAGCAGGTTGTTGTTCACTTCGTAGCGGTGGCGGTGACGCTCGGTGATCACGTCCTTGCCGTAGCAATCGTGAACCTTGGAGCCCGAGACGATCTGGCAGTCCTGCGCGCCCAGGCGCATGGTGCCGCCCAGGTCGGAGGCTTCGGTACGGGTCTCGACGGCGCCGGTGGCATCAGCCCACTCGGTGATCAGGCCGACAACCGGGTGGCCGCTGTTGCGGTCGAACTCGGTGGAGTTGGCGTCTTTCCAGCCCATCACGTTACGGGCGAACTCGATCACCGCAACTTGCATGCCCAGGCAGATACCCAGGTAAGGCACTTTGTTCTCACGGGCGTATTGCACCGCAGTGATCTTGCCTTCGACACCGCGCAGGCCGAAACCGCCCGGTACCAGAATGGCGTCGGCGCCTTCGAGCAGGCTGGTGCCTTGGTTCTCGATGTCTTCAGAGTCGATGTAGCGCAGGTTGACCTTGGTACGGTTGGTGATGCCGGCGTGGCTCATCGCTTCGATCAGCGACTTGTACGCATCCAGCAGCTCCATGTACTTGCCGACCATGGCGATGGTCACTTCGTGCTCTGGGTTGAGCTTGGCATCGACGACCTTGTCCCACTCGGACAGGTCGGCGCTGTCGCACTGCAGGCCGAAGCGCTCGGTGACGAAGTCATCCAGGCCCTGGGCATGCAACACGCCCGGGATCTTGTAGATGGTGTCGACGTCTTCGAGCGAAATGACCGCACGCTCTTCGACGTTGGTGAACAGGGCGATCTTGCGGCGCGACGAGGCATCGACTGGGTGGTCGGAGCGGCAGATCAGCACGTCAGGCTGCAGGCCGATGGAGCGCAGCTCCTTGACCGAGTGCTGGGTCGGCTTGGTCTTGGTTTCGCCTGCGGTAGCGATGTACGGGACCAGGGTCAGGTGCATCAGCATGGCGCGCTTGGAGCCCACTTCGACGCGCAGCTGGCGGATGGCCTCGAGGAACGGCTGCGACTCGATGTCGCCGACGGTACCGCCGATTTCAACCAGGGCCACGTCGGCATCGCCGGCGCCCTTGATGATGCGACGCTTGATTTCGTCGGTGATGTGCGGGATGACCTGGATGGTCGCGCCCAGGTAGTCACCACGGCGCTCCTTGCGCAGCACGTGCTCGTAGATACGGCCGGTGGTGAAGTTGTTGTTCTGGGTCATGGTCGTGCGGATGAACCGCTCGTAGTGGCCCAGGTCAAGGTCAGTCTCGGCGCCGTCCTGGGTGACGAAGACTTCACCGTGCTGGAACGGACTCATGGTGCCAGGATCGACGTTGATGTACGGATCCAGCTTGAGCATGGTGACCTTGAGTCCCCGCGCTTCCAGGATGGCCGCCAGGGAAGCCGAGGCAATGCCTTTCCCCAATGAAGAAACAACACCGCCCGTGACGAATATGTAGCGCGTCATGAAAAACCCTAGAAGTCTGCGTTAAGGCGGCCAGCGCCGCCGGAGAAAGCGAAGGAAGGCCGAAGCCCCCGATCACCTGCGTCAATCACAGTGCATCTCGAAAAACTGCCGCGTCTGTACAAACCAGGGTATCCCCGGCATGGAGCTCGCTCGTCATTTCCAGAATCAGCCCAGCAAAAAACTGCGTGGTAATCGGCAACTGCTGTGTTTTCGTGGAACCCACAGAAGTTGTATCAAGAAGGGAGGGTAGTCTACCGGAATGTACCCTTCAGCTCAAACCTTGCGCGTTCGTCGGTAACTGCCAGTGCAGTTGGCAATCTGCCTGCCCCAGTGCCGGCAGGTTGGCCACGGCCAGCAAGCGCTCGCCCTGATACAGCAATGGCAGGCGCGAACGCACGAAAGGCGGCACCTGCAGCTCGTTGAGCAGGCGTTTGAGGTCGCGTCGACCGCGCCCCGCAAGCTCAAGCACTTCACCGCCCTGGCGATAGCGGACAGTCAGGCCCGCCAGGGGCTTGGACGCAGTCAACCGAACGCTGCCGTTGCCCGGCAAGGCCAGCTCGCAAGCCGAGTCTGCCCAGGCGAATTCGCCTTGCGGCGCCTGCAACCAGTCACCGCTCAGCCACCAGATACGGCCGTTGCTGCGCAGCAACCGGCCGTCGGCCAAGCGCCAGGTCGGCTGGGCGTCGGCCGCGGCATCGCGCAGGTCGGCCCAGCCAGCCCAGTGGCGCGCATCCGGCAGCCGGGTGCGATGGCTGAGCCAGTATTGCAGGGCATTGCGCTGACGAGCGGGTGACAACGCCGCGAGCACCGCAAGCGCCAGGGAATCCAGCCCCACCCATGCAGCGGCAGCCCCCTCCTCGGCCTTGGCCAGATCGGCCTGAGCCACCTCGTCCAGCAAACCCTGCGCTTCACCCAGGTGCGCTGCGCAACGGGCAAGGTTCTGGCTGGCTTGCGGCCAACGCTGCTGCAGCACCGGGAACACTTCGCCGCGCAAATAGTTGCGCGCAAAGGCGGTGTCGCTGTTTGTGGGGTCTTCGATCCAGGTCAGGCCTTGGGCCTGGGCATACGCGTGCAGCTGCTGGCGGGCAATCGCCAGCAACGGCCTGGCCAGGCTGCCCTGCCCCAGCGGACGCTGCGCCGGCATTGCGGTCAGACCACGTAGCCCGGCACCGCGCAGCAAACGAAACAGCAGGGTTTCGGCTTGATCATCGCGGTGCTGGCCGGTGAACAGCACCTCACCGGGGCCGACCACGTTCGTGAATGCCGCATAACGGGCATCGCGGGCCGCCTGTTCGAGACTGGCGCCGGGGGCGACCTGGACGTGGATCACACGAAGTTCGACGCCGAGGTTGGCGCAGACGAGCTCGCAGTGGGCGGGCCACGCGTCAGCGGCGGGCTGCAGGCCGTGATGGATATGGATGGCGCGCAACGGGGGCGCGGGGTGGGTGCGGGCGTAATCGGCCAGCAGGTGCAGCAGGACGGTGGAGTCCAGGCCGCCAGAGAAGGCGATGTGCCAGGCGGGGGCTTGGAGCCAGGGAGTGAGGTTGATCAAGGGCGCCTCACATGATTCGCAATCGCCGGGGCACTGTGGGAGCGGGCTTGCCCCGCGAACAAGGGCGAAGCCCTTGCCATACGACTCCGTTGCCAGAGCCGGCCTCTTCGCGGGGCGAGCCCGCTCCCACAGGGCCGCAAAGCGGCCCCGGGGTGTATCAGAGGCCGTAGCTCATCAGGCGCTCGTAACGACGTGCCAGCAGCGCGTCATTGTCGAGCTTGCCCAGCATGTCCAGCTGCTGCACCAGGTCGGCACGGATGCTTTCAGACATGGCGGCCGGGTCACGGTGGGCGCCGCCCAGCGGCTCCGAGATGACCTTGTCGACGATGTTCAGGCTCTTCAGGCGTTCGGCCGTGATACCCATGGCCTCGGCGGCATCGGCAGCCTTGTCGGCGGTTTTCCACAGGATCGAGGCGCAGCCTTCCGGCGAAATCACCGAGTAGGTGGAGTACTGCAGCATGTTCAGCTGGTCGCACACACCAATGGCCAGTGCACCGCCAGAACCACCCTCACCGATCACGGTGGCGATGATTGGCGTCTTCAGGCGCGCCATGACACGCAGGTTCCAGGCAATCGCCTCGCTCTGGTTACGCTCTTCGGCGTCGATACCTGGGTAGGCACCTGGGGTGTCGATGAACGTCAGGATCGGCATCTTGAAGCGCTCGGCCAGTTCCATCAGGCGGCACGCCTTACGGTAGCCCTCAGGGCGCGGCATGCCGAAGTTGCGGCGCACCTTCTCACGTACTTCGCGGCCCTTCTGGTGGCCGATGACCATCACTGCCTTGCCATCCAGGCGGGCGGTACCGCCCACGATCGCGGCATCATCGGAGAAATGGCGGTCACCGTGCAGCTCTTCGAATTCAGTGAAGATGTGCTGCAGGTAGTCCAAGGTGTAAGGACGACGCGGGTGACGCGCCAGGCGGGCGATCTGCCAGCTGGTCAGGTTGCCGAAGATGCTTTCGGTCAGGGTATTGCTCTTGTCTTGCAGACGGGCAATTTCATCGCTGATGTTCAGCGAGTTGTCGTTACCCACCAGGCGCAGGCCTTCGATCTTGGCTTGCAGGTCGGCAATCGGCTGTTCGAAATCGAGGAAATTCGGGTTCATAGGCATCCGTCTTGGGTCTACGGCCAGGCGGCCGGCCGGTTGATCCGTTTGGCGCCCTACCTTAAGGGATCGGGCGCATTCAGGTCGAGATTAAAATTCGTCGATTCAACGATATTGCAGGAAGACGTTCTCACGTCCGAACTGGTCACGCAGTGCCTGAATCAGGCCGTCAGCCGGGTCGATTGACCACTCATCGGCAAACTGCAGCATGGCCTTGGCGTCACTGCCGGTGTATTCCAGGGTAATCGGGCAGCCGCCGCGGTGACGGGTGATCAACTCACCCAGCCAGTTCAGGCGGTCGCCCTTGAGCGCGTCATGGCCGACTTTCAGGCGCAGGCTTTCGGCCAGGCGCGTGCGCGCGTCTTCCATGGTCATTACCTGCTTCACCCGCAGGCGCAGGCCGCCCGAGAAGTCATCGTTACTGACCTCCCCTTCGACCACGACCATGGCGTCGTTCTGCAGCAATGACTGGGCCGCCATGAAGGAGTCGGCAAACAGCGACGCCTCGATGCGCCCCGAGCGGTCATCGAGGGTGACGAAGCCCATCTTGTCACCCTTCTTGTTCTTCATGACCCGCAACGCAATGATCATGCCGGCGATCGTCTGAGACTCACGGGACGGCTTCAGGTCGATGATGCGCTGCCGGGCAAAACGGCGAATCTCGCTTTCGTACTCGTCGATCGGGTGACCGGTCAGGTACAGGCCCAGCGTGTCCTTCTCGCCTTTGAGGCGCTCTTTGAGGGTCAGCTCGCGGACCTTGCGGTGGTTGGCATAGACGTCCGAGTCTGCCTCGACAAACAAGCCGCCAAACAGGTCGACGTGGCCACTGTCGGCAGTACGTGCGGTCTGCTCGGCCGACTTGATCGCCTCTTCCAGCGCCGCCAGCAAGGTTGCACGGTTACGGTCGATGTTGGCCTGGTAGGCCTTGATCTCGTCATGGAAGTACGGGCCCAGACGGTCCAGTGCACCACTGCGGATCAACGCATCGAGGGTGCGCTTGTTGACGCGCTTGAGGTCGACGCGCTCGCAGAAATCGAACAGGTCCTTGAACGGGCCGCCCTGCGCACGCACTTCGACGATGGCTTCCACCGGCCCCTCGCCCACACCCTTGATCGCACCCAGGCCATAGACGATACGGCCATCGTCATTGACGGTGAACTTGAAATCGGAAGTGTTCACATCGGGCGCATCAAGGCGCAGCTTCATGCTGCGCACTTCCTCGATCAGCACCACCACCTTGTCGGTGTTGTGCATGTCCGCCGACAGTACCGCGGCCATGAACGGCGCCGGGTAGTGGGTTTTCAGCCAGGCGGTCTGGTAGGACACCAGGCCATAGGCGGCAGAGTGAGATTTGTTGAAGCCGTAACCGGCGAATTTCTCTACCAGGTCAAAGATGTTACCTGCCAGATCGCCATCGATGCCGTTGTTCGCGCAACCTTCAATAAAGCCGCCGCGCTGCTTGGCCATCTCTTCGGGCTTTTTCTTACCCATGGCCCGCCGCAGCATGTCGGCACCGCCCAGGGTATAGCCGGCCATGACCTGGGCAATCTGCATCACCTGCTCTTGGTACAGGATGATGCCGTAGGTCGGCGCCAGTACCGGCTGCAAGCCGTCATACTGGTAGTCCGGGTGCGGGTAGGCCAGCTCGGCGCGGCCGTGCTTGCGGTTGATGAAGTCGTCCACCATGCCCGACTGCAGCGGGCCTGGGCGGAACAGCGCCACCAGTGCGATGAGGTCTTCCAGGCAGTCTGGTTTGAGCTTCTTGATCAGCTCCTTCATGCCGCGCGATTCGAGCTGGAACACCGCCGTGGTCTCGGCTTTTTGCAGCAACTCGTAGGTCTTGCGGTCATCCAGCGGAATGAAGTCGATGTTCAGGTCCGGCAGGTTCTGCTTGGCCTGCTCGCGGTTGATCGTCTCCATCGCCCACTTGATGATGGTGAGCGTACGCAGGCCGAGGAAGTCGAACTTGACCAGCCCGGCGGCCTCGACATCGTCCTTGTCGAACTGGGTTACCAGGCCGCCGCCCTCTTCGTCACAGGCGATCGGCGAAAAATCGGTGAGCTTGGTCGGGGCGATGACCACACCACCGGCGTGCTTGCCGGTACCCCGCGTGACACCCTCGAGCTTGAGGGCCATCTCCCAGATCTCGCGGGCATCTTCGTCGCCCTTGAGGAAGTCGCGCAGGATCTCTTCCTGCTCGTAGGCTTTTTCCAGGGTCATGCCGACTTCGAAGGGGATCATCTTCGACAGGCGATCAGCCAGGCCGTAGGACTTGCCCTGCACCCGCGCCACGTCGCGCACCACCGCCTTGGCGGCCATGGTACCGAAGGTGATGATCTGGCTGACCGCGTTGCGCCCGTAGGCATCGGCCACGTATTCGATGACCCGGTCACGGCCATCCATGCAGAAGTCGACGTCGAAGTCGGGCATGGATACCCGTTCAGGGTTGAGGAAGCGCTCGAACAGCAGGTCATAGGCCAGCGGGTCGAGGTCGGTGATCTTCAACACGTAGGCGACCAGCGAACCGGCACCCGAGCCTCGGCCTGGGCCGACCGGCACGCCGTTGTTCTTGGCCCACTTGATGAAGTCCATAACGATCAGGAAGTAGCCGGGGAAGCCCATCTGGATGATGATATCCAGCTCGAACTTCAGGCGGTCCAGGTAGACCTGGCGCTTTTCCTCGTAGTTTGGCGTGGTCTCTTTGGGCCAGAGCACCGCCAGGCGCTCCTCCAGGCCTTCATGGGAGACATGGCGCAGGTAATCGTCGATGCCCATGCCATTGGGCGTCGGGAAATCGGGCAGGAAGTGCTTGCCCAATTGAACCTGGATGTTGCAGCGCTTGGCGATCTCGACAGTGTTGGCGATGGCGTCGGGCAAGTCGCTGAACAGCTCGGCCATTTCGTCCGCGCTCTTGAGATACTGCTGATCGCTGTAGTTGCGCGGGCGACGCGGGTCGTCCAGGGTCCAGCCCTCGCCGATGCAGACACGGGTTTCGTGGGCATCGAAGTCGGCCTGCTTGATGAAGCGCACATCGTTGGTCGCCACCAGCGGCGCGCCGACCTTGTCGGCCAGGGCCACAGCAGCGTGCACGTATTCTTCGTCGCGGGCGCGGTTGGTGCGTTGCACTTCAACGTAGAAGCGCTCGGGGAACATGCTCAGCCAGTCGCGCAACAGCGCTTCGGCCTCTTCAACCCGACCAGAGAGCAGCGCGGCGCCGATGTCGCCTTCCTTGCCAGCAGACAAGGCGATCAGGCCTTCGCTGGCGGGGGCGATCCACTCGCGCTGCAAAATCACCAGGCCATTGCGCTGGCCTTCGACCCAACCGCGCGAAATCAGCTCGGTGAGGTTGCGATAGCCCTGGGGGTTCATCGCCAGGAAGCAGATGCGCGACAACGGGGCTTCCGGGTCGGGCCCGGCCAGCCACAGGTCGGCACCACAGATCGGCTTGATCCCGGCGCCCATGGCGGTCTTGTAGAACTTCACCAGCGAGCACATGTTGCTCTGGTCGGTGATCGCCACCGCCGGCATGTTCATCCCCGCCAATGCCTTGGCCAGCGGTTTGATCCGCACCAGGCCGTCGACCAGCGAGAATTCGGAGTGCACGCGAAGGTGAACGAAGGGAACCGACATGGGTGATCCTGTAGCAGAACGACAAGGGCGGGATTGTAGCGTAAATGAGGGCAGGATTTGGGGCTGCTTCGCAGCCCATCGCGACACAAGGCCGCTCCTACAAGGAAACGCGTAACCTCTGTAGGAGCGGCCTTGCGTCGCGAAAGGGCCGCAAAGCGGCCCCATGCACTAGATCAAAGAATCAGTAATGCCCTCACGGGCCTCCCAGGCCGCCCGTACCGGCGCAAAGGAGCGTCGGTGAATGGGCGTAGGCCCAAGCCGGGCCAGGGCTTCAAGGTGCACCGGCGTCGGATAACCCTTGTGCCCACCGATGCCGTAACCGGGGTAGATCAGCTCGAACGCACTCATCTCCCGATCACGCGTCACCTTGGCCAGGATCGACGCAGCCGCAATGGCCGGCACCTGGCTGTCGCCTTTGACGACCGGCGCAGCGGGTACCGCCAGCTTGGGGCAACGGTTGCCGTCGATCAGTGCCAGCTTGGGCGTGACATGCAGCCCCTCGACCGCACGCTGCATGGCCAGCATGGTGGCCTGAAGAATGTTCAGGCGGTCGATTTCTTCGACCTCGGCGCGGGCAATGCAAAAGCTCAGCGCCTTCTCGCAGATTTCGTCGAACAACGCCTCGCGCTTGGCTTCGGTGAGTTTCTTCGAATCGTTGAGGCCGAGGATCGGCCGTGCCGGGTCGAGGATCACTGCAGCCGTCACCACCGCGCCACACAAGGGGCCACGGCCGACTTCATCGACCCCGGCGACCAGGTCTTCGACCAGGTTGAAATCCAGTCCTATTTGCATCTCAGCGGTCCTTGAGCAAGGCCAGTACCGCCTCGGCGGCCTGGTTGGAAGCATCCCGGCGCAGGGTGCGGTGAATCTCGTCGAAACGTTCGGTCTGCTGGCTGCCATCGGCCACCAAGGGGGCCAAGGTTTGCGCCAGGGCTTCGCTGGTGGCGTCATCCTGCAGCAGTTCAGGCACCAGCTCGCGCTGGGCCAGCAGGTTGGGCAACGACACGTAAGGGCTTTTGACCAGGCGCTTGAGAATCCAGTAGGTCAACGGCGCCAGGCGATAAGCCACCACCATGGGGCGCTTGTACAACAGCGCCTCCAGGGTGGCGGTACCCGACGCGATAAGCACCGCATCGCAGGCCGCCAAGGCCTGGTGCGACTGGCCGTCGAGCAGGGTCAGCGGTAGCGCGCGCCCTTCGAGCATCTGCTCAACCTGGGCACGCCGTGCGGCGTTGGCGCAGGGCAGCACGAAGCGCACACCCGGTACTCGTTCGCGCAAGCGCTCGGCGGCATCGAGGAACAGCGCCCCCAGGCGCCCGACCTCGCCGCCGCGGCTGCCAGGCATCAACGCCACCACCGGGCCTGGGCCCAGCCCAAGCTCAGCGCGCGCCGCCTGTCGGTCGGCCTCGAGCGGAATGGTATCGGCCAGTGGGTGGCCGACGAAACGCACCGGCACCCCCTGCTCCTCGTAGAACCGGGCTTCGAACGGCAACAGCGTCAGCATCAGGTCGCAGCCGTCGCGGATCTTCAGCACGCGCTTCTGCCGCCACGCCCATACGGATGGGCTGACGTAGTGCACGGTCTTGATACCGGCCTGACGCAGTTTCAATTCGATGTTGAGGGTGAAATCCGGGGCGTCGATGCCGATGAACACATCGGGCTTTTCGGCGATGAGGGTCTGGATCAACAACTTGCGGCGCTTGAGCAGCTCACGCAGCCGTCCCAGCACCTCGACCAGGCCCATGACCGCCAGACGTTCCATGGGGAAGTAGGATTGCAGGCCTTCGGCTTCCATCAAGGGGCCGCCAACACCGATAAAGCGTACGTCGGGATGGCGCGCCTTGAGGGCGCGCATCAAGCCAGACCCGAGAATATCGCCGCTGGCCTCACCCGCGACCAGGGCTACGCAAAGCTGGGCCATGTCAGCGGGTGATGCCGCGGGCAGAATTCAGGATCGACTGACGGAACAGATCGACCTCAGGGTGCTGGGCTGCCAATTCGTCCAGCGCCTTGATCGCGTCTTCGACGGTCAGGCCCTGACGGTAGACGATCTTGTAGCAACGACGCAGGATATGAATGACCTCGTCGCTGAACCCCCGACGACGCATGCCTTCGAAGTTCATGCTGCGCGCTTCGGCCGGGCTGCCGAACACCGTGACGAAGGCCGGTACGTCTTTGCCGATCGCCGTACCCATGCCGGAAAAGGCATGTGCACCGATATGGCAGTACTGGTGCACCAGGGTGTACCCGGACAGAATCGCCCAGTCCCCCACATGAACATGCCCCGCCAACGCGGTGTTGTTCACCAGAATGCAATGATTGCCGATGACACTGTCGTGACCGATGTGGGCGTAGGCCATGATCAGGTTGTGATCGCCGACGGTGGTTTCTGCACGGTCCTGAACGGTACCGCGGTGAATGGTCACACCTTCGCGGATCACATTGTGATCACCGATCACCAAGCGCGTCGGCTCACCCTTGTACTTGAGGTCAGGGGTGTCTTCGCCGATCGAGGAAAACTGGTAGATGCGGTTGTGCTTGCCGATACGGGTCGGCCCTTTGAGCACCACATGCGGGCCAATGACGGTGCCCTCCCCGATTTCGACATCAGGGCCAACGATCGACCAGGGGCCCACCTCGACACCGTCGGCCAGTTTGGCCGACGGGTCGATGATGGCCCGAGGATCAATCAAATTCATAGGGAGCGTTCCGCGCAGGTGATTTCTGCCGAGCAGACAGGCTTGCCGTCGACCAGGGCGCGGCACTCGAATTTCCAGATCATGCTCTTGCGGCTGAGGAACTTGGCTTCCAGCACAAGCTGGTCACCCGGCAATACCGGCTGACGGAAACGCAGTTTGTCGGACCCGACAAAGTAGTACAGGGTGCCATCTGCCGGCTTGGCATCGAGCATCTTGAAACCGAGGATGCCGGCCGCCTGGGCCATGGCCTCGATGATCAGAACGCCCGGCATGATCGGGTGGGCCGGGAAGTGGCCATTGAAGAACGGCTCGTTGATGCTGACATTCTTGTAGGCACGAATGCTCTGGGCCTCGAAGTCCAGATCCGTCACGCGATCCACCAGCAGGAACGGGTAACGGTGAGGCAGGTATTCGCGAATCTCGTTGATGTCCATCATTTCGGGGGGAAGCCTGTAATAAGAATAGGGAGCGCAGGTGCTGACCACGCGCTCCTTTTGCAGTCCAAAGAGGAGCCAGCTAGCGTCTGTTCACTCTTGCTCAGGGAATGGTATCAGCCTTCTGATGCCGGCTGGCCACCTGAGGTCACGGTATCGATGCGCTTTTCCACCTGCTGGAGACGCTTGGCCATGTCGTCCAGGTGGCGGATACGCGCGGCGCTCTTGCGCCAGTCAGCCAATGGCTGCATGGCTGTGCCGGAAGAATAGGCACCCGGTTCGGTGATCGATCGGGTCACCATGGTCATCCCGGACACGAAAACGTTATCACAGACATCAATATGACCCACCATGCCGACACCGCCAGCAATGGTGCAGTGCTTGCCAATGCGCGTGCTGCCGGAAATCCCGACACAGGCGGCCATGGCCGTGTGCTCACCAATCTGAACGTTATGGGCGATCTGGATCTGGTTGTCGAGCTTGACCCCGTCGGCAATGCGCGTGTCCGACAGCGCACCACGGTCGATTGCCGTGTTGACGCCGATTTCTACATCATCGCCGATGGTCACGCCGCCGATCTGGGCAATCTTGCGCCATACGCCCTTCTCGTTGGCGAAGCCGAAGCCCTCACCACCGATCACTGCGCCAGACTGGATCACCACACGCTTGCCGATGGTCACGTCATGGTACAGGGTGACCCGTGGCGCCAGCCAGCCGCCCTCACCGATGACGCAACGGGCACCGACCACGCAGTGGGCACCGATGCTGACATTGGCAGCAACCTGCGCACCACTTTCGATGACGACGAACGGGCCGATGCTCGCACTGGCATCCACCTGGGCATCTTCAGCCACTACGGCGCTGGGATGAATTCCCGCAACAGCCTTGGGCTTGGGATCGAACAGGTGGGAAATGCGCGCATAGGCCAAGTACGGATCAGCGACGATCAGTGCATTGCCAGCAAAGCCTTCAGCATCCGCAGCCTTGAGCAGCACCGCTGCCGCCTGGCTGTTATCCAGGAATTTGCGGTACTGCGGGTTGGCGAGGAAGCTCAATTGACCAGGGCCGGCCTCCTGCAAGGTGGCCAGCCCGGTAATCTGCAGCGCCTCGGGCCCCTTGAGGGTGGCGCCGAGGGCTTCGGCCAACTGGCCAAGCGTCATGTTCAAGGTCATATCAACGGGCTTGGTTCATGCGCTCGATGACTTGGCGGGTGATGTCGTACTGAGGTTTGACATCGATGACCGCGCCACGCTCGAGAACCAGGTCGAAACCGCCCTTCTTGATCACTTCCTCGACAGCGCCGTCCAGCTTCGGCTTGAGTTGCTTGAGCATGTCACGGTCCGCAACGGCCTTGGCTTCGTTCAGTTCCTTGGACTGGAACTGGAAGTCGCGGGCCTTTTGCTTGAACTCGAGCTCCAGGCGCTCACGCTCCTGCTGCTGCATCTTGTCGCCACCTTTGATCAGGCGGTCCTGGATGCCCTTGGCGCTGCTTTCCAGGCTTTTCAGCTTGGTCAGTTGCGGGCCGAATTTTTTCTCTGCATCAACCGCATACTTTTTGGCGGCATCCGATTCCAGCAGGGCCATCTGATAGTTCAGGACGGCAACCTTCATTTCGGCGAAAGCCGGGGTGGCGACCAGCGCCGCGGCCAAAATGGCCAGTTGAGTCAACTTACGCACGATGCACTCCTGGATAAACCGTTGTCGTTATGCAAGGGCCGACCTTAGAAGGTCTGGCCCAGAGAGAATTGGAACACCTGGGTATCGGCATCGTCCGGCTTCTTGACCGGCATCGCCAGGCTGAAGCTCAACGGCCCCAGTGCAGTGATCCAGGTCACACCCAGACCCACCGAACTGGCCATACCCGAGAAACCGACCTTCTCGCAATCTGGCTTGCTGCCGCAGTTGGTATCGAACACGTTACCCACGTCCCAGAATACCGACGTGCGCAGCGAACGCTGGTCCTTGACGAACGGCAGTGGGAACAGCAGTTCGACACCACCCTGGACCAACACGTTGCCACCGAACGGCAGCGGATCCTGATCCGGGTCGGCGATGGTACCCGGCTTGCCACCCGGGTTGCCTTCACCACGGCTAGGCGTACTGCGTGGGCCCAGGCTGCTGTCCTTGAAGCCACGGACAGAGTTGAAGCCGCCCGCGTAGTAGTTCTCGTAGAACGGCAGGCCCGAGGTGCTGCCGTAGCCATCACCATAGCCCAGTTCAGTGTGCAGGCGCAGGGTGTAGTCGTTGTTGATTGGCTTGAACAGTTGGCCGCGGTAGTCGAGCTTGTAGAACGACAGGTCGCTGCCCGGAATGGTCGATTCCAGGGTCAAGCTTTGCGAGTGACCACGAGTCGCCAGCACGCCTTTGTTCAGGGTCGACTCGGACCAGCCGATCGACGCCTTGAAGTTCAGGAAGTTGTCACCCTCTTGATCGAGGAAGTCGAAGATCTCGTCGACGGTGTATTTACCGGTCTTGATCTTGTCCTGCTGAACGCTCAGGCCATAGGTCAGGCGCGAGGTTTCGCTGATTGGGTAACCCAGGCTGACACCGGCGCCCAGGCTGTCGACCGCATAGCTGGCAACGTCGACATCGAGGTCGTCGTAGTCGGTGCTGCGGTAGAAGGCGTTGTAACCCAGGCTGACACCGTCAGCCGTGAAGTAGGGGTCCACGAAGCCGAAGTTGTAGCGGGTCTGGTATTCGGAACGGGTCAGGCCGATGGAGACCTTGTTACCGGTACCCAGGAAGTTGCTCTGGCTGATCGAACCACCCAAGATCAGACCGGCGCTCTGGGCGAAACCGACCGACGCCGTAATGGAGCCGGACGCTTGTTCCTCGACGCTGTAGTTGACGTCGACCTGGTCATCGGTGCCAGGCACCGGCGGGGTCTCGACGTTGACTTCCTTGAAGAAGCCCAAGCGCTCCAGACGGGTCTTGGACTGGTCGATCAGGTAGGTCGACGCCCAGCCGCCTTCCATCTGGCGCATTTCGCGACGCAGCACTTCGTCTTCGGTCTTGGTGTTGCCGCGGTAGTTGATGCGGTTGACGTAGGCAC
The DNA here is from genome assembly GCF_014269095.1 of Pseudomonas sp. SWRI50. NCBI lineage: Bacteria > Pseudomonadati > Pseudomonadota > Gammaproteobacteria > Pseudomonadales > Pseudomonadaceae > Pseudomonas > Pseudomonas sp. SWRI50. The sequence goes on along the minus strand of NZ_JABWRW010000001.1, from coordinate 346,783 downwards.
GCTTGCCCGGGTCGACCACGAACATGATATCGACGGTGTGGTCCTGGTCGTTCGGCTGTGGTACGCCGTTGACGTTGGCGAAGGTGTAGCCTTCGTTACCCAGACGACGGGTGATCAGCTCGGACGTGGTGGTCATCACCTTGCGCGAGAATACCTGGCCCGGCTGCACCAGCAGCAGCGACTTGACCTGGTCTTCCGGCACCTTGAGGTCACCGGAGAGCTTCACGTCACGGACGGTGTACTTCTCGCCTTCGTTGATGTTGACGGTGATGTAGACGTGTTTCTTGTCTGGCGTGATGGATACCTGGGTAGAGGCGATATCCATGTTGATGTAGCCACGGTCCAGGTAGTAGGAACGCAGACGCTCCAGGTCACCGGAGAGTTTTTCACGGGCGTACTTGTCGTCGTTCTTGAAGAACGACAGCCAGTTGGTGGTTTTCAGCTCGAACAGCTGCGACAGCTCTTCGTCGTCGAAGACGTTGTTGCCCACCACGTTGATGTGCTGAATGGCCGCGACGGTGCCTTCGTTGATCTTGATTTTCAGCGCGACGCGGTTGCGCGGCTGCGGCACGACTTCGGCGTCGACCTCGGCCGAGTAGCGGCCCTGGGCCACGTACTGGCGCTGCAGCTCGTTACGCACACCTTCAAGGGTAGCGCGCTGGAAGATCTCACCTTCGGCCAGGCCAGACTGCTTCAGACCCTTCATCAGGTCTTCGGTGCTGATCGCCTTGTTGCCTTCGATCTCGATGCTGGAAACCGACGGGCGCTCGACCACGTTGATGATCAGGACATTGCCATCGCGGCTCAGCTGGATGTCTTGGAAGAAGCCAGTCTTGAACAGGGAACGGGTCGAATCCACCAGGCGCCGATCATCGGCCTGATCGCCGACGTTGAGCGGCAAGGCACCGAAGACGCTGCCGGCGGAAACCCGCTGCAGGCCGTTGACACGAATATCGGAGATGGTGAAGGACTCGGCGTGAACTTCAGCGATCATCAGTGCGGAGAGGACCGCAGTTAGCAGCAGACGTTTCATGAAGTCCTTTTATTCCAACTGGCAATAAACAACCCGCCGCGAAGTGGCGGCAGGTTCGCAATGCGAAGCTTTATAGTCGACCCAGATCGTTGATCAGGGCGAGCAACATCACCCCTACGACCAAACTGATACCGATCTGGACCCCCCAACCTTGCACCCGATCTGACAGCGGACGACCGCGCGCCCACTCGACCAGGTAAAACAGCAAATGCCCCCCATCCAGTACTGGAATGGGCAGCAGGTTAAGAACCCCCAGGCTTATGCTCAGGTAGGCCAGGAAATTCAGGAAATCCCCCACGCCGGACTGGGCTGAAGCGCCCGCCACTTTAGCAATGGTTATCGGTCCGCTCAAGTTTTTTACCGAGAGCTCTCCGAACAGCATTTTCTTCAGCGACTCGAGCGTCAGGACGCTCATGTTCCAGGTGCGCGACAAGCCCTCGCCTACCGCGTCCAACGGGCCATAGCTGACTTCGCGGAGCATGTTGGCAGGCCATTCGCCACCTTTTACCCCCGCGCCCAAGTAACCGCCCGCGGCCTTGCCCTCACCCTTGCGGGCCAAGGTTACTGGCACATCCAGCGCAGCACCATCGCGCTCGACACGCACCACGACCTTGGCTTGCGGGTGGGCGCGCACGGTGTCGACCACCTGCTGCCAGTCGCTCACTGCCACGCCATCGAGGGCCAGCAGCTTGTCACCTGTCTTCAAGCCGGCGGCAGCGGCCGGCCCTTTCGAATCAATCTCGGCCAGCACCGGCACGATCACCGGGCGCCATGGGCGCAAGCCCAGGGACTGGATAGGGTCTGGCTCGTCGGCGCCCTTCAGCCAGTGGTCCAGCTTGATCTGCAAGTGCTGCTCGGCACTGGCGCCTTCGTCGCGCACGCCTACCTGCAGGGTGCCGCTCTCGCCCAGACGGCGAACCAGTTGCAGGTTGACCGCAGACCAACCGCTGGTCGCCTTGCCATCGATGGATACAATTTCCTGACCTGCGGTCAGGCCTGCCGACGCTGCCAGGCTGCCCGCTTCGACCGCACCGATGACCGGGCGAATCTGCTGGGTGCCGAGCATGGCCAACAGCCAGAAGAACACGATGGCCAGCAAGAAGTTGGCAATCGGGCCAGCGGCAACGATGGCGATACGCTGACGCACGCTTTTACGGTTGAACGACTGGTCGGCCAACGCAGGCGGCACATCGCCTTCGCGCTCATCGAGCATCTTGACGTAGCCGCCCAGCGGAATCGCCGCCACCACGAATTCGGTGCCCTGGCGGTCATGCCAGCGCAACAACGGCGTACCGAAGCCCACCGAAAAACGCAGCACCTTGACGCCGCAGCGTCGGGCCACCCAGAAGTGGCCAAATTCGTGGAACGTGACCAGAACACCCAAGGCCACCAGGGTGCCGACAATCATGTAGAGCGCAGTCATATCTTTCTCCAGATGACGTTCAGCAGAACGACTTTTCGCACAAGCCCTGGCAGGCCTGCATCATCGACCGTGACGCCGCAACCACTCACGGGACAGCTCCCGGGCACGCTGGTCGGCGGCAAATACCGCGTCCAACGAGGCCAGTGGCACTACAGGCTCCTGATCGAGCACTTGTTCGATCATACCCGCGATCTCCGGGAAGCGGATACGCCGCTGGAGAAATGCCTCGACAGCCACTTCGTTGGCCGCATTGAGCACGGCAGGTGCACTGTTGCCGGCCTCGGCAGCCTGCCGCGCCAGGCGCAGGCACGGGAAGCGCTGTTCGTCGGGCGCCTGGAAATCCAGGCGTGCGATAGCAAACAGGTCCAGCGGTGCGACGCCAGAATCAATGCGCTCTGGCCAGGCCAGCGCATTGGCGATCGGCGTGCGCATGTCCGGGTTGCCCAACTGGGCGAGCACCGAACCGTCCACGTAATCCACCAGCGAGTGGATCACGCTCTGCGGGTGCACCACCACCTCGACCTTGGCGGGCGAGGCATCGAACAGCCAGCAGGCCTCGATCAACTCGAGCCCTTTGTTCATCATGCTGGCCGAATCCACGGAAATCTTGCGCCCCATGGACCAGTTAGGGTGCGCGCACGCCTGCTCCGGGGTGACATCGGCCAATGCGGCGGACGGTGTTTCGCGGAACGGGCCACCCGATGCCGTCAGCAGGATGCGGCGCACCCCCACCTGGCTCAGGCCGCGGGCATAGTCGTTGGGCAGGCACTGGAAGATTGCATTGTGCTCGCTGTCGATCGGCAGCAGCACGGCACCACTGCGCCGCACCGCCTCCATGAACAGCGCGCCAGACATCACCAGCGCCTCTTTATTGGCCAGCAACACTTTCTTGCCCGCCTCGACGGCAGCCAAGGTCGGTCGCAGCCCTGCTGCACCCACGATGGCGGCCATCACCGCATCCACCTCGGGCGCTGCGGCAACCTGGCAAAGCCCCGCCTCGCCTTCCAGCACCTGGGTAGCGCACCCGACGGCAGCCAGGCCGTCGCGCAAGCGCGCAGCGCCTTCGGCATTCGGTACTACCGCGTACTCCGGGCGATGCCGGACGCACAGCGCCAGCAGCTCGTCGATGCGCGAGTAACCGCTCAGGGCGAATACCGAATAACGCTCAGGGTGACGTGCAATCACATCCAGCGTGCTCAAGCCAATGGAGCCGGTGGCGCCCAGCACGGTAATGCGCTGCAACGTACTCACATCACACCCCATTCGGCAGCCCACAGCAGCACGGCAAAGAGCGGGATGGCCGCCGTCAGGCTGTCGATGCGGTCGAGCACGCCACCATGGCCGGGCAGCAGGTTGCTGCTGTCCTTGATGCCCGAGCGGCGCTTGAACATGCTTTCGGTCAGGTCACCGATCACCGAGGCCATGACCACCAGTGCCGCGCCCAACAGACCCAGCAGGATCTGGCCAACACCCCAGTCGCGGCTGATACCGACCACCAGCGTAATCACCAGGCTGACAGCCAGGCCACCATAGACGCCTTCCCAGCTTTTGCCCGGGCTGACCTGCGGCGCCAGCTTACGCTTGCCGAAGGCTCGACCAGAGAAGTAAGCACCGATGTCGGCGGCCCACACCAGCACCATGACCGACAGAATCAGCCAGTTGCCGAGCGGCCAGTGCTTGAGCAGCACCAAGCCTTGCCACGCCGGCAGTAACACCAGCAGGCCGATCAGCAAGCGGCAGGCCGCACTGGCCCATAGCTCGCTGCTGCGCGGATAGGTCAGCACCAGCCAGGTGGCCAGCCCCCACCAGATCACCGACGCACCCAGCACCCACGGTGCCAGGTCGGGCATCAGGTGCAGCAGCATCAGCGCTCCGGCGACGACCGCGGCGTAGGCAATGCGCAGTGGCTGGGTCATCAACCCCGCCAGGCGCGCCCACTCCCAGGCGCCGAGGGTGACCACGAAGCCGATGAACAGGGCGAAATCCCCACCATTGAGCAGGAAGAAGCCACCCAGCGCGACCGGCAGCAGGATCAGCGCGGTAATGATGCGTTGTTTAAGCATTAAGCACGAGCTCCAGCCTCGACCTGCTCGCTGGTCTTACCGAAGCGGCGCTGGCGCGAAGCGAAATCGGCCAGGGCATTGCGCATGGCCTCGTGTTTGAAGTCCGGCCAGTACAGGTCGGAGAAATACAGCTCGGCATAGGCCAGCTGCCACAGCAGGAAATTGCTGATGCGGCGTTCGCCCCCGGTGCGGATGCACAGGTCCGGCAACGGCAACTCACCGGTGGACAGGCACGTCTGCAGCAAACCCGGCGTGATATCGTCCGGACGCAGATGGCCCGCCTGTACTTCCCGCGCCAGGCGCTGGGCAGCCTGGGCGATGTCCCACTGGCCACCGTAGTTGGCCGCGATCTGCAGGATGAAGCGGTTGTTGCCGGCGGTCAGTGCCTCAGCCTCACGCATGGCCGCCTGCAGCTCAGGATGAAAGCGCGAGCGATCACCAATGATGCGCAAGCTGATGTTGTTCTCGTTGAGGCGACGCGCCTCACGGCGCAGGGCCGAGAAGAACAACTCCATCAGCGCACCGACCTCTTCGGCGGGGCGCTGCCAGTTTTCGCTGGAGAAGGCGAACAGGGTCAGTACCTCGACCCCCGATTCGGCGCAGACTTCGATGACCGCACGCACGGCATCTACGCCAGCCTTGTGCCCGGCAACGCCGGGCAGCAAGCGCTTCTTCGCCCAGCGGTTGTTGCCATCCATGATGATCGCGACGTGTCGCGGCACCGAGGACGGCGCCGCTGGCTTGGTCTTTTCCATTAAAAAACCTCGGCCTTAGACGGCCAACAGGTCCTTTTCCTTGGCCTTGAACGCAGCGTCGATTTCGGCGACAAACTTGTCGGTCAGCTTCTGGATCTCATCAGCGGCGCGACGTTCTTCGTCTTCGCTGATTTCCTTGTCCTTGGTCAGCTTCTTCAGGTCGGCGAGTGCGTCACGGCGCACGTTACGCACGGCCACCTTGGCATCTTCGGCAACGCCGCTGGCCTGCTTGGTGTAACCCTTGCGGGTTTCCTCGGTCAGGGCCGGCATCGGGACGCGGATGGTGGTACCGGCGCTGGACGGGTTCAAGCCCAGGTCGGAGGTCAGGATGGCTTTTTCGATGGCAGCGCTGAGGTTCTTGTCGTGCGCAACGATCTTCAGGGTGCGCGCGTCCTCGACGGTAATCGCGGCCACCTGGTTCAGCGGCATTTCGCTACCCCAGGCAGTGACCCTGACGCTGTCCAGGATGCTTGGGTGGGCACGGCCGGTGCGGATGGCAGCCAGGTGGCGACCCAGCGCCTCGATGGACTTGCCCATGCGGTCCTGGGCGTCTTTCTTGATAGCGTTGATCATTTTTGAACTTCCTCGATCAGGGTTCCTTCCGCGCCGCCATGCACGATGTTCAGCAGGGCGCCCGGCTTGTTCATATTGAAGACGCGCAGCGGCATCTTGTGGTCGCGGCAAAGGCAGATTGCCGTCAGATCCATCACACCCAGCTTGCGATCCAGCACTTCATCGTAGGTCAGATGATCGAACTTCTCGGCATGCGGGTCCTTGAATGGATCTGCAGTGTATACACCATCGACCTTGGTTGCCTTCAATACCACGTCGGCATCGATTTCGATGGCGCGCAGGCAAGCGGCAGAGTCGGTGGTGAAGAACGGGTTGCCGGTACCGGCAGCGAAGATTACGACTTCTTTGGCGTTCAGGTGGCGCATGGCTTTGCGGCGATCATAGTGATCGGTCACGCCTACCATGGAAATCGCCGACATGACGATGGCGGTAATGTTTGCCCGCTCCAGCGCGTCGCGCATGGCCAGGGCATTCATGACGGTCGCCAGCATGCCCATGTGGTCACCGGTGACGCGGTCCATGCCGGCTGCACTGAGCGCCGCACCACGGAACAGGTTGCCACCGCCGATCACCAGACCGACTTGCACACCGATGCCGACCAGTTGGCCGACTTCCAGCGCCATGCGATCCAGGACCTTGGGGTCGATCCCGAACTCTTCCGAGCCCATCAGGGCCTCGCCGCTAAGTTTGAGTAGAATGCGTTTATAGCGAGCCTGATGACCACTGCCCTGCTGAGCCATTGCGAATCTCTCCTGCGGCGTTTGTAAAAAAATTCTGGCGGGCTGCTTGAGCCTGCGTGTAACTCTAACGTGACGCAGCGACTGCGTCAGCGAACAGCGGTTTGGAAAACCGCTCCCGCTTTGACAAAGAGGCTGCGCGCGTGAGCGGGCAGCCTCTTTGGGGCGACAGACGTGTCTGTCTTACTGCTTGGCAGCAGCTACCTGAGCGGCAACTTCTTCAGCGAAGTTGTCGACTGGCTTCTCGATGCCTTCGCCGACCTTGAAGTAGGTGAAGGAAACGATTTCAGCACCGGCTTTCTTGGCCAGCTCGCCAACCTTGACTTCCGGGTTCATGACGAAGGCTTGCTCTTTCAGCGAAGCTTCAGCCTTGAACTTGGTGATACGGCCGTTGATCATGTTCTCAACGATGTTTTCCGGCTTGCCGGCGATCTTGTCGGCGTTCAGCTGCAGGAAGACATTCTTCTCGCGCTCGATGGCCTCGGCGGAGATTTCCGATGCATCCAGGAACTCCGGGTTCGAAGCAGCAACGTGCATGGCGATGTTCTTGGCCAGCTCGACGTCGCCGCCTTTCAGGACAACAACGGCACCGATCTTGTTGCCGTGCAGGTAAGCACCAACAACGTCACCCTCAACGCGCGCCAGGCGGCGGATGTTGACGTTTTCGCCGCACTTGGCGACCAGGGCTTCACGGGCTGCTTCGCGCGAGGCGATCAGCGGTGCAGCGTCGGTCAGCTTCTGGGCGAAGGCTTCTTCGAGGCTTTCGGCTACGAAGTTTTTGAAGTCGTCTTGCAGGGCCAGGAAGTCGGTCTGCGAGTTGACTTCCAGCAGAACGGCGGCTTTGCCGTCGGTCTTGACGGCGATAGCGCCTTCAGCAGCGACGTTGCCAGCCTTTTTGGCGGCCTTGATGGCGCCCGAGGCACGCATGTCGTCAATGGCTTTTTCGATGTCGCCGCCGGCCTTTTCCAGGGCCTTTTTGCAATCCATCATGCCTTCGCCGGTACGCTCGCGCAGTTCTTTGACCAGCGCTGCAGTAATTGCTGCCATTTCAAAATCCTCTTGGAAAGTTTTTCAACCATTCCACCCGCTCATCACGGGCGTTCAATTCTGCAAATCCGCTGTTTCTATCTCAGCAGGCCCATAGTGCGGGGCGGTTGCTGACAGCAGGATTTCAAGGTGGCAAAAAGGGGGCAAAGCCCCCTTTTTGCGTGCCAAGTAGACGCCAGGCGTCAATTACTCAGCAGCAGGTGCAGCCGCTTCTTCAGCGTAGACTTCGGTGCCGCCAGCAACGTTGTTGCGGCCGCGGATGATGGCGTCGGCCATCGAAGTCATGTACAGCTCGATAGCGCGGATGGCGTCATCGTTACCTGGGATGATGTAGTCAACACCTTCCGGGCTGCTGTTGGTATCGACAACGCCGATAACCGGGATGCCCAGCTTGTTGGCTTCGGTGATAGCAATGCGCTCGTGGTCAACGTCGATCACGAACAGGGCATCAGGCAGGCCGCCCATGTCCTTGATACCACCCAGGCTGCGGTCCAGCTTTTCCAGATCGCGCGAACGCATCAGGGCTTCTTTCTTGGTCAGCTTGGCAAAGGTGCCATCTTCGGCCTGAGTTTCCAGGTCGCGCAGACGCTTGATCGAAGCACGGATGGTTTTGTAGTTGGTCAGCATGCCGCCCAACCAGCGGTGGTCAACGTATGGCGAACCGGCACGAGCAGCTTGCTCGGCGACGATCTTGCCGGCGGAACGCTTGGTGCCGACGAACATGATCTTGTTCTTGCCCTGGGCCAGACGCTCTACGAAAGCCAGAGCTTCGTTGAACATTGGCAGGGTTTTTTCCAGGTTGATGATGTGGATCTTGTTACGCGCGCCGAAAATGTACTTGCCCATTTTCGGGTTCCAGTAACGGGTCTGGTGGCCGAAGTGCACACCGGCCTTCAGCATATCGCGCATGTTGACTTGGGACATGATAGTTCCTTGATAAGTCGGGTTGGGCCTCCACGCATCCCAATGACCAACCCACAGATTCTAGAATCCGGGGCACCCAGGTCATCGTGTCGACACGTGTGTGGGTTTAGGGCTTACGGGGTCGACCCCGAAAGCGGCGCATTTTATACCACAGACCGCGAGCGAACGGAACCCGAATACTGTCGCGTCCGTCAGCGGTTTTTGCAGCACCCAGGCTTTCAGGCCAAAATGCCCTCTATAGACAGCAGGATGGCCGGCTTTATCCCGACCGATTGCCGCCCTGCTCTGCTAGAATCCGGCCTTTCCCGTTTGTTCGCGCCGTGCACGGCGCCGTAGAGAGCCTGTAATGACCGTCACCATCAAGACCGCAGAAGACATCGAGAAGATGCGCATCGCCGGCCGCCTGGCCGCCGAGGTGCTGGAAATGATCGAAGAGCACGTCAAGCCCGGTGTCACCACCGAAGAACTGGACCGCCTGTGCCACGACTACATCGTCAACGTGCAGCAGGCCATCCCGGCGCCGCTCAACTACAAGGGTTACCCCAAGTCGATCTGCACCTCGATCAACCATGTGGTCTGCCACGGCATCCCCAACGACAAGCCGCTCAAGGACGGTGACACGCTCAACATCGATGTCACCGTGATCAAGGACGGCTACCACGGCGACACCAGCCGCATGTTCCACGTCGGCAACGTGCCGGTCTGGGCCGAGCGCCTGTCCAAGGTCACCCAGGAATGCATGTACAAGGCCATCGAGCTGGTCAAGCCGGGCTGCCGCCTGGGCGACATCGGCGAAGTGATCCAGAAGCACGCTGAAAAGAACGGCTTCTCGGTGGTGCGCGAATTCTGCGGCCACGGCATCGGCAAAGTGTTCCACGAAGAACCGCAGATCCTCCACTACGGCCGCGCCGGCACTGGCATGGAACTCAAAGAAGGCATGACCTTCACCATCGAGCCGATGATCAACCAGGGCAAGGCAGACACCAAGGTCCTGGGCGATGGCTGGACCGCCATTACCAAGGACCGCAAGCTCTCGGCCCAGTGGGAGCACACCCTGGTGGTGACGGCGACCGGTTACGAGATCTTCACGCTGCGCAAGGACGACACTATCGCGCGCACCTCGGCCTGAGTCCGCGCCAGGCACCCCACGACAGGAACGCGACGCAATGCCCCAGGTGGATCCCGAGCTGTTCGACCGCGGCCAGTTCCAGGCGGAACTGGCCCTCAAGGCGAGCCCTATCGCCGCCTTCAAGAAAGCCATCCGCCAGGCGGGCGAGGTGCTCGACCGGCGTTTTCGCGAAGGCCGCGAAATCCGCCGTTTGATCGAGGACCGCGCCTGGCTCGTCGACAACATCCTGCAGCAGGCCTGGAACCAGTTCGACTGGGGCGACCAGCGCGGCATCGCCCTGGTCGCGGTAGGCGGTTACGGGCGCGGTGAACTGCACCCGCATTCCGACATCGACCTGCTGATTTTGCTAGGTGCTGCCGAACACGAGCAGTACCGCGAGGCCATCGAGCGCTTCCTCACCCTGCTCTGGGACATCGGCCTGGAAGTGGGCCAGAGTGTGCGCACCGTCGACGAATGTGCCGAGCAGGCACGTGCCGACCTGACGGTCATCACCAACATGATGGAAAGCCGCACCGTCGCCGGCCCCGAAGCCTTGCGCCAGCGCATGCTGGACGTCACCAGCACCGAGCACATGTGGCCGAGCAAGGAGTTCTTCCTGGCCAAGCGCGCCGAGCTCAAGGCCCGCCACCACAAGTACAACGACACCGAGTACAACCTTGAGCCCAACGTCAAGGGCTCACCCGGTGGCCTGCGCGACATTCAGACCGTGTTGTGGGTGGCGCGCCGCCAATACGGCACGCTGAACCTGCACGCCCTGGCCGGTGAAGGTTTTTTGCTGGAAAGCGAGAACGAACTGCTGGCCTCCTCCCAGGACTTCCTGTGGAAGGTGCGCTATGCCCTGCACATGCTGGCCGGGCGCTCGGAAGACCGCTTGCTGTTCGACCACCAGCGCAGCATCGCCGCCTTGCTGGGCTACAGCGACGAGAACCCCAAGCGCGCGATCGAGCAGTTCATGCAGCAGTACTACCGGGTGGTGATGAGCATCAGCCAGTTGTGCGACCTGATCATCCAGCACTTCGAGGAAGTCATCCTCGCCGACGATGACAGCGGCACCACTCAACCCTTGAATGCGCGCTTCCGCCTGCATGACGGCTATATAGAAGCCGCCAAGCCGAACGTATTCAAACGCACGCCGTTCGCCATGCTGGAAATCTTCGTGCTGATGGCCCAGCACCCGGAGATCAAAGGGGTACGCGCTGATACCGTGCGCCTGCTGCGCGAGCACCGGCACCTGATCGACGAAACCTTCCGTCACGATATCCGCAACACCAGCCTGTTCATCGAGTTGTTCAAGTGCGAGATCGGCATCCACCGCAATCTGCGCCGGATGAACCGCTACGGCATCCTCGGCCGCTACCTGCCGGAATTCGGCCTGATCGTCGGGCAGATGCAGCATGACCTGTTCCACATCTATACGGTCGATGCGCACACGCTCAACCTGATCAAGCACCTGCGCAAACTGCAGTACACGCCGGTTTCCGATAAATTCCCGCTGGCCAGCAAGCTCATGGGCCGCCTGCCCAAACCCGAGCTGATCTACCTGGCCGGGCTTTACCACGACATCGGCAAGGGCCGCCAGGGTGACCACTCGGAGCTGGGCGCGGTGGACGCACAGACGTTCTGCGAGCGCCACCAACTGCCGGCCTGGGACAGCCGCCTGATCGTCTGGCTGGTGCTGAACCACCTGGTGATGTCCACCACCGCACAGCGCAAAGACCTGTCCGACCCACAGGTGATCAACGACTTTGCCTTGCATGTGGGGGACGAGACCCGCCTGGATTACCTCTATGTGCTGACCGTGGCCGACATCAACGCCACCAACCCCAGCCTGTGGAACTCCTGGCGCGCCAGCCTGCTGCGCCAGCTGTACACCGAGACCAAGCGCGCCCTGCGCCGTGGCCTGGAAAACCCACTGGACCGCGAAGAGCAGATCCGCCAGACCCAAAGCGCCGCGTTGGACATCCTCGTGCGCGAAGGCGTCGACCCGGACGACGTCGAGCAACTCTGGTCGCAGCTGGGCGACGACTACTTCCTCAAGCACAACGCGGCCGATGTGGCCTGGCACACCGACGCCATCCTCCAGCAGCCGGCCGACGGCGGGCCGCTGGTGCTGATCAAGGAAACCACCCAGCGCGAGTTCGAGGGCGGTACGCAGATCTTCATCTATGCCCCCGACCAGCACGACTTCTTCGCCGTGACCGTGGCGGCCATGTCGCAGTTGAACCTGAACATCCATGACGCGCGCATCATCACCTCGAGCAGCCAGTTCACCCTCGACACCTATATCGTGCTCGACAATGACGGCGGCTCGATCGGCGACAACCCGCAGCGGGTCAAGCAGATTCGCGACGGCCTCACCGAAGCGCTGCGCAACCCCGAGGACTACCCGACGATCATTCAGCGCCGGGTGCCACGCCAGCTCAAGCACTTCAATTTCCCGCCGCAGGTGACCATCCTCAACGATGCCCAACGGCCGGTGACCATCCTTGAGATCACCGCGCCCGACCGGCCGGGCCTGCTGGCTCGGATCGGCCGCATCTTCCTGGAGTTCGACCTGTCGTTGCAGAACGCCAAGATCGCCACCCTCGGCGAGCGCGTGGAAGACGTGTTCTTCATCACCGATGCCGATAACCAGCCGCTGTCCGACCCGCAGCTGTGCAGCCGCCTGCAGGAGGCTATCGTCCAGCAGTTGCAGGCTGGCCAGGCGAGCGACGCCAGCCCGACCCGCGTGACCTTTTAACGATTAGACGATTGACGAGACCTTGCGCCGATGAACCATGCCCTGACCCAGCTTCAGCCCTACCCGTTCGAGAAACTGCGCGCCCTGCTGGGCAGTGTGAAACCTGCGGCCGACAAGCGCGCCATCGCGCTGTCGATCGGTGAGCCGAAGCACACATCGCCGGCGTTCGTCGCCCAGGCCATGGCCGACAACCTCGACAAGCTGGCGGTGTACCCCAGCACCCTCGGCCTGCCAGGGCTGCGCCAGGCCATCGGCCAGTGGTGCGAGCGCCGCTTCGGCGTGCCAACCGGCTGGCTGGATGCCGACCGTCACATCCTGCCGGTCAACGGCACCCGTGAAGCACTGTTCGCCTTCACCCAGGCCGTGGTCAACCGGGCCGATGATGGCCTGGTGGTCAGCCCTAACCCGTTCTACCAGATCTACGAAGGCGCGGCGCTGCTGGCAGGCGCCACCCCGCACTACCTGCCGTGCCTTGAAAACAACGGCTTCAACCCTGACTTCGACGCCGTGCCGGCTGATGTCTGGCAGCGTTGCCAAATCCTCTTCCTGTGCTCGCCAGGCAACCCTACCGGCGCGCTGGTGCCGATGGACACCCTGAAGAAGCTGATTGCCCTGGCCGACGAGCATGATTTCGTGATCGCCGCCGACGAATGCTACAGCGAGCTGTACTTCGACGAAGACGCCCCACCACCGGGCCTGCTCAGCGCCTGCGCCGAACTGGGCCGCAGCGATTTCAAACGCTGCGTGGTGTTCCACAGCCTGTCCAAGCGTTCCAACCTGCCTGGCCTGCGTTCGGGCTTCGTCGCGGGCGATGCCGAGATCATCAAGCCATTTTTGCTGTACCGCACCTACCACGGCTGCGCCATGCCCGTGCAGACCCAGCTGGCCAGCATCGCTGCCTGGCAGGACGAGGCGCACGTGCGCGAAAACCGTGACCAGTACCGCGCCAAGTACGATGCCGTGCTGGATATCCTGCAGCCGGTGATGGATGTGCAACGCCCGGATGGCAGCTTCTACCTGTGGGCCAAGGTGCCGGGCTGCGACGCCGCGTTCACCCGCGACCTGTTCGAAGCCCAGCATGTGACCGTGGTGCCGGGGTCGTACCTGTCGCGTGACGTGGATGGCGTGAACCCTGGCGCTGGCCGAGTGCGCATGGCGTTGGTTGCGCCGCTGGCCGAGTGCATCGAGGCCGCCGAGCGGATTCGCGCGTTCCTGCAGAACCGCTGATTAGGCAGGGGGCGCTTTGCGCCCCATCGCAGCGGTTCGGCGCCCCGACAAGCCAGCTCCTACAGATAACTGCGCAGGCTCAGACCTTGTGAGGCCCCTGTGGGAGCGGGCTTGCCCCGCGAATGGGCTGCAGAGCGGCCCCTGCGAGCTACCGGACAGCGCCCAGGTTCGCCTCGCTCATATCCAGCTCACCCAGCACCTGCCGCACCACCTCATCGCCCACCAGGTGCTGACGATGCAGGTTGTACAACTCCAGCCGCTGCGCCCGCAGCGCACGCAAGCGCAAACGCCGCTCAAGCAGGTCCATCTGCTCAGCCAGGGCCCGTGCCTCCGCCGTGTCGTTGTAACTGTCCAGCTCGTCCCGGTACTCGGCCATCAACCGTGCCTTGAGCTCGGTCGCCAGTGTTGCTTGCGCGGCATCCTGCGGCGCGTTGGCATCGATCACCTCTTCCGCCTCCAGGGCATGAATCGCGGCCTCGGCCGTGCGTCGCCAAGCCTCCAGCACTTCTTGATGCAGCCGCTCATCCGGGCTTTGGGTGACGCCGCGCAGCAGAATCGGCAAGGCAATGCAGGCACTGATCAACGACAGCAGAATGACCCCTGCGGCGATGAAGATGAGCAAATCACGCTCGGGGAACGCGTGCCCCGCACTGATCAACAGCGGCACCGACATCACACCCGCCAGAGTCACGGCGCCACGTACGCCCCCTAGGGTCAGCAGCCAGCAGGAACGCGCCGTGGGCATCAGCACCAGCGCCGGCTTGCCCCGCCAGCGGCGTACCACACCAATGGCCCGCCAGATGCTCTGCACCCAGATAAACCGCAGCAGGATCAACGCCGCGAAGATCGCCAGTACATCCAGGCAGCGCCAGGCCAAGGTCGGCCAGACAGTGGCCTCGTGGCTCACGACGGCCTTGATGATGTCCGGCAATTGCAGGCCGAGCAGCAGGAAGATCAGGCCATTGAAGGCAAACTCCAGCAACGACCACACACTGCGATTGAGCAAGCGGGTACTGGTCTGGCGGGGCAGCAGGTCGAGCCAGCTCTGCATCATGCCGGCCGCCACTGCCGACAGAATGCCGGATACCCCCAGGCGCTCTGCCAATACATATGCCGCAAAGGGCAGCAACAGCATGAACACCACGTGCGTGGCGGGGTCGTCCCAGCCGCGGGCGATCATCCAGGCGCGCAGACGGCCGATCAGCCAGCTCAGGGCAACGCCGACCGCCAGGCCGCCAAGGGCAACCAGGACGAAGCTGAAGCTTGCATCGGCCAACGAGAACACCCCCGTGATCGCTGCGGCCAAGGCGAACTTGAACGTCACCAGGCCCGAGGCATCGTTCATCAGCGCCTCACCCTGCAGCATATGCATCAGCGGGGTTGGCAGACGGTCCTGTGCAATGGCCGAAACGGCCACGGCATCGGTAGGCGACAACACCGCTGCCAGGGCAAAAGCGACCGGCAGCGGGATGCTCGGCAACAGCCAGTGAATGAAGTAACCGGCGCCGACCACGGTAAACAGCACCAACCCCACGGCCAGCGCCACCACCGGCCCGCGAATGCGCCACAATTCGCGCTTGGGAATGCGCCAGCCATCGGCAAACAGCAGCGGCGGCAGGAACAGGAAGAGGAACAGCTCGGGGTCCAGGGCCACGTGCAGCCCCAGGGTGGGCCAGGCCAGCAGCGCGCCAGCGGCAATCTGCACCAATGGCAGGGGCAGCGGAATCATCCGGCCGACCAGCTTCGACACGCTGACCAGCGTGAGCAAAATGAGGACGGTATAGGCTGACTGCATCCGTGAAAGCTTCCTTTATGAATCAATAACCGTAGCGAGGCGAAACATCGCCATTGAAACAATATGTTAGCGGCGTATGGCAATGCGGGGCCGCTGCACGATAGTCGCAGGTGCGGCGGGAATATGTAACACAATGATGCATGTGTTTGGGTGACGGGGGGCAAGGCTGAAGGGCGTTGGCGCCTATGAGAACGAGCGCCGCCCGCGCGGCGCTTCGCAGCACAAGGCTGCTCCTACATCTGTTTCGGGCCAATTATTCCTGTGGCATGGGCGCGCGGCCCCTTGGTGCCCACCTTGATATCGAGTCGGACAAACAAGGCGGTCGCGCGCAGATTCCACAGGCGTGACTGGCCCGAAACAGATGTAGGAGCAGCCTTGTGCTGCGAAGCGCCGCGCGGGCGGCGCTCGGTCTCATAGGCGCTACAACGCTCAACCCCTCCCCATTCGCCCACACCCCGTGGCGCTCACCGAATCGTTCCCGCATAATCCCGCGACTGACTTTCGAAAAATGGAGAAATTGGGGAACCTTTGCCCCAATGTACACAATGACTTACACGCTCTACGGCATCAAAGCCTGTGACACCATGAAAAAGGCGCGTACCTGGCTCGAAGACAAAGCCATCGCCTACGAATTCCATGACTATAAAACCCAAGGCATCGACCGTGACAGCCTGAACCGCTGGTGCGACGAGCACGGCTGGGAAGTCATCCTCAACCGTGCCGGCACCACCTTCCGCAAGCTCGACGACGCCAGCAAGGCTGATATCGACCAGGCCAAGGCCGTCGAGCTGATGCTTGCCCAACCTTCGATGATCAAGCGCCCGGTGCTCGATCTGGGCGAGCGCACCCTGGTTGGTTTCAAACCTGATTCGTATGCCGCAGCTCTGGCCTGAGCCCGCCTGCGCTTCCACCCTATTTCGCACGAGGTAATCCCATGTCCAATACCCTGTTCAGCCTGGCCTTCGGTGTCGGCTCCCAGAACCGCCAGGGCACCTGGCTTGAAGTCTTCTACGCACAACCGCTGGTCAACCCAAGCGCCGAGCTGATCGCTGCCGTTACCCCGATCCTCGGCTACGAAGGCGGCAACCAGGCCATTGCGTTCAGCAATGCGCAAGCGGCGCAGCTGGCTGAAGCCGTGAAAGGCATCGATGCCGCCCAGGCTGCCCTGCTGACCCGCCTGGCTGAAAGCCACAAGCCGCTGGTCGCCACCCTGCTGGCAGAAGACGCCGCGCTGACCTCGACCCCAGAGGCCTACCTCAAGCTGCACCTGCTGTCGCACCGCCTGGTCAAGCCGCACGGCGTGAGCCTGGCCGGCATCTTCCCGCTGCTGCCAAACGTCGCCTGGACCAACCAAGGCGCCGTCGACCTGGGCGAGCTGGCCGAACTGCAACTGGAAGCACGCCTGAAGGGCGAGCTGCTGGAAGTGTTCTCGGTGGACAAGTTCCCGAAAATGACCGATTACGTGGTCCCGGCCGGCGTGCGTATCGCCGACACCGCCCGTGTGCGCCTGGGCGCCTACATCGGCGAAGGCACCACCATCATGCACGAAGGCTTCGTCAACTTTAACGCGGGCACCGAAGGCCCAGGCATGATCGAAGGCCGCGTTTCGGCGGGCGTCTTCGTCGGCAAGGGTTCGGACCTGGGCGGCGGCTGCTCGACCATGGGCACCCTGTCCGGTGGCGGCAACATCGTCATCAAGGTCGGCGAAGGCTGCCTGATCGGCGCCAACGCCGGTATCGGCATCCCGCTGGGCGACCGCAACACCGTCGAAGCTGGCCTGTACATTACCGCTGGCACCAAGGTGAACCTGCTCGACGAGAACAACGAGCTGGTCAAAGTGGTCAAGGCCCGCGACCTGGCCGGCCAGACCGACCTGCTGTTCCGTCGCAACTCGCTGAATGGCGCGGTGGAATGCAAGACTCACAAGTCGGCCATCGAGCTGAACGAGGCGCTGCACGCCCACAACTGAGAACCTTCCTCGGTTTGAAGTGATAAGATCGGGTCTGGCGTAATGCCAGACCCGTTTTTCATTCCAGGCCCCGCGACCATGTTCCAGCCCTCCCCCTGGCGTGCCGATTTCCCCGCCATCGCCGCCCTGCAACGGCAGCACCAGACTTACCTGGACAGCGCCGCCACCAGCCAGAAACCGCAAGCCCTGATCGATGCCCTGAGCCATTACTACGGCCATGGCGCGGCGAACGTGCACCGTGCCCAACACCTGCCCGGCGCGCTGGCGACCCAGGCGTTCGAAACCAGCCGCGACAAGGTTGCCGCCTGGCTCAATGCCGCCGATTCGCGGCAGATCGTTTTCACCCATGGCGCCACCTCGGCCCTCAACCTGCTGGCCTATGGCCTGGAGCACCGCTTCGAAGCCGGTGACGAAATCGCCGTCAGTGCCCTGGAACACCATGCCAACCTGCTGCCCTGGCAACAGCTGGCCCGGCGGCGCAACCTTCGCCTGGTTATCTTGCCGCTCGACATTCACGGCGGCATCGACCTCGATCAGGCCCTGCAACTGATCGGGCCACGCACCCGGGTACTGGCGGTCAGCCAGCTGTCCAACGTGCTGGGCACCTGGCAACCGCTGTCGGCCTTGCTGGCCCATGCCCGGGCCCAAGGCGCATTGACCGTGGTCGACGGCGCCCAGGGCGTGGTGCATGGCCGCCATGATGTGCAGCAGTTGGCGTGCGACTTCTATGTCTTTTCCAGCCACAAGCTGTATGGCCCGGAAGGGGTTGGCGTGCTGTACGGTCGCAGCCAGGCGCTGGCGCTGCTGCGCCACTGGCAATTTGGCGGTGAGATGGTGCAACTGGCCGAGTACCAGAGCGCCAGCTTCCGCCCCGCCCCGCTGGGCTTCGAAGCCGGTACCCCACCCATCGCGGGTGTCATCGGCCTAGGCGCCACGCTCGATTACCTGGCCAGCCTCGATGCTCAGGCGGTCGAACGGCATGAGGCCAGCTTGCACCAGCACTTGCTGCGCGGCCTGGCCGACCGCGATGGCATTCGCGTGCTCGGCTCGCCACAGACGGCCTTGGCCAGCTTCGTGATCGAAGGGGTGCACAACGCCGACATAGCCCATCTGCTGACCGAGCAAGGCATCGCCGTGCGTGCCGGCCATCATTGCGCCATGCCGCTGCTCAAAGGGCTGGGGCTTGAGGGGGCGATTCGGGTGTCGCTGGGGCTGTATAACGACAGCGATGACCTGCAGCGCTTTTTCGACGCGCTGGATCAAGGGCTGGAGATGTTGCGATGAGTTTGCCGACAGCTGCCCGCGAGGCGCTGGAACAGTTCGAGCAGGCCCGCGGCTGGGAGCAACGTGCGCGGCTGCTGATGCAGTGGGGTGATCGTCTTGAGCCGCTGAGTGATGCCGACAAATGCGAGCACAACCGTGTGCATGGCTGTGAAAGCCTGGTGTGGCTGGTGGCTGAACAGCAAGATGGCCAGTGGCGATTCAAGGCCAGCAGCGATGCACGGTTGTTGCGCGGGTTGCTGGCCTTGCTGCTGGTGCGGGTGCAAGGCCTGGCCAGCAGCGAGCTGGCTGAGCTGGATTTGCCGGGCTGGTTCAGCCAGTTAGGCCTGGAACGGCAACTGTCCCCCTCGCGCAGCAATGGCCTGCATGCGGTGTTGCTGCGGATGGCAGAAATCACCTCCAGCCACTGAACAGTGGGACTTATTCGCGGGCTTGCCCGCGAATAGGAACAGGTTACTCGGGTTTGACCCGCTCCGAAGGCCGCCTGGCACCCGCCACCAGTTTTTCCACGGCCTTGCTGGCCGCGACCATGCCAAAGGTCGCGGTCACCATCATCACTGCGCCAAAACCACCCGAGCAGTCCAGGCGCACGCCTTCACCGACGAAACTCTTCTGCAGGCAAACACTGCCATCACCCTTGGGGTAGCGCAGCTGTTCGCTGGAAAACACACACGGCACGGCGTAGTTACGGCTGACATTGCGCGAGAAGTTGTAGTCGCGACGCAAGGTGGACCGTACCCGTGAAGCCAGTGGGTCGTTGAAGGTCTTGTTGAGGTCACCGACCTGGATTTGCGTGGGGTCGATCTGCCCCCCCGCGCCACCGGTGGTCACAACGCCGATCTTGCGCCGCTTGCACCAGGCAATCAGCGCGGCTTTGGCCATGACGCTATCGATGCAGTCGATGACGAAGTCGAGGCCTTCGGTGATGTACTCGGCCATGGTCTCGCGGGTGACGAAGTCAGCTACCGCGTGCACCGTGCACGCTGGGTTGATCGCCCGCAGGCGCTCGGCCATGACCTCGACCTTGGGCCGCCCCACTTGCCCTTCGAGGGCATGGGCCTGACGGTTGGTATTGCTGACACAGACATCGTCGAGGTCGAACAGGGTAATCTCGCCCACGCCACTGCGCGCCAACGCCTCGGCCGCCCACGAGCCGACCCCGCCGATACCGACGATCGCCACATGGGCCTGTTTCAACCGTTGCAGGCCATCATCGCCATACAACCGGGCGACGCCGGCAAAGCGTGGATCTTCTGTGCTCATCTTGCTACCCCGAAGCGCATACCGCTAAAAACGGCGCGCATTATATGCCAATGGCGCCGTTGGCCTCCATGGTTAGGAAAGTGCCGGCCAATCCTGCTTTAATATTCACTCAATTCGACAGACTTGGACGACAATGTCATCACGCAAATTCGGCCTCAACCTGGTCGTGGTCCTGGCCATCGCGGCGCTGTTCACCGGGTTCTGGGCGCTGATCAACCGCCCCGTCTCCGCGCCTGCCTGGCCGGAGCAGATCTCTGGTTTCTCGTACTCGCCCTTCCGCCTCGGCGAGAGCCCGCAAAAGGGCCAGTACCCCAGCGACGACGAGATGCGCCAAGACCTGGAGCAGATGAGCAAGCTGACCGACAGCATCCGCATCTATACCGTAGAGGGCACCCAGGCAGATATCCCGCGCCTGGCCGAGGAATTCGGCCTGCGGGTGACCTTGGGTATCTGGATAAGCCCGGACCTTGAGCGCAACGAGCGCGAAATCGCCACCGCCATCGAACTGGCCAACACCTCGCGCAGCGTGGTGCGGGTGGTGGTCGGCAACGAGGCGCTGTTCCGCGAAGAAGTCACGCCCGAGGCACTGATCCAGTACCTGGACCGGGTACGCGCCGCGGTCAAGGTGCCGGTCACCACCAGTGAGCAGTGGCACATCTGGAAAGAACACCCGGAGCTGGCCAAGCACGTCGACCTGATCGCCGCGCACATCCTGCCTTACTGGGAATTCGTGCCGATGCAGGACTCGGTGGAGTTCGTACTCGACCGCGCCCGCGACCTCAAGCAGCAGTTCCCGCGCAAGCCGCTGCTGCTTTCGGAAGTCGGCTGGCCGAGCAATGGCCGCATGCGCGGCGGTGCCGATGCTACCCAGGCTGACCAGGCCATCTACCTGCGCACCCTGGTGAACACGCTCAACCGCCGCGGTTACAACTACTTTGTGATCGAGGCCTACGACCAGCCCTGGAAAGCCAGTGACGAAGGTTCGGTGGGGGCTTACTGGGGCGTGTTCAACGCCGAGCGCCATCAGAAGTTCAACTTCGATGGCCCGGTAGTCGCCATCCCGCAGTGGCGTGCCCTGGCGGTCGCCTCGGTGGTGCTGGCGATGATTGCCCTGATGGTGCTGTTCATCGACGGCTCTGCCCTGCGCCAGCGCGGCCGCACCTTCCTGACCTTCATCACCTTCCTGTGTGGGTCGGTGCTGGTATGGATTGCCTACGACTACAGCCAGCAATACAGCACCTGGTTCAGCCTCACCGTGGGCGTGCTGTTAGCGCTGGGTGCACTGGGCGTGTTCATCGTGTTGCTGACAGAAGCCCACGAACTGGCCGAGGCGGTATGGATACACAAGCGCCGTCGCGAATTCCTGCCGGTGCAGGCCGACAGCGCCTACCGGCCCAAGGTGTCGGTGCACGTCCCCTGCTACAACGAGCCTCCCGAAATGGTCAAACAGACCCTCGATGCCCTGGCCGCGCTGGACTACCCCGACTACGAAGTGCTGGTGATCGACAACAACACCAAGGACCCGGCCGTGTGGGAACCCCTGAAGGCCCACTGCGAGAAGCTTGGCGAGCGCTTCAAGTTCTTCCATGTCGCGCCCCTGGCCGGTTTCAAGGGCGGCGCGCTCAATTACCTGCTCCCGCACACCGCTAAAGATGCCGAAGTGATCGCAGTGATCGACTCCGACTACTGCGTCGACCGCAACTGGCTCAAGCACATGGTGCCGCATTTCGCCGACCCGAAAATCGCCGTGGTGCAGTCGCCCCAGGACTACCGCGACCAGCACGAAAGTGCCTTCAAGAAGCTGTGCTACAGCGAGTACAAGGGCTTCTTCCACATCGGCATGGTCACCCGCAACGACCGTGACGCGATCATCCAGCACGGCACCATGACCATGACCCGCCGTTCAGTCCTGGAAGAGCTGGGCTGGGCCGAATGGTGCATCTGCGAGGACGCCGAGCTGGGCCTGCGGGTGTTCGAAAAAGGCCTGTCGGCCGCCTACGCCCACAACAGCTACGGCAAGGGCCTGATGCCCGACACCTTCATCGACTTCAAGAAGCAGCGCTTCCGCTGGGCCTACGGCGCCATCCAGATCATCAAGCACCATGCCGGCGCCCTGCTGCGCGGCAAGGGCAGCGAGCTGACCCGCGGCCAGCGCTATCACTTCCTGGCCGGCTGGCTGCCGTGGATCGCCGACGGCATGAACATCTTCTTCACCGTCGGCGCACTGCTGTGGTCGGCGGCGATGATCATCGTGCCGCACCGGGTCGACCCGCCGCTGATGATCTTCGCCATCCCCCCGCTGGCGCTGTTCTTCTTCAAGGTGGGCAAGATCATCTTCCTGTACCGCCGGGCGGTCGGGGTCAACCTCAAGGACGCCTTCGCCGCCGCGCTGGCGGGGCTGGCGTTGTCGCACACCATCGCCAAGGCGGTGCTGTATGGGTTCTTCACCAGCAGCATGCCGTTCTTCCGCACGCCCAAAAATGCCGACAGCCATGGTGTGCTGGTGGCCCTCTCCGAAGCGCGCGAAGAACTGTTCATCATGCTGCTGTTGTGGGGCGCGGCGCTGGGCATCTATCTGGTGCAAGGGCTGCCCAGTTCGGACATGCGCTTCTGGGTGGCGATGCTGCTGGTGCAGTCGTTGCCGTACCTGGCGGCATTGGTGATGGCGTTGCTGTCGTCGTTGCCAAAACCTGCCGAGAAGAACGTCAAAGCACAAGCCACCTGAAACAGGCCGGGGCCGCCCAGCGGCCCCATTGCCCCGTGCCGACAACCCTCGTTTGATATAAGATAACGCCCCTCGTTTTTCCGCCTTGCCTTGCCCCGGAGTTCCCCATGACGGCCCCTGCCGAGCTCTCGCCTACCCTTCAACTGGCCTGCGACCTGATCCGTCGCCCCTCGGTCACCCCCGTCGATGCCGACTGCCAGGCGCAGATGATGAATCGCCTGGGCGCCGTGGGCTTCCAGCTCGAACCCATGCGCATCGAAGACGTCGACAACTTCTGGGCCAGCCATGGCAACCAGGACGGCCCGGTGCTGTGCTTCGCCGGCCATACCGACGTGGTGCCGACCGGCCCGGTGCAGCAGTGGCAGCACGAGCCGTTCGAAGCGCTGATCGATGCCGATGGCATGCTCTGCGGCCGTGGCGCCGCCGACATGAAAGGCAGCCTGGCGTCGATGGTGGTGGCCAGCGAGCGCTTCGTGCGCGACTACCCCGACCACCGTGGCAAGGTCGCTTTCCTGATCACCAGCGACGAAGAGGGCCCGGCCCACCACGGCACCAAGGCCGTGGTCGAGCGCCTGAAAGCACGCAACGAGCGCCTGGACTGGTGCATCGTCGGGGAGCCTTCAAGCACCACCCTGCTCGGCGACGTGGTCAAGAACGGCCGCCGCGGCTCGCTGGGCGCCAAACTGACTGTGCGTGGCAAGCAAGGCCATGTGGCCTACCCGCACCTGGCGCGCAACCCGATCCACCTCGCCGCCCCCGCCCTGGCAGAACTGGCGGCCGAGCATTGGGACGAAGGCAACGCGTTCTTCCCGCCAACCAGCTTCCAGATCTCCAACCTCAATTCCGGCACTGGCGCCACCAACGTGGTACCCGGTGAGCTGACTGCGCTGTTCAACTTCCGTTTCTCTACCGAGTCGACGGTCGAAGGCCTGCAGCAGCGGGTGGCGGCAATCCTCGACAAGCATCAGCTTGACTGGAGCGTCGACTGGGCGCTGTCCGGCCTGCCTTTCCTTACCGAGCCGGGCGAATTGCTCGATGCGGTGTCGGCCAGCATCAAGGCCGTCACCGACCGGGATACCCAGCCGTCCACCAGCGGCGGTACTTCCGATGGCCGGTTCATCGCCACCATGGGCACCCAGGTGGTCGAGCTCGGCCCGGTCAACGCCACCATTCACCAGGTCGATGAGCGCATCCTGGCCAGCGACCTCGACCTGCTGACCGAGATCTACTACCAGACCTTGGTCCGGTTGCTCGCCTGATGCTGGCCTGCCCCCTCTGCCAGGCAGCCCTGTCGCGGCTCGACAATGGCGTGGTGTGCCCTGCCGGCCACCGCTTCGACCGCGCCCGCCAGGGTTACCTGAACCTGCTGCCGGTGCAGCACAAGAACAGCCGCGACCCGGGTGACAACCAGGCCATGGTCGAAGCCCGTCGCGACTTCCTGAACGCCGGGCACTACGCCCCGGTGGCCGGTCGCCTGGCCGAACTCGCTGCCGAGCGCCAGCCGGGTGCGTGGCTGGACATCGGCTGCGGTGAAGGCTATTACACCGCGCAGCTGGCCCAAGCCCTGCCCGACGCCGACGGCTACGCCCTGGACATTTCTCGCGAAGCGGTCAAGCGCGCCTGCCGACGTGATCCGTCGGTCACCTGGATGGTCGCCAGCATGGCCCGCGTGCCCCTGGCCGACGCCAGCTGCCAGTTCATCGCCAGCGTGTTCAGCCCGCTGGACTGGGCCGAAGCCAAGCGCCTGCTCAGCCCTGGCGGTGGCCTGATGCGGGTCGGCCCGACCAGCGGCCACCTGATGGAGCTGCGTGAAGTGCTCTACGATGAAGTGCGCCCGTACGCCGACGACAAGCACCTGGCCTTGGTGCCGGACGGCATGGCCCATGCGCACAGCGAAACCCTTGAGTTCCGCCTGAGCCTGGCTGCGCCCAAGGCACGTGCCGACCTGCTGGCCATGACCCCGCACGGCTGGCGCGCCAGCGCCGAAAAACGGGCACTGGTGATCGACCAGGCCGAGCCGTTCGAGGTCACGGTTTCCATGCGTTATGACTATTTCGTGCGCCAAGACTGAGCACACCCGGAGCCCTTATGCGCCAACCTGATATCGAGATTTACCTGAAGGACGCCGACGTCGACCACAAGCAAATTGCCGCCTGGCTCGCCGAGGCTGTCGGCCCGTGCAGCGAATGGCAGCAAAAAGGCCAGACCTTCAAATGCAAGGCCGGTAACATTCCAGTCACTTGGTTACCCAAGGCTGTAGGGAAATGGAACAGCCTTTACCTGGAAAGCGACCAGACGCCGTGGGCTGATGACGTCGCCTGTGCACGCGCCGCGCATGCCGCGCTCGGCGTCGAAGTACGCTGCGCACCGGGTGGCTGGGTCGAGGAAGACGGTGAAGAAGATGCCGATCGCTGGATCCGCATCAGCGCCGACGGTGAAGAGGAAATCACCTGGCGCACCAGCTGAATACGCTGGAAACTGATCGCATCAGGCTGCAAGTGACACGGACTTGCAGCTTGAGGCTTACCACATGAGGCTCAGAGCCCTACTACGTCCTCGGCTTGCAGGCCTTTCTGGCCCTGCACGCAGGCGTACTCGACCTGTTGCCCTTCGACCAGGGTACGATGCCCCTCACCGCGGATCGCCCGATAATGGACGAACACATCCGCACCACCTTCGCGCTGAATGAAGCCATAGCCCTTGGCATCGTTGAACCACTTTACATTCCCAGTCTCACGAGACGACATCTGAACTACTCCGGATTTTTATTGTGAAGATCGCCTTGTAGGCCCGCAGTCATCACCGCGTGCCGACGCCGCTTGCCGAAATATCCTGCAAGTGGCAGGCCGAGTATATGACACAGATTAAAAAAAATTGATGACGGTCCGGATTTTTGCCGGTTTTTGCTGAACTTACGCACATACGGCAGACTAATTGGCTGGATACTCACCTGAAAATCACTCCCAGGGCCCACTCCTCATGACCCGTTCCCCCCTGCGCCGCCTGATCTTCGGCGCCCTGCGTCGCCTGTTGTACCTGTGGGTGCGCTCCGAGACCATCAACCAGTCGTCGCTGACGCTCAAGCTCGACCGCAGCCGCCCGGTGTTCTATGCCCTGCCGTCGCCCTCGCTGACCGACCTGGCAGTACTCGACCGCGAGTGCACCAAGGCAGGGCTGCCACGCCCGGTGCTGCCGGTGGCCGTGGGCACCCTGCACGAGCCGGCCGCGTTCTTTTACCTGACGCCCGACCCCGACTGGCTGGGCCGCCAGGACAAAAGCGGCGCCCCGCCCACCCTCGAACGCCTGGTCGCGGCCGTGACCCAGCACGCCGAGGAAGACGCGCAGATCATTCCGGTGAGTGTGTTCTGGGGCCAAAGCCCCGCCAGTGAGTCCAGCCCCTGGAAGTTGCTGTTCGCCGACAGCTGGGCGGTCACCGGGCGCCTGCGCCGGCTGCTGACCGTGCTGATCCTGGGGCGCAAGACGCGTGTGCAGTTCTCTGCACCGATCCACCTGCGTGAACTGGTACAGCACAACAAGGGCCACGAGCGCACCGTGCGCATGGCCCAGCGCCTGATGCGCGTGCACTTCCGTAACCTCAAGACAGCCGTGATCGGCCCGGACATCTCGCACCGACGCAACCTGGTCAAGGGCCTGGTGCATGCGCCCCAGGTACGCCAGGCCATCAGCGACGAAGCCGAGCGCGAGGGCATCCCCCTGGCCAAGGCCGAAGCCCAGGCGCTGCGCTATGGCAACGAGATCGCCTCGGACTACACCTACACCGCGATCCGCTTCCTCGAAGTGGTGCTCAGCTGGTTCTGGAACAAGATCTACGACGGCATCAAGGTCAACCACATCGAGCAGGTGCAAGGCATCGCCCCGGGCCACGAAGTGATCTACGTGCCCTGCCACCGCAGCCACATCGACTACCTGCTGCTGTCGTACCTGTTGTTCCGCAACGGCCTCACCCCGCCGCACGTGGCGGCCGGCATCAACCTCAACATGCCAGTCGTCGGTAGCCTGCTGCGCCGTGGCGGGGCGTTCTTCATGCGCCGCACTTTCAAGGGCAACCCGCTTTATACCGCCGTGTTCAACGAGTACCTGCACACGTTGTTCAGCAAAGGGTTCCCGGTGGAGTACTTCGTCGAAGGCGGCCGCTCGCGCACCGGGCGCATGCTACAACCGCGTACCGGCATGCTGGCGATCACCCTGCGCAGCTTCCTGCGCTCGTCGCGCACGCCCATCGTCTTCGTGCCGGTTTACATCGGCTATGAGCGCGTGCTCGAAGGCCGTACTTACCTGGGCGAACTGCGCGGTGCGAGCAAGAAGAAGGAGTCGATCTTCGACATCTTCAAAGTCTTCAGTGCCCTGAAGCAGCGCTTTGGCCAGGTCTACGTCAACTTCGGCGAGCCGATCCGCCTGGCGGGCTTCCTCGACGAGCAGCAACCCGGCTGGCGTGAACAGGACCACGGCCCACAGTTCCGCCCGGCCTGGCTCAACCAGGCCACTTCACGCCTGGGCGACACCGTGGCGCGCCACCTCAACGAGGCCGCGGCGATCAACCCGGTCAACCTGGTGGCCCTGGCGCTGCTGTCCACCAGCCGCCACGCCCTCGACGAACGTGCCCTGAGCCGCGTACTGGACCTGTATCTGTCGCTGTTGCGCAAAGTGCCGTATTCGCCCCACACCACCTTACCGGAGGGGGATGGCCTGGCCTTGATCGAGCATGTGAAGGGTATGAAGCTGCTGTCCGAGCAGAAGGACGCCTTGGGCCGCATCTTGTACCTGGATGAAGCCGATGCGGTATTGATGACCTATTACCGCAACAACGTCCTGCACATCTTCGCCCTGCCGGCCTTGTTGGCCAGCTTCTTCCTCAGCAGCTCACGCATGAGCCGCGAACTGCTTGGCCAGTATGTCCGGGCGCTGTACCCGTACCTGCAAACCGAGTTGTTCCTGCGCTGGGCGCCGGAAC
The DNA here is from genome assembly GCF_014269095.1 of Pseudomonas sp. SWRI50. Lineage (NCBI taxonomy): Bacteria > Pseudomonadati > Pseudomonadota > Gammaproteobacteria > Pseudomonadales > Pseudomonadaceae > Pseudomonas > Pseudomonas sp. SWRI50. Next base: position 319,127 of record NZ_JABWRW010000001.1, on the reverse strand, counting down.
AACTGGAGGAGGTGATAGACCAGTGGCTGGCAGCACTGGTCGAGCAAGGGCTGTTGCGCCAGGAAAACGATGTCTACCTGCGCCCGGCACCGAGCTCTCGGCCGTTCGTACTGCTGACATTGCTGGCCCGCAATATCACCCAGACCTTGCAGCGCTTCTACATGGCCACTTCGCTGTTGCTCAACAGCGGCCAGCACACCTTGAGTGCCGAAGCGTTGGAAGACCTCTGCGTGATGATGGCCCAGCGCCTGTCGATTCTGCATGGCCTCAACGCCCCGGAATTCTTCGACAAGACCCTGTTCCGCCACTTCATCCAGACGTTGATCGAGCAAGGCGTGCTGCAAGCAGACGCGCAAGGCAAGCTGGGCTACCACGACAAGCTCGCCGAGGTGGCCGAAGCAGTAGCCAAGCGCGTGTTGTCGGCGGAGTTACGCTTGTCGATCCGCCAAGTCGCCTTGCACCGCGACGACTCCCTGGAAACTTCGGCCCTCTGAGGCTTCATCTGACGCGCAAATCCGCTAAAGTCCCTGGGGTTGGCCAAAAGCCAGCGCCAAGGACTACGGAGATTCCATGAAAAAGCTCTTTATGCTGTGTTGCGCATCCCTGCTTGCAGCCTGCTCCAACCACACTCCATCGACCCAGGCCAGCCTGGACGGCGAAGTCTTTTACCTGCAGCGCATCGCCCTGCCCCCAACCGCCACCCTCAGCGTGAGCTTGCAGGACGTGTCGCTGATGGACGCACCCGCAGTGACCCTGGCCAGCCAGGCCGGCCCGGTTAAAGGCAATGTGCCGCTGCCGTTCCACCTCACCTATGACCCGGCCCAGGTCAAGCCCGGCCACCGCTATGCGATCAGCGCGCGTATCGAGCTCGACGGCAAGCTGCTGTTCATCAACACCGAACACCACGGCGTGAAACTCGACGGCAGCGACACCCAGCCCGTGCGGATCAAGGTCGATCAGGTTCGCTAACACCCGTACATTTCTGTTCAGAAGGAAAGCTTCATGATTCGCTCTTCCCTGCGTTTCACCACCCTGTGCGCCGGCTTGCTGCTGTCTGCCAGTGCCCTGGCGCTGTCGCTGGGCGACCTGTCCCAGAAGGACGCCACCGGTGGCCTGAAAGACGCGCTGACCCAAGGCGCGCAGATTGCCGTCAAGCAACTGAGCACCCCAGGCGGTTTCAACAACAACCCGGACGTGCGCATCGAACTGCCGGGCAACCTTGGCAAGGCCGCCAAAGCCATGAAGATGTTCGGCAAGGGTGACCAGGTCGACGCCATGGAAACCAGCATGAACAAGGCCGCCGAGGCTGCCGTGCCACAAGCCCAGGCGATCCTGGTCGATGCTGTCAAGAACATGAGCGTGACCGATGCCAAGGGCATCCTCAGCGGTGGCGACGATTCGGCCACCCAGTACCTGAACAAGAGCAGCCGCGAACAGATCCGCGCCAAGTTCCTGCCGATCGTCAAGCAAGCCACCGACAAGGTGGGCCTGGCCCAGCAGTACAACAACTTTGCCGGGCAAGCGGTGGCCTTGGGCGTGGTCGACGCCAAGAGCGCCAGCATCGAGAACTACGTGACCGAAAAGGCGCTGGATGGCCTGTTCGAGATGATCGGCAAGCAAGAACACAGCATTCGCCAGAACCCGGCCGAGGCAGCTACCAGCCTGGCCAAGAAGGTCTTCGGCGTTCTGTGATAGCTAAGGGGCTGCTTTGCAGCCCATTCGCGGGACAAGCCCGCTCCCACAGGGCCTCACTTTGAGATACGCAAGCACTTGTGGGAGCGGGCTTGCCCCGCGAATGGAGGGCATCGCCCTCCCCTGCAGCCTTCAGTCTTTCCGGACCCTGAACCATGCCGCATAGAGCGCCGGCAAGAACAGCAGGGTCAACGCGGTCGCAACAATCAACCCGCCCATGATCGCCACCGCCATCGGCCCATAGAACACACTGCGCGACAACGGGATCATCGCCAATACCGCCGCCAGCGCGGTCAGCACGATCGGGCGGAAGCGCCGTACCGTGGCCTCGATGATCGCCTGCCAACGCGCCATGCCCGCCGCGATGTCCTGTTCGATCTGGTCCACCAGAATCACCGAGTTGCGCATGATCATCCCGGCCAGGGCAATGGTGCCGAGCATGGCGACGAAGCCGAACGGCTGGCGGAACACCAGCAGGAACAGCGTCACCCCAATCAGCCCCAAGGGCGCGGTCAGGAACACCATCACCGTGCGCGAGAAGCTGCGCAGCTGGATCATCAGCAAACTCAACACCACCACGATGAACAGCGGCATGCCGGCATTCACTGATTTCTGCCCCCGCTCCGAGTCCTCCACCGTGCCACCTACCTCGAGCAGGTAGCCATCCGGCAGCTTGGCCTTGATCGCCTGCAGCGTCGGCTCGATCTGCCGCACCAGCGTTGCCGGCTGTTCCTTGTCATAGATGTCGGCGCGCACGGTCACCGTTGGCAATCGGTTACGGTGCCAGATGATGCCCTCCTCGAAGCCATACTCCAGGGTCGCCACCTGCGACAGCGCCACGCTCTGGCCGTTATCGGTGGGCAACGCCAGGCTGCCGAGGTTGGTCAGCTCGCTGCGTTCCTTGTGCGTGCCGCGCAGCAGGATTTCGATCAATTCGTTGTCTTCGCGGTACTGGCTGACCGTGGTCCCGGTCAGCGAGCTCTGCAAGAAGCTGGACAACTGCGCGGTGCTGACGCCGAGGGCGCGCGCGCGGTCCTGGTCGATCTCCAGGAACACCGCTTTGCTCGGCTCTTCCCAGTCCAGGTGCACGTTCACCACATGCGGGTTCTCACGCACCTTGTCGGCCACCTCGCGGGCCAGCGCACGGGCCTTCTCGATGTGCTCGCCGGTCACCCGGAACTGCACCGGATAGCCCACGGGTGGGCCGTTCTCCAGGCGTGTGACGCGGCCGCGCAGCTCGGGGAACTGCTGGTCCATGGTAGTGATCAGCCAGCTGCGCAGGCGCTCACGGTCATCCATCGACTTGGCCAGCACCACGAACTGGGCAAAGCTGGCGGCCGGCAGTTGCTGGTCCAGTGGCAGATAGAAGCGCGGCGAACCGGTGCCCACATAGGCCACGTAATTGTCGATGCCGTCCTGCTGCTTGAGCAGTGCTTCCAGTTGCTTGACCCGCTCGGCGGTGTTGGCCAGCGACGCGCCTTCGGCCAGTTTCAGGTCGACCATCAGCTCCGGGCGCCCGGAGGCCGGGAAGAACTGCTGCGGCACAAAACGGAACAACAGAATGCTGCCGACAAACGCCGCGAGGGTCAGCAGGATGACCGTCTTACGCCGCCGCACGCACCACTCCACCACCCGCCGCACGCGCTGGTAGAACGGCGTGGCATACGGGTCGGGTGCGTGCCCATCACTGCCGTGCCGCGCCGCATGCAGCTTGGCCAGGTCTGGCAGCAGCCGCTCGCCCAGGTACGGCACGAACACCACCGCAGCGACCCAGGAGGTCAACAGCGCAATGGTCACCACCTGGAAGATCGAGCGGGTGTATTCGCCGGTACTGGAGGCCGCCGTGGCGATAGGCAGGAAGCCCGCCGCGGTGATCAGGGTGCCGGTGAGCATCGGGAAGGCCGTGCTGCTCCAGGCATAGCTCGCCGCCTTGAGCCGGTCGTAGCCCTGCTCCATCTTGATCGCCATCATTTCCACGGCAATGATCGCATCATCCACCAGCAGGCCCAGCGCCAGCACCAGGGCGCCGAGCGAGATCTTGTGCAAGCCGATGCCAAAGTAATGCATGGCGGCAAAGGTCATGGCCAGTACCAACGGGATGGCCAACGCCACCACCAGCCCGGTGCGCAGGCCCAGGGAGAAGAAGCTCACCAACAGCACGATGACTAACGCCTCGGCCAGTACTTGGACGAACTCACCGACGCCCGCCTTGACCGCCGCCGGCTGGTCCGAGACCTTGCGCAGCTCCATGCCCGCCGGCAGGTTGCTCGCCAGGCGTTCGAACTCGGCCTCCAGGGCCTTGCCCAGTACCAGGATGTCGCCACCGTCCTTCATCGAGACGGCCAGGCCGATGGCGTCCTCACCCATGAAGCGCATGCGCGGTGCGGGCGGGTCGTTAAAGCCGCGGTGCACCTCGGCAACGTCGCCGATGCGGAAGGTGCGATCGCCCACGCGAATCGGGAACTGGCGGATCTGCTCGACGCTGTCGAAGCGCCCGCTCACCCGCAATTGCAGGCGCTCGCTGGGGGTTTCGAAGAAGCCGGCGGTGCTCACCGCGTTCTGCGCCTGCAGGGCCTGTTGGACAGCCTCCAGCGGCACCCCAAGGGTTGCCAGCTTGAGGTTGGACAGCTCGATCCAGATTTTCTCGTCCTGTAGCCCGACCAGCTCGACCTTGCCGACGTCCTTGACCCGCTGCAGCTGGACCTGGATACGGTCGGCGTAATCCTTGAGCACCGCGTAGTCAAATCCCGCGCCGGTCAGCGCATAGATGTTGCCGAATGTGGTGCCGAACTCGTCATTGAAAAACGGGCCCTGCACTTCCGGTGGCAGGGTGTGCCGGATGTCCGCGACCTTCTTGCGGATCTGGTACCACAGCTCGGGGATGTCCTTGGAGTGCAGCGAATCGCGGGCCATGAAGGTCACCTGCGACTCGCCCGGGCGGGAGAACGAGACGATCCTCTCGTACTCGCCGGTCTCCATCAGTTTCTTTTCGATGCGCTCGGTAACCTGGCGCGACACTTCTTCGGCGGTGGCGCCGGGCCACAGGGTGCGCACGACCATGGCCTTGAAGGTGAACGGCGGGTCCTCGCTCTGGCCCAGCTTGGTGTAGGACATGGCGCCAATGGCAGCCAGCAGGATCATCAGGAACAGTACGATCTGGCGATTGCGCAGCGCCCAGGCGGAAAGGTTGAAACCCATCGGGACTTACTCCTTGGCCGTCAGGTTCACTACACGGTTGGTGCGGTCCACGGGGCGCACCTCCTGCCCCTCGCGCAGCACATGGCCACCCGCGGCGACCACCCAGTCGCCCGGCTTCAAGCCTTCGAGTACCGGGACGCTGTCGGTGCCGTATGGCCCGAGGCGCACCACCGTACGCGCCAGGCGGTGGTCCGGGTTGACCCGCCAGACATAGGCCTGGCCGTTTTCTGCGGTCACCGCAGACAGCGGCACCGCCAGTGGGATGAGGCCCTCATGGGCAATGAACACGCGCGCGCTCTGGCCCAGCTCGGCCGGTGCCTTGGCGGAAGTGAAGGCGATGCGCGCGGCAAAGGTGCGCGAACGTGGGTCGGCTGCCGGCGAAAGCTCACGGATGCGCCCTTCGAAACGCTCACCAGGGTGCGACCACAGTTCCACACTGACCGCCTGCCCCACCGCGAAGCGGGCGAATTGCTGCTCCGGCAGGCCGATGGCCACCTCACGCTCGCCATCTGCAGCCAGGGTGAACACGGTCTGCCCGGCGGCGACCACCTGGCCGACCTCGACCTGGCGCTTGGCGATCACCCCAGCCTGCGGTGCACGCAGCACCGCGTAATCGGCCTGGTTGCCGGCAACGTCGAACTCGGCCTTGGCTTGTTTAAGGCGGGCCATGCCGGCGCGGTAGAGGTTTTCGGCATTGTCGTATTGCGAATGGCTGACCATCTGCCGGTCTAGCAGCTTCTGGTAGCGATCACGCTCGGCGCGCACCAGCGCCAGGTTGGCTTCGGCGGCCGCCAGTTGGGCACGATTGGCCTCCAGTTGCAGGCGCACATCCTGGGGGTCCAGCTCGGCCAGCGGCTGCTCGGCCTTGACCCGCTGCCCTTCTTCGACCAGGCGCTTGCTGACCTTGCCAGCGATGCGGAAGGCCAGTTCCGGCTCGAAGCGCGCACGCACTTCGCCGGGGTAGCTGTCGGCTGCCGCTTCAGCCGGCTGCGGCTGGATCACCAGTGCCGGGCGCGGCGCAGCGGGCGGTGCGGTTTCCTGGCCACACGCCGTCAGCAACAGGGCGACGGCAGCGGGCAAAGCGATGGACAAGGCATGGCGCAACATGATGAATCCTTTCGCGAAGAGCACATCGAATATTTATACTGACGGGTATATTAAATCAGCGAACCGAAGCCGGGAAGCCAGCGCCGGAAAGAAAATCAACATCAACGTTTGGCCATTCCTTGAGGCCGGATGGCGTGCGACCCGTTAAGATGGGCGACTCTTCAACCAGATGCAGACTCCAATGCCCAACGACGCACCCATCGGGCCCGGTCGCCCCAAGGACCTGGCCAAGCGCGAGGCGATCCTCGAAGCGGCCAAGACACTGTTCCTCAGCCTTGGCTATGCCAACACCAGCATGGATGCGGTCGCTGCAGCGGCAGGTGTTTCAAAACTCACCGTGTACAGCCACTTCACCGACAAGCAGACGCTGTTCTGCTCGGCGGTCATGGCAACCTGCCAGATCCAGCTGCCGGACCTGCTGTTCGAATACCCCGAGGGGGCACCGGTAGAAGAGGTGCTGCTGACCATTGCCCGTAACTTCCAGGCGCTGATCAGCAGCGACGAAGCGGTCAAGCTCAGCCGCCTGATCATGGCCCAGGGCAGCTCGGACCCGGGTTTTGGCGAGTACTTCTACGAAGCCGGGCCCAAACGCGTGTTGGCGGGTATGGAAGCGCTGCTGCGCGGAGCGCATGAGCGCGGGTTGCTGCGCATCGACAACCCGTTGCGCGCGGCAGAGCACTTCTTCTGCATGGTCAAGGGCGCACCGGACTACCGGTTGCTGCTGGGGTGCGCCGGGCCACTGGAAGGCGACGAGGCCGAGGCGCATGTGCGTGAGGTGGTGGGGGTGTTCATGCGGGCGTTCCGGCCTTAGCGTGATCCATTCAACCAACCGGCACGAACCCGGTACGGTAGGAGCAGCCTTGTGCTGCGAAGAGGCCGGTGAATTCACCTTGAATCTTCACTGCTTTCACCGGCCTCTTCGCAGCGCGAGGCTGCTCCTACAGGCGTCTTCGTAATCAGGCCTTCAGGGCTTTCTTCGGGTAGATGTCATACCGGCTCGACTTGCCCTCCAGGCAATGGCTCGGCTTCGGCCCGTCGATGATCGGTGCCTTGCGCGGGCGCTTCACCACCACCCGATGGCTGGCCAACGCCAGGGCGGCTTCGAGCAAGGCCGGGGCATCCATGTCATCCCCCACCAACGGCCGGAACACGCGCATTTCCTTCTTCACCAATGCGCTTTTGTCCCGGTGCGGGAACATCGGGTCGAGGTAGATCACCTGCGGCGGCTCGCCCTCCCAGGCGCGCATGCGCTCGATGGCATTGCCGGTCAGCAAGCGCATGCGCCCGACAATCGGCCCCACTTCTTCATCCACACGGGCCCGCGCCAGGCCGTCTTCCAACAACGCGGCAATCAGCGGCTGGCGCTCGATCAGGGTCATCTGGCAACCCAGGCTGGCCAGCACGAAGGCATCCTTGCCCAGCCCTGCGGTCGCGTCGAGCACTTGCGGCCGAACACCTTGAGCAATGCCGACCGCCTTGGCGATCATCTGCCCATTGCCACCGCCAAACTGGCGCCGGTGCGCAGCCTGGCCTTCGACGAAGTCCACCCGCACGGGCCCAGGTGCCTGTGGGCCCAATTGCTGGATTTGCAAGCCTTCAGCGCCCACCTGCACAGCGAAGCCGGCGGCATCGTCCTGCAGCGGCAGGCCCAGGCGCTCGGCCCACGCCGCAGCCTGTTGCGCATACTCAGCCGACATCGCTTCGACCCTGATCCCCGTGCCTTGCTCTTCCATCGTCCACACCTAAAAAATCAAACCCAGCCCTTAATGAATCGGCAACCACGGCCGATACAGGCAATATCCCGCTATTCTGCCAGAGCACAACGCGCGCGACTGCCATGACAGATACTCTTCCCATCGGTTTGACCTACCTGTCGCCTGTCGGCCACTACGGTCAGCAGAATACCCAGACACTCGGGGGCGTCAGCCACCTGTGGCAGGATTTCTTTGCCCGCGCCATGGCCGAGCAACAGGAAGTACCCGCGGACAGTATCAGCGAGTCGTTCGTGCAGTACGATCAGCACAGCGGCGAGCCGATTGGTGGGGCCAGGGCACTGGCGCTGATCGATGCCCAGCGCGCCTGCGCCGTGCACGACACCGAAATCGCGCCACCTGAGCCACTGTTCCTGCCCAAGGCAGAGCTTGAGGCAAACCTGATGGAACCTGCGCCTGAGCCGTTCAGTGCCATCGAGCTGATCGAACAACAGCGCGAGCTGGACCTGAGCAACAGCTGGTTGCGCCCGGTGGTCATGAGCCAGGGCCAGCCGCTTGCCGAGCCGGGCCCAGGCCCCTCCCCACGCCCACTGTTCCTGCCTATCGCCGAGTTCGAGACCCACCTGCTGGACCCGGCACCCGAGCCCTACGACGAAACCACCCTGGCCAAACAGCAGAACGACCTGGAATTCGACATCCATTGGGCGCGCCCGGTGGTGCTGAACAACGTTCGCGCGTACGCCTAAATTTACAGCAGCTCAGCGACAGATCTGCCAAAGACCCATGTCAACGTGGAAGTGGTTGTGGTGCGCGGCATTGTAGTCGGGCCCCAGCACGGTACTGAAGCGCTCGCAGGCCACCTGCTGCACCTCGCGTAAAAACTCAGCCTTCTGCCCGCCCGCCTGCCAATCCTGCGCCAGCACGATGCGCTGGCCGTCCTGCAAGCGGAAACCACTGATATCCAGAGCGTTGGCGGTGGCATGCTGGCTGAGTCGGCCTTGTTTGCGGTGGTAAACATTGCGGCAGGCGAAACTGCCCAGGTGATCGACCTGGGTCACCGGCTGCCCCAATACCCGCTGCGCCGCGGGCTGCAGGCCATGCTGCTCGAACAGCGCGTAGGCCACTGCCAGCGGGCAACTGGCGAGAAAACTGCTGCTGAGCCGTGCCTGACCGCCTTCGATGCGCCACACGTTGTTCAGCGGGCAGTTGGCCGAGGCTGGGCTGTCGGCCTGGGCCCGGTAACGCAGGCCACTGGTTGCCAGCGCTTCGCGGCACAGCGCCGGGTCATTGCGCAGGCGCGACAGTTTGTAGGCAGTGAGCAGGTTGGGTGGCTGGCGCACGTCCAGCGCCGCCCAGGGGTTCCATGCATCGGGCAGGCGCCAGCCGAGGTGCCAGGCCAGGGCTGCCATCAAGGACAGGCCCACCAGCAGCGCCAGCAACGCACGCATGGCCAATCAGCGACGGAACAGATCGTTGAGCTGCGCGAACGGCAACGCCTGTTCGCCGTAGCCGAACGTGCCTTCATCGCGAATTTCCAGGGCCGCCCGGTGGAAAGCCCCTAACGCTGCGCGGGCCAGCGACGACCCCACGCTGATTCGGCGCACGCCCAGGTCTTGAAGTTGATTGACGCTCAGCGTCACGCCTGCCAACCCCATCAGCACGTTGACCGGCTTGGGCGCCACCGCCTGTACGACTGCGCGAATTTCTTCGACCGTGCGCAACCCAGGCGCATAGAGCACATCCGCACCCGCTTCGGCAAAGGCTTGCAGGCGCAGGATGGTGTCATCCAGGTCCATTCGCCCGTGCAGCAGGTTTTCTGCGCGGGCGCAGAGGGTGAAGGGAAACGGCAGGCTGCGCGCTGCCTGAACCGCCGCGCGCACGCGCTCCACCGCCAGGCCGTGGTCATAGATGGGGGCGTCCTTGCGCCCGCTGGCGTCCTCGATAGAGCCCCCCACAAGGCCCGCCTCGGCGGCACGCAGAATGGTCTGTGCACAATCCTCAGGCAGGTCGCCAAAGCCGTTTTCAAGGTCGGCGGCAACCGGCAACGCCGTGGCATCGACGATCACGCCGGCATTAGCCAGGGTTTCGTCCAGGCTCAACGCGCCTTCGGCGTCTGGCCGGCCCAGGCTGAAGGCCAGGCCCGCGCTGGTCGTGGCCAGTGCCTCGAAGCCAAGGCTGGCCAGCAGCTTGGCAGAGCCGGCATCCCACGGGTTGGGGATGACGAACGCGCTGTCGCGCTCGTGCAGAGCCTTGAAGGCTTCGGCTCGCAGGGTTTGCACATCCATGGTCTCAACCTCAGGCATTAAGGAGTGGTCAGAGTAGTCCCAGTTGTTCGACCTCAGGGGGGCGTGGCAATTCCGGCAATGATGCAAGGCCGGGCAGGCGCTGCATCAGGCGCTGGTGAAAGCGCTGGGCCAATGCCGCAGCCAGGCGGTTATCCGAGGTGTGCAAGAAGATGTAGGGGCTGCGGCCTTCCTCGATCCAGCTGGCTATCTTGTCCACCCAAGGCGTCAGGAAGGTTTCGTTGGCGTCCAGTTGCGGGTGGCCAATAAAACGCACCTGCGGGTGCTGGCTGAAGGCAGCGGGGCGCGGTGGCACTTTGGGTTTCTTGGCTTGGGCATGCAATACGGCGGGGTCGCGCGATGTGCAGCTGAACAAGGCCCGTGGGTCGAGGCAGATGCGCTCGACGCCACGTTCAAGCAGCAGCCGGTTTAGCTGCCGCTCCTCCTCACCCCGCGCAAAAAAGGCGTCGTTACGCACCTCGACGGCCACCGGCACCGCCACTTCATCCAGAAAGTGGCTCAACTCTGCCAAGCGCGCAGGCCCGAACATGGCAGGCAGTTGCAACCAATAAGGCGATACTCGCTCACCCAGCGGCGCCATCAACCGGGTGAAGGTGATCGCCGCGTCCAGTTGCTCGCGAAGGTCCGCGGCATGGCTGACCTCGCGGGGGAACTTGGCCGTGAAACGAAAGTGCGCCGGCATGACCTGCGCCCAGCGGGCCACGGTCGCGGGCGCGGGGCTGGCATAGAAGGTGGTGTTGCCCTCGACCGCATTGAACACCTGGCTGTACAGGCCCAGGTATTCGTTGGCTCGGGCGTCGGCGGGGTACAGGTAATCGCGCCAGGCGCTTTCGCTCCACGACGGACAACCCAGAAAATAAGGCAGAAGAGAGGGAGTCATCCCTCAAATGTACAGGTCGAGCCCCAGTACTTCCATGTCCCAATCGGTAAAACCGGCTGTGCTCAGGTAACTGGCCAGCGCCGTTGCTGTGCGCCGATCACGGGCGCGGGGGAAGACCATGTCTTGCTGGCGGGCTGGCAGGCCACCGCTGCGACGACGAGTGGTGGCCTCTTGGGGGACGTCGCTTTGCGCGTCATTCTCGATCACTTCGGCATCGTCGATTGCCTCGTCGCGCACCGACGCTTTGCGCGGAGCGCGCTTGATCGGGTAGGACTGCGAGGAGAAACCGTCGATACGCATGGTGTGAGCACTCAGGACCAATGATGGCAATTTAGCAGCATCAGTGTTCCGTCGCTAATGCTCGAGTGATAACTAGACCACAGTTCGCGCGAAAGGTTTTATCGTCATCGGCGATAACCGACGAGTAGCCGTCAGCGTTTCTTGGGTGTGGCTACATTATCGCGCAAGTACACCGGTTGCGCCTGCTCGGCAGCGATGGCCTCGCCGCGCGCCCAGGCGAAGCGCGCCAGGCTGAGGATGTCGAGGGCATTGGGCAACGCTGCGGCATTGCTGGCAGCGACCTGCACTGCCAGGCGCTCGGCATACCCCCAGCCGGTGCCGGCACCGAACCACTCGCCCGTGCTGGCGTCGGGCAGCGCCACGCGCTCGGGCGGCAGCACCGCTTCCTGGCCGATCAGGCGCATTTCGCCTTCGCTTGCCTGGTAGCAGCCCCAGTACACCTCGTCCATGCGTGCATCGATGGCGGCAGCCACCTGCTGCACACCCTGCTCACGCATCGCGCCTTGCGCCAACGCGGCCAGGTTGGACACCGGCAGCACCGGGCGTTCGAGCGCGAACGCCAGGCCCTGAACCACACCGATGGCAATCCGTACGCCGGTGAAGGCGCCCGGGCCACGGCCGAAGGCGATGGCATCCAGCGCGTTCAACGCTACACCGGAGTCACCCAGCAGTTGTTTGATCATCGGCAGCAGCTTCTGCGCGTGCTGACGTGGGATCACCTCGTAATGGCTGGTTACCTTGCCGTCATGCAACAGGGCAACGGAACAGGCTTCGGTGGCGGTATCCAGGGCCAGCAGGGTGGTCATCGAACGGGTTTCCAGGGGCAGGGAAAAGAGCGTCAGTATAAACGACAACGGCCCGCAAGCGGGCCGTTGTCATGCAAGACGTTGGATCAGCTCAGGGCTGCCAGCACCTTGGCAGTGATGGCGTCGACCGAACCGACACCTTCGATGTGGCTGTACTTCGGCTTGCCGGCATTGGCGGCCGACAGCTTCTGGTAGAACTCGACCAGCGGCTTGGTCTGGGTGTGGTAGACCGACAGGCGATGACGCACGGTTTCTTCCTTGTCGTCGTCGCGCTGGATCAGGTCTTCGCCCGTCACGTCGTCCTTGCCTTCCACTTTCGGCGGGTTGTACTGAATGTGGTAGGTGCGGCCCGAAGCCAGGTGCACGCGACGGCCCGCCATGCGGCCAACGATTTCTTCATCGTCAACGGCGATTTCGACCACGGCATCGATGTCGACACCGGCAGCGACCATGGCTTCAGCCTGTGGAATAGTGCGTGGGAAACCGTCGAACAGGCAGCCGTTGGCGCAATCCGGCTGGGCGATGCGCTCCTTGACCAGGCCGATGATCAGCTCGTCGGAAACCAGCTGGCCGGCATCCATGACTTTTTTCAGTTCCAGGCCCAGCGGGGTGCCGGCCTTGACGGCGGCACGCAGCATGTCACCGGTGGAGATCTGGGGGATACCGAACTTCTCGGTGATGAATTTTGCCTGAGTACCTTTACCGGCCCCGGGAGCTCCCAGCAGAATTACGCGCATCTCGTGCTCCTCAAATTTTTTTATGAAATTCAATGGATTCGGCAACCAGGGCCAAGTCCGGAAAATCGGGTATGACCATAAATCGGTCAGAAGGCTGCTCAAGATACACAGCGCCCGGCAGCCAGACAAGCGTCCCAAAGTTGCAGGAATGCGCCACTTGCGCACTGCCCGGCAGGCGGTTGCTCTAAGCGCAACCGCCCTCCTCGCCCTTTATCGCGGCTAAAGGTGCACCCTTGCCTGGCGGCCCGCGGATAACCTCAGCCGGTATTGCGCAGGCCTGCTGCAATGCCCGCCACCGTGACCAGCAAGGCCTGCTCCAACGGGCTGTCCAGAGCGGCTTCGCGGCCGCGCGAGCGCGCCAGTAGTTCGGCCTGAAGGCGGTGCAGCGGGTCCAGGTAGGTGTTGCGCAAGCTGATGAATTCCAGGGTCTCTGGGCTGTGCGCCAGTAGCACCGGCTGCCCGGTCAGGCCCAGCACCACCTGGCAGGACTGCGACAATAGGTCGCGCAGGTGCACACCTAAAGGAAGCAACTCCGGTTGCACTAGACGTTCGTCGTAGGCCTCGGCGATTTGCGCATCGGCCTTGGCCAGCACCATTTCCAGCATGTCGATACGGGTACGGAAGAACGGCCATTGCTCACGCATTTGCGCCAGCAACTCGCCCTGGCCGCGTTGCAAGGCATTGCTCAAGGCCGTTTCCCAGCCCAGCCAGGCAGGCAACATCAGGCGCGTCTGGGTCCAGCCGAAGATCCACGGGATAGCCCGCAGGCTCTCGATGCCGCCCGCGCGTCGCTTGGCCGGCCGGCTGCCCAACGGCAGGCGGCCCAACTCCTGCTCAGGCGTCGACTGGCGGAAGTACTCGACGAAATCGGGGTTGTCGCGCACCACGCTGCGGTAGGCCTGCACGCCATCGGCGGCCAATTGGTCCATGACCTCACGCCAGGCCGGCTGCGGTGGGGGTGGCGGCAACAAGGTCGCCTCGAGCACCGCCGCCAGGTACAGGTTGAGGTTCTGTTCGGCGATACCGGGCAAACCGAACTTGAAGCGGATCATCTCGCCCTGCTCGGTGGTGCGGAATCGCCCAGCTACCGAGCCCGGCGGCTGCGACAGAATCGCTGCGTGGGCCGGGCCGCCGCCACGGCCAACGGTGCCGCCACGGCCGTGGAACAACAGCAGTTCCACTTGATGCTCGCGGCAGATGCGCACCAGGTTTTCCTGCGCCCGGTACTGCGCCCAGGCGGCCGCTGTGGTGCCGGCGTCCTTGGCTGAATCGGAATAGCCGATCATCACTTCCTGCGGCCCGCGCAGGCCGGCGCGATAGCCAGGCAGGCTCAGCAGGCGCTGCATCACCGGGCCGGCGTTGTCCAGGTCGGCCAGGGTTTCGAACAGTGGCACCACACGCATCGGGCGGGTCAGCCCGGCTTCCTTGAGCAGCAACTGCACGGCCAGCACATCTGAAGCGGCGCCGGCCATGGAAATGACATAGGAGCCCAGCGAAGCGGCCGGGGCAGCGGCAATTTCCCGGCAGGTGGCCAGCACCTCGGCGGTATCCGCCTGGGGCTGGAAATGCGCAGGCAATAATGGCCGGCGGTTTTTCAGTTCGGCCAGGAGGAAGGCGATACGCTGCTCTTCATCCCAGTCGGCATAGCGCCCCAAGCCCAGGTAATCGGTGATCTCGGTCAGCGCGTCACGGTGGCGGGCGGCATCCTGGCGCACGTCCAGGCGCCCCAGGTACAGGCCAAAGGTCACGGCACGGCGCAGGCAGTCGAGCAGTGGCCCTTCGGCGATCACGCCCATGCCGCATTCGTGCAGCGACTGGTAGCACAGCTCAAGCGGCGCGATCAGGTCGCGGTTGTCGACCAGTACGTCGGCACCGGCGGGCGTGCTGCTGCCCAAGGCGGCATGCGCCCAGGCGCGGGTCGCACGCAGGCGGTCGCGCAATTGCTTGAGGATAGCGCGGTAGGGCTCGGCACTGTCGCCGACGTGCTCCCGCAGCGCGCTGCTGGCGTGTTGCATGGACAGCTCGGCGGCCAAGGCATCGATATCACGCAGGAACAGATCAGCGGCCATCCAACGTGCCAGCAACAGCACTTCACGGGTTACCGCCGCCGTGACATTGGGGTTGCCGTCGCGGTCGCCGCCCATCCACGAGGCGAAGCGGATGGGGGCGGCCTCCAGCGGCAGGCGCAGCCCCGTGGCGTCGTGCAGCGCCTTGTCGACCTTGCGCAGGTGGTTGGGGATGGCCTGCCACAGCGAATGCTCGATCACCGCGAAGCCCCACTTGGCCTCGTCCACGGGGGTCGGCCGGGTGCGGCGGATTTCTTCGGTGTGCCAGGCTTCGGCGATCAGCCGGCGCAGGCGCTCACGTACCTGCTGACGTTCGGCGGGGGTCAGGTCGCGATGGTCCTGGGCGGCCAACTGGCCGGCGATGGCGTCGTACTTCTGGATCAAGGTGCGCCGCGCCACTTCGGTGGGGTGCGCGGTCAGTACCAGCTGTATGTCTAGCTTGGCCAACTGCCGGGCCAGGGCGTCGTTGCCATGCCCGGCCTGCTTAAGGCGGGCCAGCAGCTCAGGCAGCACGCGTGCCTCGAAGGGCTCTGGCTGGTCGGCGTCGCGGCGTCGGATCAACTGGTACTGCTCGGCCATGTTGGCCAGGTTGAGAAACTGGTTGAACGCCCTTGCCACCGGCAGCAAGTCGTCGTCAGCCAGGTCCCCAAGGGTCGAGCTCAGTTGCTCGCCAGCCACCCGGCGGTCGGCCTTGGCGCTGTGGCGGATGCCCTCGATCTTCTGCAGGAACGCCTCGCCGTGCTGCTGACGAATGGTGTCGCCGAGCAACTCCCCCAACACATGGACATCTTCACGCAAACGCACATCGATATCGGTCATTGGCCCTCTCTGTAGCGCAGCCTTGGCGCACTCGTTCAGGAAACAGCACTGGGCCAAGAGTGCCCCCAGCCGCGCGCCGATAGCAAGCCTAAGGGCAAGCCGTGATCGGCAAAGCAAACTAAAGTGCAAGCAGAGCACTCCGATGCAATGCAGCCTTTCGAGGCGTTGACAGAGGTCATCATGAAAATCCGTGAACTCGCCCAGCACTGGGAACAGAATGCCGCAGGCACCCTCAGCCGTACCGGCCATGTGCTGCATCTGGACCTGGAGTCCGAGGCGCGCCTGGCCGCGCTGATCGACATGTACCCCAAGCGCACCGCCGAAGAACTGCTCGGCGAATTGGTGGCGGCGGCCCTCGAGGAAATCGAGGCCAGCTTCCCCTATGTAAAGGGGAGCCAAGTGATCGCCACCGATGAAGAAGGCGACCCTTTGTTCGAAGATGTCGGCCCTACCCCGCGTTTTCTGTCGTTGTCCCGGCACCACTTGCATGAGCTGAGCAGCACCGCTGACGACAGCGAAAAATAGCCACGATGCACACTGTTCCGGGCCTGCAAGGCCCGGAATACCCCGCCTGAGCGTGAAAGTTCCGCACAAAACTCACTGACCAATCAGTCAGAAAACTTTGCCCGATTACGGGATTTTTTTCTGAACTAATCGAAAAACGGCCGAGTCCGAGCAAATAGCCATCACGCTAAAACCCTGCACACTGCCCTCGTGCACCGTTCAGCTGAAGCGCACGGTAACTGTCAGGGATTCAGCGATGGACTGCTACGGACATCGTCGTTATCAGGAGTGATCCAATGGAGCTGACCACCATGAAGACCCGCACTTTCAAACCGTCATCCACTCATGTGCGCGGGTTCAAGCTGGCCGCGCTGGCCCTGGGCAGTAGCCTGGTCCTGGCCGGCTGTGCGGGCAACCCGCCCACCGAGCAGTATGCCGTTACCCAGTCTGCCGTGAACTCTGCGGTCAGTGCCGGCGGCACCGAGTTCGCCGCGGTGGAAATGAAAGCGGCGCAGGACAAGTTCAAGCAAGCCGAAATCGCCATGCACGACAAAAAGTACGACGACGCCAAGCGTCTGGCCGAACAAGCCGAATGGGACGCCCGCCTCGCCGAACGCAAGGCTCAGGCGGCCAAGGCCCAGAAGGCCGTGCAGGATGCCCGCCAGGGCGTTCAGGACGTACGTGAGGAAGGCCTGCGCAGCGCTCAGTGAGCCCTGCCCCGCCACCCTTAGCCTTCGCACTCGATCAAAGGATGAACACTATGCGCAAACACGTCATGATTCCCGCCCTGCTGGCCCTGAGCGTCGGTCTTGCAGCCTGCTCGCACGACCCGAACGCCAACCTTGAATCGGCCCGCACCAACTTCTCTGCGCTGCAAAGCGACCCGCAGGCGAGCAAAGTCGCGGCGCTGGAAACCAAAGATGCTCAGGATTGGCTGAACAAAGCTGACAAGGCCTACATGGACCGCGAGGACCAGAAAAAGGTCGACCAGCTCGCCTACCTGACCAACCAGCGTGTCGAAGTCGCCAAGCAGACCATTGCCCTGCGTACGGCTGAAGGCGAACTGAAAAACGCCTCCGCCCAGCGCGCCCAGGCCAAGCTGGATGCCCGCGACGCGCAAATCGCCAAGCTGCAGGACAGCCTGAATGCCAAGCAGACCGACCGCGGTACGCTGGTCACCTTCGGCGACGTGCTGTTCGACTTCAACAAGGCCGTACTCAAGAGCAATGCCTACCCCAACGTGACCAAGCTGGCCCAGTTCCTCCAAGAGAACCCGGAACGCAAGGTCATCGTAGAGGGCTACACCGACAGCGTCGGCTCGGCCAACTACAACCAGAGCCTCTCCGAGCGTCGCGCCGGCGCCGTGCGCATGGCGCTGATCCGTGCTGGCGTAGACCCAGCGCGAATCGTCGCCCAGGGTTACGGCAAGGAGTACCCGGTGGCTGACAACGGCAGCAACTCGGGCCGTGCGCAGAACCGTCGCGTGGAGGTGACCATCTCCAATGACAACCAGCCGGTTGCACCGCGTTCGGTGAGCCAGGCGCAGTAAGGCTGGCAGGTAGGACGAAAAGCCCCGCTGTCTAAGCGGAATGCTATTCACTTACGTTATCCATCGCCTGTATTGGGGCCGCTTTGCGGCCCATCGCGGCACAAGGCCGCTCCCACAATGTTCGCGCATGCTCTGTAAATAGGGGCATAACGCGGTCGGTGTGGGAGCGGCCTTGTGCCGCGATGGGCCGCAGAGCGGCCCCGGCATTCTTAAGGCTTTTTATTGGGCGAGAGGTGCATGGCATAGCCCTCCAGCCATATACCCTCACTGCACCTGCTGCGGCGTCTCTTCCCCCATGCAGCGCACCGCACGTTTGCGGTTATCGACCAACACGCCGGTCAGGCCTTTCTGTTGGGTATCGAACAACACCAGCACACCGTCCACGCACTGGGCCACCTGGGGTGCAGGGTCGAGGGAGGCTTTGTAGTCTTCGCCCGGCAGGGTCTTGAGCATGGTGAAATCCTGCAGCAACAGGGCATCTTCAGGCTTGGCGAAATGCAGGTAACCGTAGTACCACAAAGCCCCCACCGTCACGATGATGCTGCCGACGCCGGTCAGGATCAGCGGGATGGCGTTGCGTTCTTCACTCATTGCTTGTTCTTCTCGTCAGGGTAATTGGGCACTTCGGCAAGCCGCCGCAGGCCGTTGAAATGACTCGGGTCGTCGAGGAAGCGCAGCATCACCTGGCGCCATACCGGGTCGGCGAAGGTCTGTACATGGCCCCCTCGGGTCAACTGCAGCACCCGCGGCGGCGGCGCGTGCTGGTACAGGCGGATGCCGTTGTCCAGCGGCACCAGGTGGTCGTCGATGCTGTGGAAGAACAGCTTCGGCGGGCTGTCCAGGCGCTCGATCGAACGGATCGCGCTGTCGCCGTCCGGCACCAGCCACGACAGCGGCACCTGCAGCGGCCAGGTCATCCATGAAGTGCTCAAGGCAAACCGCCCGACCGCACGGTAGCTGGCTGGCACACCATCGAACACCAGCGCGCTGAAGCGCTGGCGCTGCTCAGGGTGGGCCGCCAGGTAATGAATGGCCATGGCGCCGCCCAGGCTCTGCCCCAGCAGCACCACCGGCTTGCCCTTGACCTCGGGCGCCTTGTCCAGCCAGGCCATGGCCGCCGCGAGGTCTTCATAGACCTCGGGCAAACTCGGTTTGCCCTGGGACAACCCATAGCCCCGGTAATCGACCATCAGCACCTGGTAGCCCTGCTCCGGCAGCCAGTAGCTGCCGCCCAGATGGCCGGCCAGGTTGCCGCCGTTGCCGTGCAGGTGCAACACGGTGCCCTTGACCTCGACCCCGGCCTTGGCCGGTAGCCACCAACCATGCAGGCGTACGCCATCCGAAGTGGTCAAGGTGACGTCACGGTAGTCGAGCTTGGCCCGCTCCGGGGTGAACGGTTGGCCGCGCTCGGGGTAGAACAGCAGGCTGCTGCAACCGCTCAGGCCCAACAGGAGCACGCCAAGGGCCAGCAGGCGGCAGCGTTCAGAGAATGTTCGCGTAGTCGGCTTCAATGCGATCCAGGCTCAGGTGGTTGAGGAAGTTGGAGAAGCACATCCAGGCCGACAGTGCGTTGAGGTCACGGAACTGTTCGGGCAAGTACTTGGGCGGTTCGACCAGCCCCTCCTCGACCAGTTGGCGCAAGGTGCGCATGTCTTCCAGCGTGGTCTTGCCGCAGAACAGCAGCGGGATCTGCTCAAGCTTGCCCTTCTTCACGGCCAACTGAATGTAGTTGTAAACCATGATGAAGCCCTTGAGGTAGGACAAGTCCTTGGTGAATGGCAAGCCATTGGGCACCGAGCCGCGGAACACTCGGCTGGCATTGCTGTAGCTCTGCGCCATTTCAAAGCCCTGGGCTCGGAAAAATTCGAACACCTGGAGGAAGTCGGCGCCCTCCTCGACCATGTGGATGGCGCGTGTACGGTTGGTGAGCTTGCGCAGCCGGCTGGGGTAAGAGGCGAAGGCAATCACCTCCATGAGGATCGCCAGCCCCTCCTGGGTCACCGTCGATGAGGGTGGGCCCTTGGCCAGGAAGGTGCAGATCGGCTGGTTCAGGCCGTTCAGCGTGGTCCCCACATGCACCAGGCCTTCATGCACCTCCAGCGCACGCACGTCGCGGCTGTTGAACATGGCATCGGCACGTACCTTGATGTAGTCGGCACCGGCCGCCGCATCGGCGACGATACCGTCGGATTCGAACACGCGGATGGTTTCCTCGGCCTCGCCGAACACCTTGTTCAGGCGGCGCTGGAGGATGTCCACGGCCTCTTTGGCGGTGAGGTTCTTTGGCTCGTCCTTGAGGTCGCCGCGGCCATCGATGTTGTTCAGGTAGTCCGACAGCATCAGGCCCAGGTCGGCCAGGGTTGGGTCACCGGCGTGGAAGGCGTCGGACGCCGCCCCGTACAGCTCCTGCGAGATCAGCCCGAAGTCCTCGGTGCCGCGCGCCTCGAGCATGCGTACCACCATGCGGTATTCCTTGCACATGCGCCGCATGATCTGCCCGACCGGGTTGAACTGCCCGAGCCGGCGAGTGATGTCACGTTCGATGTTCTGGAATTCGGCCTTGACCGCGCTGGAGTCGAACGACAGCGGCCGCGACTGGTAATAGGCGCGGTCTACCGCAGGTGGCTCTTTGCCCTTGGCCTTGAGGAAGCCGTGGCGGATGTTGTCGTCCCATTTCACCGCATCGAGTACGCGGATGGGGGTCTGCGCCGCAACGATGCGGTCTGACAGCGCGCGTATGGTCTGCTGGTACTCGTCCACCGGGGACTCCTTATCTGCCTCGGCCTCGGTCCCTGTAGGAGCAGCCTTGTGCTGCGAAGAGGCCTTTATCGGCAACAAATATCTGTTGTCTCACCGGCCCTTTCGCAGCACAAGGCTGCTCCTACCGGGATCACATTGCAGTTTCACACCCTGAAAAGGACGGCAGAGGTCATTACTTGCCGGAGCGCTGGAAGCGTGCCACCTCAACGAACAGGTCGGAGTTGGCTGGGTCGTCCAGGTAGGCCAGCACCCGCGCCGAGGGGCTGTCGATGAGCACGCCCTCGCCGTTGTCTTCCGGCACTTCGGTGTTGCGCCCGGTCAGCTCTTTGTTTTTCACGGCCTGCTGCACCTGCTCGACATCGAGGTTGTACACCACCAGTTCCTTGCCATCGACGACTTCAAAACCGCCAATCAGGAAATTGCCACCCAGGCGCTTGGGCACGCCGGCCGAGAGGTACCAGCGGTTGCCGTGGCGCGAGACGGTGAAGACGTACTCTTCGGGGGCTTTGCCCTTGGCCGTGGCCACCGCCTTGTAGGCATCGCCGCCACTGCGGCTGATCGACAGCTTCAGCGGTTCACCCCAGGCGTCCTTGCTGCTCCACTTGCCGAGCAGGGCCTTGGGTGCGGCCTGGTTGCTCGGCAAGGGCTCA
Organism: Pseudomonas sp. SWRI50; assembly: GCF_014269095.1. Classification (NCBI taxonomy): domain Bacteria; kingdom Pseudomonadati; phylum Pseudomonadota; class Gammaproteobacteria; order Pseudomonadales; family Pseudomonadaceae; genus Pseudomonas; species Pseudomonas sp. SWRI50. The sequence goes on along the minus strand of NZ_JABWRW010000001.1, from coordinate 298,044 downwards.
TGGAAGGTCACCAGACAACCGCCCTGCAGCAGGAATGACAGCGTCAACAGCACCACACGCCAGGCTTTCATCAGGTTCTCCTTGAAAATAAGGTCTCAGCTCAGGCCGATGCCAACACCAGGTGCAGGTAACGGGTAAGCATAGCGAGCATCTGCCCATCGGCTTGCGCGTTCGCATCCTTGAGCAGGCCCTGATATTCCATCTGCTCGATAATCGCCGTCAACATTTGGGCGTCTTGTTCCGGTTGCCGTGAGCCGACCACCTGCAGCAATTGCCGGGTGCCGTGCAGCAGAATCTGGTCGTGGGCGCACACCAGCTCGGCCAAACGCGGGCACAGCAGTGCCTCCTGGCGGAAGGCCTGCTCGGCCATCAGAAAGTCGCGCCGGTTGAGCAACTGACGCGACACATAGTCAGCGGTCATGCTTGCCACTTCGTCGGCCAGCCGCGCTCGCGCCTGCGGGCTGCCATCGCCCTGGGCGAGCATCTGGCGCAGCACCACCTCGGTGTTGGCCCAGAGCTTGGCCATGTAGGCGGCGCTGCGCTCGACGTACTGGGCGAAGGTATCGGTGAGCAGGTCCTCGATGTCCTTGAAGTAATAGGTGGTGGCCGACAATGGCACACCCGCCTCGGCGGCCACGGCACGGTGGCGCACACCGCGCACACCATCGCGCACGACGATGCGCATGGCGGCGTCGAGGATCAGCTGGCGGCGCTGCTCGCTGCCTTGGCGGGCGGTCTTGCGGCCCTGGTACTGCACACTTTCGGCGACGGCGGTGGCGATGCCGGCGGCGCCTTGCTCGGCGATTGCGGGGGTCACGGGGTTACCTCACGGACGGTGTGTTGGCTGTACCGGCCCCTTCGCGGGCAAGCCCGCTCCCACAGGTATCGCGCCTGAGGGCAGTGCAATACCTGTGGGAGCGGGCTTGCCCGCGAAGGGGCCGGTGCAGACAACATAAGGCTTCAGGCAAGAAAAAGCCGCCCCTAGAGGCGGCTTTCTCAGATCACTCAGGCCTGCGGACGCATATGTGGGAACAGGATCACATCGCGAATCGACGGCGAGTTGGTCAGCAGCATCACCAGGCGGTCGATGCCGATGCCTTCACCGGCGGTTGGCGGCATGCCGTATTCCAGGGCGCGGACGAAGTCGGCATCGTAGTGCATGGCTTCGTCGTCACCAGCATCCTTCTCGGCCACCTGGGCCAGGAAGCGCTCAGCCTGGTCTTCGGCATCGTTCAGCTCGGAGTAGGCGTTGGCGATTTCGCGGCCACCGATGAACAGCTCGAAGCGGTCGGTCACGGCCGGGTTGTCGTCGTTGCGACGGGCCAGCGGCGACACTTCGAACGGGTACTCGGTGATGAAGTGCGGCTGCTCCAGCTTGTGCTCGACCAACTCTTCGAAAATCATCACTTGCAGCTTGCCCAGGCCTTCGTGGCCCAGCACCTTGGCACCGGCCTTTTTGGCGATGTCACGGGCACGGTCGACGTCTTGCAGGTCGGCAGCGGTCAGCTCAGGGTTGTACTTGAGGATCGAGTCGAACACCGACAGGCGCACGAACGGCTCGCCGAAGTGGAACACCTTGTCGCCGTACGGCACGTCGGTGCTGCCCAGCACCAGCTGCGCCAGCTCGCGGAACAGCTCTTCGGTGAGGTCCATGTTGTCGGTGTAGTCAGCGTAGGCCTGGTAGAACTCGAGCATGGTGAACTCGGGGTTGTGCCGGGTCGAAACGCCTTCGTTACGGAAGTTACGGTTGATCTCGAAGACTTTCTCGAAACCACCGACTACCAGACGCTTGAGGTACAGCTCCGGCGCAATGCGCAGGAACATGGCCATGTCCAGGGCGTTGTGGTGGGTTTCGAACGGCTTGGCCGCGGCGCCGCCTGGGATGGTCTGCAGCATCGGCGTCTCGACTTCGAGGAAGTCGCGCTCGATCAGGAACTTGCGGATGTGCGAAATCACCTGGGAGCGAACACGGAAGGTGTGGCGGGTTTCTTCGTTGACCATCAGGTCGACGTAACGCTGACGGTAGCGCTGCTCGGTGTCGGTCAGGCCATGGTGCTTGTCGGGCAGCGGGCGCAGCGACTTGGTCAGCAGGCGCACGTTGGTCATCTCGACGTACAGGTCACCTTTGCCGGAGCGGGCCAGCGTGCCCTCGGCGCTGATGATGTCGCCCAGGTCCCAGGTCTTGACGGCGGCCAGGGTTTCTTCCGGCAGGGTCTTGCGGTTGACGTAAACCTGGATGCGGCCAGTCATGTCCTGGATGACCATGAACGAGCCACGGTTGAGCATGATGCGCCCGGCAACCTTGACCGGAATCGCTGCAGCTTCCAGTTCTTCCTTGGTCTTGTCGGCATACTGCTTCTGCAGGTCGTTGCAGTAGCTGTCGCGACGGAAGTCATTGGGGAAGGCATTGCCCTTGGCGCGCTCTGCGGCAAGTTTTTCCTTGCGCAGGGCGATCAGGGCGTTTTCTTCCTGTTGCAGGTCTTGCGGTGCGCTATTGAGGTCGCTCATGTCGTCATTCTTTCCATCAGGTATTCGTTGCCCTTTTCGGGCAGGGCACGCGATGCCGGCGGGTAGCCAGGCATCGCGGCAGTGGTGTGCGGCTTACAGCCCTTGCTTGAGGCTCGCTTCCAGGTACTGGTCGAGGTCGCCGTCCAGCACCTTCTGGCAGTCGCTGCGCTCAACGCCGGTCCGCAAGTCCTTGATGCGCGAGTCATCCAGTACGTAGGAGCGGATCTGGTGGCCCCAACCGATGTCCGACTTGCTGTCTTCCAGCGCCTGGGAAGCGGCGTTGCGCTTCTGCATCTCCAGCTCGTACAACTTGGCCCGCAGCATTTTCATGGCGGTGTCTTTGTTGGCGTGCTGGGAACGTTCGTTCTGGCAGGCCACCACGGTGTTGGTCGGCACGTGGGTAATACGCACCGCGGAGTCGGTGGTGTTTACGTGCTGACCACCAGCGCCCGAAGAGCGGTAGGTGTCGACGCGCAGGTCGGACGGGTTGATGTCGATTTCGACCTTGTCGTCGATCTCGGGCGACACGAACACCGCCGAGAACGAGGTGTGGCGACGGGCGCCGGAGTCGAACGGGCTTTTACGAACCAGGCGGTGCACGCCGATTTCGGTGCGCAACCAGCCGAAGGCATATTCGCCCTTGATGTGCACGGTGGCGCCCTTGATGCCGGCGACTTCACCTTCGGAGAGCTCGATGATGGTGGCGTCGAAACCACGCTTGTCGGCCCAGCGCAGGTACATGCGCAGCAGGATGTTGGCCCAGTCCTGCGCTTCGGTACCGCCGGAGCCGGCCTGGATGTCCAGGTAGGCGTTGTTCATGTCCATCTCGCCGCTGAACATGCGACGGAACTCAAGCTGGGCCAGTTTTTCTTCCAGGCCTTCCAGCTCGGTCACGACGTCGCCGACGGCGCTTTCGTCCTCTTCCTCGACGGCCATGTCGAGCAGGTCCTTGCAGTCGGCCAGGCCGTTGGCCATCTTGTCCAACGTCTCGACGACCTGTACCAGCATGGCACGTTCGCGGCCCAGGGCCTGGGCATACTCAGGCTTGTTCCAGACGGCCGGGTCTTCCAGCTCGCGGTTGACTTCGATCAGGCGGTCATGCTTTTGATCGTAGTCAAAGATACCCCCGAATTGACTGGGAACGCTCGGTGAGGTCCTTGATGGTGTTCAGGATCGGTTGGATTTCCATGGGCGACGGCTCTCGTGCGAATTCGGTGAAAAGCCTGCGAGTATAACCGAGTCCAACGCATGGCGGCAGACCCGCCGGGCGGTACCCTGCACCCGGCACTACGAAGCACTACGCCGCAGCCGCAACCTCAAGCGATACCCACCTGGTTACGCCCCCCATTCTTGGCCAGGTACAGCCCCTTGTCGGCCGCCGAAATCAACTGCCGGCAATGCCCGCCCACCGCCGGTGTCTGGGTCGCCAGGCCAATGCTCACCGTCAACCGCGAATCCGCCGCTGGCGCCGTGTGCGGAATGCCCAGCGCCAACACCGTCTGGCGCAGTTTCTCGGCAATCAGCCGCGCCCCGCCTGGGGACGTATTGGGCAACACCAGGGCAAACTCCTCGCCCCCATAACGCGCCGGCAGATCCGTCGGCCGCGAGCACGAGCCGCGGATCGCCTCGGCCACTTGGCGCAACGCCTCATCACCCGCCAAATGCCCGAAACTGTCGTTGTAGGCCTTGAAGTAGTCGACATCGATCATCAACAACGACAACTGCTGCTGCTCACGCATGGCCCGGCGCCATTCCAGCTCCAGGTATTCGTCGAAGTGACGCCGGTTGGACAGCCCGGTCAGGCCATCGGAGTTCATCAACCGTTGCAGCATCAGGTTGGAATCGAGCAACTGCTGCTGGCTGACCCGCAGGGCACGGTACGCCTCGTCACGCTGGAGCAACGTCAGGTAGGAACGCGAGTGGTAGCGAATGCGCGCCACCAGTTCGATGTTGTCCGGCAACTTGACCAGGTAGTCGTTGGCCCCGGCAGCGAACGCCGCGCTCTTCACCAGCGGGTCTTCCTTGGTCGACAGGACGATGATCGGGATATCCTGGGTAGCCGGGTTGTTGCGGTACTCACGCACCAGCGTCAGCCCATCCAGGCCCGGCATGATCAGGTCCTGCAGGATCACCGTCGGTTTGATGCGCATGGCCTGGGACACCGCCTGGTGCGGGTCGGCGCAGAAATGGAAGTCGATGTTGTCTTCATGGGCCAGGCCACGACGCACCGCCTCGCCGATCATTGCCTGATCGTCGACCAACAGCACCATCGCCGAGTTCTCGTTGGTGGTCGCGAAACCTTCGATCGGTAGATCATTCATGCCTATTCACCTGATCACCGCCGACCAGGCGGCGTGATTCAATACATATCGTCATTTTGCGAAGAATTCCATCAATCGCCCGGCGATTCGCTCCAGCGGGCGGATTTCCACCGCCGCGTCAATCGCCGCGGCGGCCTTGGGCATGCCGTATACGGCACTGCTGGCCTGGTCCTGAGCGATGGTCAGAAAGCCCTGCTGGCGCATCTGTTTGAGGCCCTGGGCACCGTCGCGGCCCATGCCGGTGAGCAGCACACCCACCGCATCGCCGCTCCAGTAGCGTGCCACGCTCTCGAAGAACACATCGATCGAAGGCCGGTAGATTTCGTTGACGGGTTCGGCAGTGTAGGCCAGCTGACCATTTTGCAGCAGGCGGATATGGTGGTTGGTGCCCGCCAGCAGGACTTGCCCCGGCTGCGGCGGCTCGCCCTCGCGGGCCAGGCGCACCGGCAGGCCGGCAGCGCTGCTGAGCCATTCGGCCATGCCTGCGGCGAAAACCTGGTCGACGTGCTGGACCAGCACGATGGCCGCCGGGAATGCCGGCGGCAGGCCCTTGAGCAGCACCTCGAGGGCGGCCGGGCCGCCGGCCGACGAACCGATTGCCACCAAGCCACGACGCTGGGATGCCTCGCGCAATGGCGTGGCAACCGGGCGCGCGGCCGGCGTGCGCTGCTGGCCTATCAGCCAGCCGATGTTGAGGATCTTGCGCAGCAGTGGCGCCGCTGCCTCACGGGCATCGCCCGCGCCCAGGGCCGGGGTATCGACCACATCCAGGGCGCCATGGCCCATGGCCTCGAACACCCGGTGCACGTTCTGCTTGCGGTCGACCGTGACGATGACGATGGCGCAGGGGGTCTCGGCCATGATCCGCCGCGTCGCCTCTACCCCATCCATCACCGGCATGATCAAGTCCATGAGGATCAGGTCTGGCTGCTGCTCGGCGCACCGCTGCACCGCCTCGGCGCCGTTGCCCGCCACCCAGATCACCTGGTGCGCGGGCTCGAAGGCCAGCGCACGGCGCAACGCCTCCACCGCCATGGGCATATCGTTGACGATGGCGATCTTCATCCCTGAGCACCTCCAATCAGCTCCACCACAGCATCCAGCAACGCATCGTCGTGGAAACTGGCCTTTGCCAAATAGTAGTCGGCGCCAGCGTCCAGACCACGCCGCCGGTCTTCCTCACGGTCCTTGTACGACACCACCATCACCGGCAACGATTGCAGGCGCTGGTCCCGGCGCACCAGAGTGACCAGCTCGATGCCATCCATGCGCGGCATATCGATGTCGGTGATCAGCAAGTCGAAGTCTTCGCCGCGCAGGGCATTCCAGCCGTCCATGCCATCCACCGCCACGGCCACTTCGTAACCGCGGTTACCCAACAGTTTGCGCTGCAGTTCGCGCACGGTGAGCGAGTCGTCGACCACCAGGATGCGTTTGCGCGCCAGGCCGCGGGTGCCACTGTTGCCCCGCTCGATGCGCTCCAGGCTGCCGGTACTGAGCAGTTTTTCCACCGAGCGCAGCAGGTCTTCGACGTCGACGATCAGCACCACCGAGCCATCGTCGAGCAACGCCCCGGAGGAGATGTCCTGGACCTTGCCCAGGCGCGGATCGAGGGGCATCACCACCAGCACCCGCTCCCCGATCAAGCGTTCTACGGCTACCCCGTAGAGTTGCTCGCGCTCTCGAATCACCACCACCCGCAGGCTGCTTTCATCGGCCTGCCCTGCCGGGCGATTGAGCAACTGGCTGGCCGCCACCAGGCCGATGTGCCGCCCTTCATGCCAAAAATGCTGACGCCCTTCGATCTGCACGATCTGCTCGGCAGTCACCTCGAGCGTACGTTCGATGTGCGCGAGCGGGAAGGCATACGCTTCGCCGCCCACTTCCACCACCAGGCTGCGCACCACCGACAGCGTCAGCGGCACCTGCAGGTGGAAGCGGCAGCCCTGACCGGCCAGCTGGGTCAATTCGATCGACCCGCGCAGCTCGCGGATCATGTGTTGCACGGCGTCCAGGCCAACCCCGCGCCCCGACACCTCGGTCACCTTGTCGCGCAAGCTGAAGCCGGGCAAGAACAGGAACGTGATCAGCTCGGCCTCGCTCATCCGCGCCACGGTGTCGGCCGGCGACATGGCCCGTTCGACGATGGCGCTGCGCAGGCGCTCCAGGTCGATGCCGGCGCCATCGTCAATCAGCTCGAGGCTGAGCATGCCGGCCTGGTGCGAGGCACGCAGGCGAATCACGCCCTCCTGCGCCTTGCCTGCCAGCAGGCGCCGCTCTGGCAGTTCGATACCATGGTCGACCGCATTGCGCAGCAGGTGGGTCAGCGGCGCTTCGAGCTTTTCCAGCACATCGCGGTCGACTTGGGTTTTTTCGCCTTCGATGACCAAGCGAACCGGCTTGCCCAGAGACCGCCCAAGGTCACGGACCATGCGGCTCTGCCCGGCCAGAACGTCGGCAAAGGGCCGCATCCGGCAGGCCAGCGCCGTGTCATAGAGCAATTGCGCACGCTGGCTGGCCTGCCAGCCGAACTCGTCGAGGTCGGCGGCCTGCTGCTGCAGAATCTGCTGGGTCTCGACCAACAAGCGCTGGGTCTGGGCCAGGGCTTCGAGCACCTCGCTGCTCTGGCCACTGTCCTCCAGTTGCATGCGCAAACCATCGAGTGCCTGCATGCCTTGGCCATGCATGCGCTTGAGGCGCTGCAGGGTGGCCAGGTAAGGCTTGAGCCGCTGGGTCTCGACCAGCGACTTGCTGGACAGGTCGAGCAAGCTGTTGAGGCGGTCGGCCGTGACCCGCAGCACCCGCTCAGCGCCTTCGCCGGCGCGTTTACCGGCCTTGCGCCGTGGCGCGGGCTCAAGCTCGACGTCCACTTCCATGGGCTCGGGGGCCATCGGCAAGGGCTCGACAGGCAGGGTTGGCACGGGCGCTGTCGGCGACCGCATGGCCATCGCCATTGGCACCGCCCCCGGCGCCGCGCCCGGGTCCAGCAAGCTGGCCATCTGCGCAAGGAACACCGGCAGTGTCGCTTGGGCGCCCGCGTCGCCCGGCGTGGCGATGCGCATCAACAGGTCGGTCCCCTGCAGCAGCGCATCGATATGCTCGGCGCTCAACCGCAAGCGGCCTTCCTGCGCCGCCACCAGGCAGTCTTCCATCACGTGGGCCACGCTCACGCCAGCATCGACCCCGACAATACGTGCGGCCCCTTTCAGGGAGTGGGCCGCGCGCATGCAGGCTTCCAGTTGGTCGGCCTGGGTGGGGTTGCGCTCCAGCGCCATCAGGCCGGCGCTGAGTACCTGGGTCTGCGCCTCGGCTTCCAGGCTGAACAGCTCGAGCAACGATGCGTCGCGCATTTGCTCTGGGGTCATGACAGGCTCCGCTGCACCGCAGACAGTAAGTGTTGATCGTCCAGCACCCGCACACTGCGGCCGCGCCACTGCAGCACCGCCGCCGTAAAGTGGGTAACGTCCTGGCCACTGCCCAGCAGCGACGGGTCAAGCCGGTGAATGCCGTCGATTTCCTCGACCGCCATCACCACCGGTCCCCCTTCGGCAGCCAGGATCAGCATGCGCGGCATCTCGCGGCCGCTGCGTTGCTGCCCAGCAGCCGGCTGCACACCCAGCAAGTCCGCCAGCGACAGGCACGGCACCAAGGCACCGCGCACGTTGGCGACGCCCTGCAGCATTCGGGAACGCTGGTGCGGCAGCGAATGCACCGCCTGCAAGGGGGCGATTTCAGCCAGGCAGGCGGTGGCCAAGGCCAGCCATTCTTCGCCGAGCCTGAACAGCAGCATGGAACGGCCAACCGATTCCTCGGCCGCTGGCGCAACTGCGGCCTGGTCATCCTGCAGCAGGGCATAACGGTCGAGCAGGCGCGTGGCGGCCGCGGCATACACGTCACAGTTGCGGCAATGAATATGCCGCTCCAGCAGCGGGCACTGTTTGTCACCGTGCACGCCGATGCGGTTCCAGCAGTCGTCGATGCGCTCGTCGGCCTGCGCAAGCAGTTGCATCGCGGATTCACCCCTCATCGTTCAGGCTCCCGTCCCGCCCGTGCAGCACGCGCCTGCAAACGCTGAGCGCCTGCCAGGTCGCCCTGGGCCGCGAGCAAGGCCGCCAGGTGCACCAAGGCTTCGGGGTGCTGCGGCTCCAGGTACAGGGCCTTGCGATAGTGGGTAAGCGCCTGGCCGGCGTCGCCTTCGGTATCACTGAGCAAGCCCAGCCAGTAGTAAACCTGCGCCGTCGGAGCGAACTGGCTCAAGTAGCGCTGGCAGGCGGCACGCGCCTGCGCACTGGCGCCCGCGTTGGCATGCCGGGCAATGCTGGCCAGCAGTTCGGATTCGTTCTCGCCTTTGCGTTCTGCCGGCAGTGGCGCCTTGGCAGTGAACGGAAGCGCTCGCAACGGCCGCGCCAATGACGGCGTCGGCGGCGGGTACACGGGCAGGGGCAAAGGCGGCAGCGCGCGCTTGGCTGGAGGCGCGGGTAGTGCGCGGGCCGGTGCCACGGCGCCCTCCTGACGCACGTAGGCGAACGATTGAGCGATACCCAGCGGGCGCATGCCCAGCCGCGCCAGCAAGCTGCCTTCGGCAGGCCCGATAAACAGCACACCCTGCGGATGAGTCAGGCGCTTGAGCACCTCGAACACGCGCTGCTGGGTGGCCACGTCGAAATAAATCAACAGATTGCGACAGAACACGAAGTCGTACAGGCCATCGCGGCTGGCCAGGGCCGGGTCCAGCACATTACCCACTTGCAGGCTGACTTGCTGGCGCACGCGATCATGCAGGCGATGGCCGTCACCGAGCGCATCGAAAAAGCGCTCGCGAAACCCCAGGTCGCTGCCGCGAAACGCATTGCGGCCATAAACGGCCTGCTCACCCTTGGCCACCGAATTGGGGCTGATGTCGATGCCATCGATCACGAACGTGCCAGGGCCCATGCCACCATCGAGCAGCGCCATGGCCAGTGAATAAGGTTCTTCGCCGGTCGAGCACGGCAGGCTGAGCAGCCGCACCGGGCGGGCGCCGGCCAGTTCTGCCAGGCGCTTGTGGGCCAGCCCCACCAGGGCCGTGAAGGATTCCGGGTAACGGAAAAACCAGGTCTCGGGGACGATGACCGCCTCGATCAGGGCCTGTTGCTCGTCCGCCGACTGCTGCAGGCGCAGCCAGTAGTCGTCCAGGTCCACGGCGTTCACGGCACTGCAGCGCTGGCGCAAGGCACGCTCGACCATCGGCGCGCCTACCGACTCCACGTCCAGGCCGATGCGCTCGTGCAAATAGCGGAAGAAACGCTGTTCAATCATGTCGGCATTCCTGGCGCAGGGGCCCCGCGTTCATCGGCGAACAACAGCTCGCGCACGGCATCAGTCAGCAGGTCATCGACGGCGATGCGCTGCACCAAGCCCTGGGCATCCTGGCGCACAGGCCCGAGGTACGCTGCGTCGCCATTGTCCAGGCCATACGGCTGGAATTCTTCGGGGCGGCAACGCAAGGTCTCGGTGGCCTGTTCAAGGATCAGCCCAAGCTGCAAGTCGCCCCGGTAACGCACCAGCACCAGCCGCGTGCTGGTGCGTTGCGCCGCCGCCTGGCCAAAGCTCAGTGCCGACAGGTCGACCACCGGCACCAGTGCGCCGCGGTGCGCAAGGATGCCCGCGACCCACGACGGCGCCTGGGCAATCGGCTTGAGCGGCCGACGCGGCAGCACCTCGATCACCTCGTGCACGTCCAGGGCAAACCGCTGGTCAGCGATGCGAAACTGCAGGTACAGCGTGCCCTTGGCGTCGCTTGCCTGCGCTGCGCGGGGTTGCAAGTCGTTCATGGTCGTCAGACTTTGAAGCGCGACACGCCGCCACGCAGGCCTGCTGCCACCTGGCTGAGCTCGTCAATGGCAAAACTGGCCTGGCGCAGCGACTCGACCGTCTGGGTACTGGCATCGCTCAGCTGGGCCAACGCCTGGTTGATCTGCTCGGCGCCGGTGGCCTGGGCCTGCATGCCCTCGTTGACCATCAGCACACGCGGCGCCAGGGCCTGCACCTGATGGATGATCTGGCTGAGCTGCTCGCCCACTTGCTGCACCTCGAACATGCCGCGGCGCACTTCTTCAGAGAACTTGTCCATGCCCATGACCCCGGCCGACACCGCCGACTGGATTTCGCGCACCATCTGCTCGATGTCGTAGGTGGCCACGGCCGTCTGGTCAGCCAGGCGGCGTACCTCGGTCGCCACCACAGCAAAGCCACGGCCATACTCGCCGGCTTTTTCCGCTTCGATGGCGGCATTGAGCGACAACAGGTTGGTCTGGTCGGCCACCTTGACGATGGTCACCACCATCTGGGTGATGTTGCTCGCCTTTTCGTTGAGGATGCCGAGCTTGGCATTGACCAGGTCGGCGGCGCCCATCACCTGGTGCATGGTTTCTTCCATGCGGGCCAGGCCTTGCTGGCCGGAGCCGGCCAGGCTGGAGGCCTGATCGGCGGCAGAGGTGACCTCGGTCATGGTGCGTACCAAGTCACGCGAGGTGGCGGCGATTTCCCGCGAGGTGGCGCCGATTTCGGTGGTGGTCGCGGCAGTCTCGGTGGCGGTAGCCTGCTGCTGCTTGGACGTGGCGGCGATCTCGGTCACCGAGGTGGTCACCTGCACCGATGACCGCTGGGCCTGGGACACCAGGTTGGCCAGCGCCTCGGCCATTTCGTTGAAGCCGCTTTCGATGGCGCCGAACTCGTCCTTGCGGTCCAGGCTCAGGCGCATGCTCAGGTCGCCTGAACGCAGCCTGTCGAGGGCGTGGACGATGCGCTGCATGGGGGCGCTGATGGCGCGCATCAGTAGCAACCCGCAGATCCCGGCGGCAACGATTGCCAGCAGCAGCGAAACCATCATGCTGCCCTTGGCCGTGCTCACGGCGCTGACGATATCTTGAGTGGCAGCGTCGGCCGAAGCTCGGTTGTTCTCGATGACTTCGTTCAGGTGCTTGCGACCATCAACCCATGTGGGGGTGAGTACCTCGATGATAAGCCGTTCAGCTTCGGCATAGTTGTGCTGGCGGTAGGTGTCCAGCACCTGGCCGACGATCTTGATGTAGTTCTGTTCCAGCTCCACGAAGCTGTCGAAGCGGGCCTGGTCGTCGCTGTCCTTGATGGTGTTCTGGTAACTGGCCATGTGTTGCTTGAGGCGGTCCTCGAAGCTCTTGAACAGTTCCATATCCGCCGAGGTGATTTCGCGGTGGTTGGACAGCCCTACCAGTTGCTGGCTGGTGACGTAGCTGTCGACCCAGGCACTGCGGATCATCGAGCTGTAGTAGACCCCGGGGATGCTGTCGGTCCCCACTGCCTCCTCGGCACTTTCGATCGCCACCAGCCGCGAGTAGGCGGCTACGATCATCAGCAGCATGATGGCGATGATCACGGCGAAACTTGCCAGGATCCGTTGGCGCAAGGTCCAGTTCTTCACATTCAGCCCTCAGGAATTCACAACGAGCGGGAAAAATCGCCGAAGTATAGCCCAGGCATCCTACGCTTTTGCGGCTGAAATGCGGGTATTCAGGCATCCTTGCCTGATGGACAAGCCAAGTCGCCTGCTATTGGCCTGCGGCGAGCCGCACCTGGCTCTCCAGTTCCTGGCGCAATGCCGGGTCCAGGCGCAGCTGCCGGGCGAGTTCGTCCAGGTAGGCGCGCTCCATGAAGTTTTCCTGATCGACCATCATGACACTGGCCAGGTACATCTCGGCGGCCATTTCCGGTGTTTGCGCAGCACGCGCCACTTCGGCCGGGTCCAGCGGTTTGTTCAGCTCATCGTGCAGCCAGTGTTGCAGTTCGCGGTCCGAGTCCAGGCGGGTGAACTCACCTTCGATCAAGGCGCGCTCGCGCTCATCGATATGGCCATCGGACTTGGCCGCTGCCACCAGTGCGCGCAGCACCGCCTGGCTGTGCTGCTCGGCCTGGGCCGGTGGCAGGCGGTCGAGGGTTTGCGGCTCGGGCGCCTGCCCTGCCCCCGGCTGGCGCGCCTGCCAGTTGCCGTAGGCCTTGTAGGCCAGCACCCCGAGCGCAGCCAGGCCACCGTAGGTCAGGGCTTTGCCGCCATATTTGCGGGCCTTCTTGCTACCCAGCAACAGGCCCAGCGCCCCTGCCCCCAACGCGCCGCCACCCACGCCGGAAAGCAGGCCGCCAAGGCCGCCGGCGCTGGTGCCGGGCTTGCCTGAGCCGCCTTTGCCGGCCTGTTTTTCGAGCAGTTGCTGGCCGGCCTTGAGCAGTTGGTCGAGCAGTCCGCGGGTGTTCATTCAGGTACCTCCAGACGTCGCAAAAGAATGGCCAGATTAAGCCTTGCCCACGCGATCGCCACGGGGGGATTTGCTTCCGGATGTTGCATTGGCCAGCAAAAAGCCAACTAGACTCGATATCGCCAATACCTCGCGCAATCGCACTACGCTTATAACAATTGCTCCACTGCTTGCTTGATGACTGCCCCGACCCAGATCTCCAAGAAGAGGGAACACCATGTCAGCGCACAAGACCGCATTGCTCGGCGCCATGACGGGCGCGTTGTTCGCCAGCGCCAGCCTGCAGGCCGCCGAACCGCTCAACGCCCTGGGAGCCGGCGAAGGGCGCCTGGATATCGTCGCCTGGCCCGGCTACATCGAGCGCGGTGAAAGCGACAAGGCCTACGATTGGGTCACTGGCTTTGAAAAGGAAACCGGCTGCAAGGTCAGCGTCAAGACCGCCGCCACCTCGGACGAAATGGTCAGCCTGATGACCAAGGGTGGCTACGACCTGGTCACCGCCTCGGGCGACGCGTCGCTGCGGCTGATCGCCGGCAAGCGGGTACAGCCGATCAACACCGCGCTGATCCCCAACTGGAAAAACATCGACCCGCGCCTGCAAAACGGCGGCTGGTACGTGGTCGACAAGCAAGCCTACGGCACCCCGTACCAATGGGGGCCGAACGTGCTGCTGTACAGCACCACGGTATTCAAGCAGCCGCCGACCAGCTGGGGCGTGGTCTTCGAACCGCAAAACCTGCCCGACGGCAAGCCGAACAAAGGCCGCGTGCAAGCCTACGACGGGCCGATCTACATCGCCGATGCGGCGCTGTACCTGAAGTCGGCCAAGCCGGAACTGGGCATCCAGGACCCCTACGAACTGAACGAGACCCAGTACAAAGCGGTGCTCGAACTGTTGCGCCAGCAACAGCCGCTGATTCACCGCTACTGGCATGACGCCACGGTGCAGATGAGCGATGTGAAGAACGAAGGCGTGGCCGCGTCCAGCTCCTGGGGCTACATGGTCAACGGCCTGAAAGCGGAGAAGCAGCCGGTGGCCTCGACCATTCCGAAAGAAGGCGCCACGGGCTGGGCCGACACCACCATGCTGCACAGCGAGGCCAAGCACCCCAACTGTGCCTACAAATGGATGGACTGGTCGCTGCAACCGAAGGTGCAAGGTGATGTGGCTGCCTGGTTCGGCTCGTTGCCGGCAGTGCCTGCAGCCTGCACCGGCAGCGAACTGCTGGGCGCCGAAGGGTGCAAAACCAATGGCTTCGACAACTTCGACAAGATCGCCTTCTGGAAGACCCCGCAGGCCCAGGGTGGCAAGTTCGTGCCGTACAGCCGTTGGACGCAGGATTATATTGCGATCATGGGTGGACGCTAAGGTCGAATGAGCCTGCACCGGCCCCTTCGCGGGACGAGCCCGCTCCCACAAGGGCAGCGTCGCTATGGCCCCTGCGGGCTTGCCCCGCGAAAGGGCCGGTGCAGGCACTACAAGCACAGCTGAGTACCGCCCATGCCCCTAGCCCTCCAGTTCACCCACGTTTCACGCACCTTTGGCGAGGTCAAGGCCGTCGACCAGGTCAGCATCGACATCGAAGATGGCGAGTTCTTTTCCATGCTCGGCCCTTCCGGCTCGGGCAAGACCACCTGCCTGCGCCTGATCGCAGGCTTCGAACAACCCAACACTGGCTCGATCCGCATCCATGGCGTCGAAGCTGCAGGCGTGCCGCCCTACCAACGCGACGTCAACACCGTGTTCCAGGACTACGCACTGTTCCCGCACATGAACGTGCGCGACAACATCGCCTACGGCCTCAAGGTCAAAGGCGTGGCCAAGGCCGAGCGTCACGCCCGCGCTGAAGAGGCCTTGGCGATGGTGGCGCTGGCCGGTTACGGTGCACGCAAACCGGCGCAGCTGTCCGGCGGCCAGCGCCAGCGCGTCGCCCTCGCCCGCGCCCTGGTCAACCGCCCACGGGTGCTGTTGCTCGACGAACCGCTAGGTGCACTGGACCTGAAGCTGCGTGAGCAGATGCAGGGCGAACTGAAAAAACTCCAGCGCCAGCTGGGGATCACCTTCATCTTCGTCACCCACGACCAGACCGAAGCGCTGTCGATGTCCGACCGGGTCGCGGTGTTCAACCGCGGCCGCATCGAACAGGTCGACACCCCGCGCAACCTGTACATGAAGCCGGCCACTACCTTCGTCGCCGAGTTCGTCGGCACCTCGAACGTGGTGCGCGGCGCGTTGGCCGAGCAGCTCAATGGCAGCCCCGCGCCGTTTTCCATCCGCCCCGAGCATATCCGCCTGGGCGAACAGGCCGCTGCCAGCCATGAAGTGCAAGTCAGCGGCCTGTTGCACGACGTGCAGTATCAAGGCAGCGCGACCCGCTTCGAGCTGCAGTTGGACAGCGGCCAGCTGCTGACAGTAAGCCAGGCCAACGACCGCTGGCAGGCACAGCCGCCCACCTGGCAGGCCGGCCAGCGGGTACTGGCGCGCTGGCCCCGTGAAGCGATGACGGCGCTGCAGGAAACCGTGCTCGACGAGGGCCGCTGAGATGAACGCCCCGCGCGCCAACCCAAGCCCGCTGCGCAGGTTCTCTAACCTGTTGTACCGGCGCCCCAACCTCTACCTGATGCTGCTGTTGATCCCGCCACTGAGCTGGTTCGGGGCGATCTACCTGGGCTCGTTGCTGAACCTGCTGTGGCAGGGGTTCTATACCTTCGACGACTTCACCATGGCGGTGACCCCGGACCTGACCCTGGGCAATTTCGCGGCGCTGTTCAACCCGTCGAACTTCGACATCATTCTGCGCACCTTGGGCATGGCAGTGGCAGTCTCGCTGGCCAGCGCGGTGCTGGCCTTCCCGATCGCCTACTACATGGCGCGCTACACCAGCGGCAAGACCAAGGCATTTTTCTACATCGCGGTGATGATGCCGATGTGGGCCAGCTACATCGTCAAGACTTACGCCTGGACCTTGCTGCTGGCCAAAGGCGGCGTGGCCCAATGGTTCGTCCAGGTGCTGCACCTGGACGGCCTGCTGCAGGCGGTGCTGACAGTGCCTGGCGTTGGCGGCAGTACCCTGTCGACCTCGCACCTGGGGCGCTTCATGGTGTTCGTGTACATCTGGCTGCCGTTCATGATCCTGCCGATTCAGGCCTCGCTGGAGCGCTTGCCGCCGTCCTTGCTGCAAGCGTCGGCGGACCTGGGGGCCAGGCCCAGGCAAACCTTCTGGCAGGTGATTTTGCCGCTGTCGATCCCGGGCATTGCCGCAGGGTCGATCTTCACCTTCTCCCTGACCCTGGGCGACTTCATCGTGCCGCAGCTGATCGGCCCGCCCGGTTACTTCATCGGCAGCATGGTCTATGCCCAACAAGGGGCGATCGGCAACATGCCAATGGCCGCCGCGTTTACCTTGGTGCCTATCGTGCTGATCGCGGTCTACTTGTCCATCGTCAAGCGCCTGGGGGCATTCGATGCACTCTGAAAACGCATCAACCGGCTTGCGCCTGGCGGCCTGGGGCGGGTTGCTGTTCCTGCACTTCCCGATCCTGATCATCGTCCTCTACGCCTTCAACACCGAAAACGCGGCGTTCAGCTTCCCGCCCCAGGGCTTTACCCTGAAGTGGTTCAGCGTGGCCTTCGCTCGCCCGGATGTGCTCGAAGCCATCAAGCTGTCGCTGCAGGTTGCCTGCCTGGCCACACTGATTGCCCTGGTGCTCGGCACCCTGGCCTCGGCGGCGCTGTACCGGCGCAGCTTTTTTGGCAAGGAGGGCATCTCGCTGATGCTGATTTTGCCGATTGCCCTGCCCGGCATCATCACCGGTATCGCCCTGCTCTCCGCGTTCAAGAGCCTGGGCATCGAACCTGGCCTGTTCACCATCGTGGTCGGCCACGCGACCTTCTGCGTGGTGATCGTCTACAACAACGTCATCGCCCGCCTGCGGCGGACCTCACAAAGCCTGATCGAAGCCTCGATGGACCTGGGCGCGGATGGCTGGCAGACCTTCCGCTACATCATCCTGCCCAACCTCGGCTCGGCGCTGCTGGCGGGAGGCATGCTGGCCTTCGCTTTGTCGTTCGACGAAATCATCGTGACCACCTTTACCGCAGGGCACGAACGCACGCTGCCGATCTGGTTGCTCAACCAGCTCAGCCGCCCGCGCGACGTGCCCGTGACCAATGTGGTCGCCATGCTGGTGATGCTGGTGACCATGCTGCCGATCCTCGGCGCCTATTACCTGACCCGCGGCGGCGAAAGCGTCGCGGGCAGTGGCAAATGACCCTGGAGGAGTCTTCCATGCAAACGCAGATGCTGATCAACGGTCACCTGGTCGCCGGCGAGGGGCCGGCCTGGACCGTGCTCAACCCCGCCTCGGGCAGCGCCCTGGCGCAAATCAACGAAGCCAGCGAAGCGCAGGTCGACAGCGCCGTGCGTGCCGCCGACCAGGCCTTCGAGGGCTGGTCACAAGCCAGCCCCAAGGACCGCTCCCTGGCATTGCTGGCGCTGGCCGATACCATCGAGCAGCATGGCGAGGAACTGGCCCGGCTCGAATCGCAGAACTGCGGCAAGCCCTTCAGTGCTGCGCTGAATGACGAAATCCCGGCGATTGCCGACGTGTTCCGCTTTTTCGCCGGGGCGGCGCGCTGCCTGGGCGGCTCGGCGGCCGGCGAGTACTTGCCAGGGCACACCTCGATGATCCGCCGCGACCCACTGGGGGTGGTCGCCTCGATCGCACCGTGGAACTACCCGCTGATGATGTTGGCCTGGAAGGTCGCGCCGGCCCTGGCAGCCGGCAACACCGTAGTGATCAAACCGTCCGAACTGACGCCGCTCACCGCACTGCGCCTGGGCGAACTGGCGCAGGGCCTGCTGCCGCCTGGCGTGCTCAACATCCTCTTCGGCCGTGGCCAAACCGTCGGCACGCCGCTGGTCACCCACCCGAACGTGCGCATGGTGTCGCTGACCGGTTCGATCCCCACCGGCGCGCACATCATCAGCGCCACCGCCGACAGTGTGAAGCGCATGCACATGGAGCTGGGCGGCAAGGCGCCGGTGCTGGTGTTCGACGATGCCGACATTGACGCCGCCATCGAGGGTATCCGCACGTTCGGCTTCTACAACGCCGGCCAGGACTGCACCGCGGCTTGCCGCCTGTATGTGCAGGACGGCATCTACGAGTCATTCGTGCAACGCCTGGGCGAAGCGGTGGCCAGCCTCAAGCCCGGCCTGCAGGACGCCGAGGACACGGAACTGGGGCCGCTGATCAGTGCCCAGCACCGCGACAAGGTCGCAGGCCTTGTGGAGCGGGCTATCGCCCAACCGCACATTCGTCTGGTGACAGGTGGCAAGGCGATTGAGGGCGACGGCTTCTTCTTCGAGCCAACCGTACTGGCCGATGCTCTGCAGGATGACGAGATCGTGCGCAATGAGGTATTTGGCCCAGTGGTCTCGGTGACCCGCTTCACCGACGAGGCGCAGGCACTGGCGTGGGCCAACGATTCCAACTACGGCCTGGCGTCATCGGTGTGGACCCGCGACACCGGCCGCGCCCATCGCCTGGCGGCGCGCTTGCAGTACGGCTGCACCTGGGTGAATACCCACTTCATGCTGGTCAGCGAAATGCCCCATGGCGGGCAGAAGCATTCGGGGTATGGGAAGGATATGTCGGTGTATGGGCTGGAGGACTACACCTGTGTGCGGCATGTGATGATCAAGCATTGAGTTGGGGCTTGTCAGTGGATTTGTAGCGCCTCGAGATCGAGCGCCGCCCGCGCGGCGCTTCGCAGCACAAGGCTGCTCCTACATCTGTTTCGGGCCAATTATTCCTGCCATGGGCGCGCGGCTCCTTGGCGCCCGCCTTGATATCGAGACGTACAAACAAGGTGGTCGCGCGCGCAGGCACAGGCGTGACTGGCCCGAAATAAATGTAGGAGCAGCCTTGTGCTGCGAAGCGCCGCGCGGGCGGCGCTCGATGTCAGCACCCCCTTACACCCAAAGCCAGACACCCGCAAACCACTCAGTCTAATCCCGCAAATCCGACTCATGAATCGGGTTAGCCCGGCTGGTAGCCCGTTGATACTGCGCCGGCCAGGTGGCCTTGTTGCCGCCCAGGTCATCGTCGGCATGCAGCGGCCAGTAAGGGTCGCGCAGCAGTTCGCGGGCCAGGAAGATGACGTCGGCCTGGCCGGTACGCAGGATGTGCTCGGCCTGGGCCGGCTCGGTGATCATGCCCACGGTGCCGGTGGCGATTTCCGACTCTTTGCGCACGCGCTCGGCGAAGCGGGTCTGGTAGCCTGGGCCGGTCGGGATCTCGGCGTTGACCGATGTGCCACCGGATGAAACATCGATAAGGTCGACGCCTAGCGAGCGCAGGCGCCGTGCCAGCTCGACGGTTTCGTCAGGGTTCCAGCCGTCTTCGACCCAATCGGTCGCCGATACCCGCACGAACACTGGCAAATCGTCCGGCCAGACATCACGCACCGCCTGGGTGACGTCGAGGGTTAGGCGGATGCGGTTTTCAAAGCAGCTGCCGTACTTGTCACGCCGCTGGTTACTCAGTGGCGAGAGAAACTGATGCAGCAAATAGCCATGGGCGGCATGCACCTCGACCACTTTGAACCCCGCCGTCAGCGCGCGTCGAGCGGCATCGGCGAAAGCCTGGACGATACCGGTGATCTCCCCTTCCGACAGCTCGTGAGGCACTGCATGTTCAGGGTCGAAAGCGATCTTCGACGGCCCGACCGGCTGCCAGCCACCATCCTCGGCCTTCAGGCTGCCATGCTTGCCTAACCAGGGCCGGTGCGTGCTGGCCTTACGCCCAGCGTGGGCAAGTTGCACCCCAGGCACGGCGCCTTGGGCGGTAATAAAACGGGTGATGCGCTGCAGCGGGGCAATCTGTTCGTCATGCCACAGGCCGAGGTCTTCGGCGGTGATACGGCCGTCAGGGGTGACGGCGGTCGCTTCGGTAATGACCAGGCCCGCACCACCGACGGCGCGGCTACCTAAATGGACAAGATGCCAGTCGTTGGCCAAGCCATCGACAGCGGAATACTGGCACATCGGCGAAACCGCGATGCGGTTGGGCAACGTCAGCTTACGCAGGGTGTAAGGCTCGAGCAGCAGGCTCATGAGGGCACCTCCCAAGGACTCCAATGGTGATCCGGCCCGGACACTCAATTGCACGTCCCTGGCCCAGGTCCGGTCATAACTTCAGACTAGACCAGAATGGGTGGGGGGGAGGTTCCATGGGATTTGGGGTGGAATGCTGGGTGTTTGGTTTGATGAGGCAAGGCCTCCAGGTGTATGCCGGCAGGTTTGCAGCGCCTATGAGATCGAGCGCCGCCCGCGCGGCGCTTCGCAGCACAAGGCTGCTCCCACATCTGTTTCGGGCCAATTATTCCTGTGCCATAGGCGCGCGCACCCTAGGTGGATGGCTGGAGATTGATTAAAAACAGCGATGCCCCTTCGATATCGACGGGGCAGACAAGGCGAACAGAGGTGATCTCACAGAAGTGACTGGCCCGAAACAAATGTAGGAGCAGCCTTGTGCTGCGAAGCGCCGCGCGGGCGGCGCTCGGTATCCGCCGCACCACAACACCCAAGCCAATCACCTTGAAACCGTCAGCGCGGCTCCATATGGGCAATCATCAACTGCACGCTCTCATTACCGCGAAACTCGTTCACATCCAGCTTGTACGCCAGCTCCACCCAACGCACGGTAGGGTTCGGCCACACCTCGCGGTCGACGCCGAAGGCAATGCCATCAAGCTTCACCGAGCCACATTCGCTCTTGAGCACCACTTTCAGGTGCCGCTCGCCGACCACTCGCTGCTCGACCAGCTGAAACACACCATGGAACAACGGCTCTGGGAAGTGCTGCCCCCATGGCCCGGCGTGGCGCAGGGCCTTGGCCAGGTCGAGGTGAAACTCTTCCACCGCCAGGCTGCCATCCGACAGAAGCCGGCCGGAGAGGTCTTCTTCGCGCAGCTGGCGCCGCACTTCCTGGTCAAACGCCTCGGCGAATGCCGGGAAGTTGCCTTCAGGCAACGACAACCCGGCGGCCATGGCGTGCCCGCCGAATTTGCTGATCAGCTGCGGATGGCGCGCCGCCACCGCATCCAGCGCATCGCGGATGTGAAAACCCGGCACCGAACGTGCCGAGCCCTTGAGCATGCCGTCGCCGGCATCGGCAAAGGCAATGGTCGGCCGGTGATAACGTTCCTTCAAGCGTGAGGCAAGGATCCCGATCACGCCTTGGTGCCAGTCGGCATCGAACAGGCACAAGCCGTACGGCATCGATTCGACGGGCAGGTCCTTGAGCTGGGCCAGCGCCTCGCGCTGCATGCCCTGCTCGATTGACTTGCGGTCCTGGTTGAGGTCGTCCAGCTGCTGGGCCATTTCCTGGGCCAGGGCGGCGTCTTCGCACAGCAGGCATTCGATGCCCAGGCTCATGTCGTCCAAGCGCCCAGCCGCGTTCAAGCGCGGGCCCAGAATGAAGCCCAGGTCGGTGGAGGTGATGCGCCGGTGATCACGGCGGGCCACCTCAAGAATCGCCTTGAGCCCTGGCCGAGCGCGGCCGGCGCGAATGCGTTCGAGGCCCTGGTGCACCAGGATGCGGTTGTTGGCGTCCAGCGGCACCACGTCGGCGACGCTGCCCAGCGCCACCAGGTCGAGCAGCTCGCCGATGTTCGGCTGTGCTTGCGTGTCGTAGCGCCCCAAGCTGCGCAGGCGTGCGCGCAAGGCCATGAGCACATAGAAGATCACCCCGACCCCGGCCAGCGACTTGCTAGGGAAGTCACAGCCCGGCTGGTTCGGGTTGATGATCGCATCGGCGTCGGGCAATTGTTCGCCCGGCAAGTGGTGGTCGGTGACCAGCACCTTGAGCCCCGCCGCCTTGGCTGCCGCCACGCCATCGACACTGGAGATGCCGTTGTCGACGGTGATCAGCAACTGCGGCTGACGCTGTAGTGCGACGTCGACGATCTCCGGCGTCAGGCCATAGCCGAATTCGAAGCGGTTGGGCACCAGGTAATCGACGTGCGCCGCGCCCAGCAAACGCAGGCCCAGCACGCCAACGGTGCTGGCAGTGGCACCGTCGGCGTCGAAGTCGCCGACGATAAGAATGCGCTGGCGCTGGTCGAGGGCTTCGACCAGCAGGTCTACCCCCGCCTCGATGCCTTTGAGTTGCTGGTACGGCAACAGCCGCGCCAGGCTTTTGTCCAGTTCGGCCTCGGTCTGCACGCCGCGGGCGGCATACAGACGGGTCAACAAGGGTGGCAGGTTACCCAGCAAGGGCAAGGTCGACGGCAGGGGGCGAGGTTCGATACGCATGGGGTCTTCGGCAATCAGGAAAGGGTCAGGTCAGCCACGCTCACCGAGCAGCCACTCCAGCTGCACTTCGTGCTGGCCACGGTCATCGGTGACGAACACCGTGCCTTCGCTGATCATCACGTCCCACTTGATGCTGCGCGGCATGTCGGTGGCCAGGGTTTCCAGCACCTCCTGCGGCACTGCAGCGATGTTCAGGTTCTTCAGGCCCTTGACCGCAGGCACCACCTTGCTCTCCCACACCCGCAGGCTACCGTAGGCCAGCAGGCTGGTGCGCTCGGTGCGACGGGAGCACCAGGTCAGGCGGTCGGCATCCGGTTGGCCGACTTCGATCCAGTGCAGGACGCGATCGTCCAGGCTCTTTTCCCACAACGCCGGTTCGTCGACATCCGACAGACCACGACCAAACGACAATTGCTCGTTGTACCAGAGTGCGTAGGCCAACAGACGAACGGCCATACGCTCTTCGGTTTCCGAAGGGTGACGGGCAATGGTCTGCTTGACGCTTTGGTAGACGTTGCGATCGAGGTCAGTCAGATTCAGTTCGAATTTGTAGGTAGTGGACGGCTGGGCCATGGTCGACGGGCTTCTTGCGCAAAGAAAAGTCACACAGTCTAACCGATCCTGCCCCTCGTTGCGCCGCGGCAGTATCTGCCGCTTCGGAGCTATGATAAAACCACGGCTCTGCCCAGTTGCCACGGATGCCCCATGTCTACGCCCAGCAAACCCCTCGCCGGCCTGAAAGTCATCGAACTCGGGACCCTGATCGCTGGCCCGTTCGCGTCGCGCATCTGTGCCGAGTTCGGTGCCGAGGTGATCAAGGTCGAGTCCCCCGACGGCGGCGACCCGCTGCGCAAATGGCGCAAGATGTACGAAGGCACGTCACTGTGGTGGTTCGTGCAGGCACGCAACAAACAGTCACTGACCCTCAACCTCAAGCACCCGGACGGCCGCGAGATCCTCAAGCGCCTGCTGGCCGAGGCCGATATCCTGATCGAGAACTTCCGCCCCGGGGTGCTGGAAAAGCTCGGCCTGGGCTGGGATGTGCTGCACGCGCTCAACCCGCGCTTGGTCATGGTACGCCTGTCGGGTTTCGGCCAGACCGGGCCGATGAAAGACCAGCCAGGTTTTGGCGCAGTGGGCGAGTCCATGGGCGGCCTGCGCTACATCACCGGCTTTGACGACCGCCCGCCCGTGCGCACCGGTATCTCCATCGGTGATTCGATTGCCGCGCTGTGGGGGGTGATCGGGGCCTTGATGGCGTTGCGGCACCGCGAGGTCAACGGCGGCCAGGGCCAAGTGGTGGACGTGGCACTGTACGAGGCGATCTTTGCCATGATGGAAAGCATGGTCCCGGAATTCGACGTCTTCGGTTTCATCCGCGAACGCACCGGCAATATCATGCCCGGCATCACGCCCTCCTCCATCCACACCAGTGCCGATGGCAAGCATGTGCAGATCGGCGCCAATGGCGATGCGATCTTCAAGCGTTTCATGCAGGCCATAGGCCGCGCCGACTTGGCCGAAGACCCTTCATTGGCCACCAACGATGGCCGCGACCTGCGCCGTGACGAGCTCTATGGGGTGATCGACCGCTGGGCCAACAGCCAGCCGCTTGAGCAGCTCATGCAGGTGCTCACCACCGCCGAAGTACCTGCAAGCCGCATCTATTCTGCCGAGGACATGTTCAACGACCCGCAATACCTGGCGCGGGAAATGTTCCTGCAGGCGCGCCTGCCAGACGGCAAACCCTTCAAGATGCCAGGCATCGTACCCAAGCTTTCGGAAACACCCGGCTCCACCGAGTGGGTCGGCCCTGCGCTGGGCGAACACACTGACGCACTGCTCACCGCCCTGGGCTACGACGCGGCCGCCATCGCCGGCCTGCGCGAAGCAGGCGCGGTCTGACGCCTGCCGCCGCCGATGCGAGCTGCCCACGGGTTACGCACCCTGCTTTTACTGTGCGCGCTGCTGCCTGCACTGGCCGTGCCGCACGCGGCGGCCAAGGAGCGCTTGTTGTGGCTGGTTCGTGACCTGCCGCCCTTCACCATTTTTGAAGGGACAGAGAAAGGCCAAGGGGTCATTGACCGCCTGCTGCCACTGCTGATCGAGCAGATGCCCGAATACGATCACAGTATCGTCCGGGTAAACCGTGCCCGCGGTATCCAGATGCTTCAGGACCCGAACACTTTTACCTGCGACCCGACCTTGCTATGGACGCCGGAGCGTGCCGAGTACGTGCACTTTTCCATACCGTCGCTGGGGGTGTTGAGCGGGGGGCTGGTGGTGCGCAAGGCAGGTGAGGCACTGCTGGCGCCGTTTCTCACCGACAACGAGGTCGACCTGCCCGGGCTGATGAGCCACACCCCGTTGAAGCTCGGCATCGTCGCCGAGCGCAGCTATGGCACGCAGATCGACGAGATCCTGCGCCAACTGCCAGGCTCAGCACTCAGCCGCCACTACGGCAACGATGCCACCGCCAACCAGTTGCAGATGCAACAACTGGGGCGCCTGCACATGGTGATGGGGTATTGGCCAGAAGTGCGTTACCTGATCCAGCAACAAGGCGGGTCACTGGGTGACTACCAGTTTCATCCGGTTCGGGGCGTGAACCGCTATCAGTTTCTGCATGTGGGCTGCTCAGACTCGGCACTGGGTCGAGAGGCCGTTGCGCATATCGACCAGCTATTGCCCACGCTACGCCAAGAGACCTTGCCAGGGCTCTATGCCCGGTGGCTGGACCCTGAGTTGCAGGCAACGTACCTGGAACAGAGCAAGCAGTTTTTCAAACAACCCTAGTACTGCAGACAAAAGAAACCCCGGAACGCTGGGGAGGACGCCCGGGGCTAATTGAAAGTCCCTTGGGACTTCCCGTGACAGCCTGCCAGCACCGGAGCAATGCGCTGGCTAGCTGCCCTTACTGTGTCTGATAAGCAATTCAGGCAAAGGTTCCCGGCATTTGCTGTCGCTGTTGCAAGGCAGCAATCACACAGGGCTGCAAGCGGCCTTCGGCAATCTGCAGGTCACGGTGCAAACCATCTACCAGGTCAATGAGCAGGCGCTGTTCCTGCAACTGGCGCAGGCTCACCGTGCGTTGCAGGGTGATGCCTTCAAGGCTGTCAAAGACGGTCAATTGGCGGTTGCCACTGGCATCGGCAACGCCCAGGTGCGTCTGGTAGGGGGTCAGGGCTTCGTTCAGCAGTCTGCAGATTCTTTCCATCCGGATCACTCGCTGCGTGGTGGGCTATGGAGAAACTGACCAACAAGCGCAGCACAAAGTTCGAAACGCTGCGGCTGTTTCAGTGAGCATGCGGGGCGCAGGTGACAGTTTGAATACGCCCGCCCAGGCGCTGAAGTGCGCGTTGCAGATGGGCCATGGACAGTGGCCACGGCAGCTCGGCGACGACCCACAGCCCCCGTCGCTTCGCCTCCAAGGCCAGGTTCTGCTGTTCGGGTGTGGCTTGGCCGACGAACAACAAGGCGCGCAAGGCGTGGCTACCTGCAAGTTTTTTCAACAGCGCAAGCCCTGCCCTTTTGGGCATGGCGTGATCGAGGATCAGCAAGTCAGGGCAACGCTTAGCGCTCAGGCACGCGTGCAGGTCAGCGGCTTCTTCAGTGATGCGCACATTGAAGATGCCTTGGGCATTGAATGCCTGATGCAGGAGGATTTGATGGGAAGGGCGTGCCTGGTGAATCAGCACATAAGGCCTGGACATGAGCCACTCCTGGAAGAAGGACTGGCAAATCTAGGCAACATCCCAAGAGGGTTAAATAGGAAATATCCGAAATATCAGATGGAAAACCAGACAATCAAGGGCCGCTAAGCAGCCCTTGATATCACCGCAATTAAAGCGGCTTACCGCGGTTACCATGCTGGCTGACAAAGCCCTGAACGGCCTTCAGGTCATTGGCCAGCACCGTGCAACGCTCTTCGCGGCTGAACAGATCGGCCAGGTGTGCAGGCAATTCCAGCGCCTTGCCAACACCTGCCTTCTCCACGGCTTCCGGGAACTTGACCGGATGCGCGGTACCCAGCACCACCATCGGCGTGTCCAGGCTACGACGGCACTCGCGGGCGGCCTTGACGCCGATCGCGGTATGCGGGTCGAGCACTTCGCCGGTGCTGGCGAACACTTCGGCGATGGTCTCGCAGGTCTGCTCGTCACTGACGGCCAGCGAGTCGAACAGTTTGCGCGCTTCGGTCCAGCGGTCTTCGTCAACGCTGAAACCGCCACCCTGCTTGAAGTTGTCCATCAACGCGGCAATGGCTGCACCGTTACGGCCGTGCAGGTCGAACAGCAGGCGCTCGAAGTTGGACGACACCATGATGTCCATCGACGGCGACAGGGTCGCGTGCAGGGTTTCCTTGACGTACTGGTTGCCGCTCATGAAGCGGTGCAGGATGTCGTTACGGTTGGTGGCGACCACCAGCTGGCTGATCGGCAGGCCCATGTTGCGTGCCAGGTAACCGGCGAAGATGTCGCCGAAGTTGCCGGTGGGCACCGAGAACGCCACCGAGCGGGCTGGGCCGCCCAACTGCAGGGCTGCGTGGAAGTAGTAGACGATCTGGGCCATGATCCGCGCCCAGTTGATCGAGTTGACGGCCACCAGGCGGGTGCCCTTGAGGAACGACTGGTCGGCGAAGCTGGCCTTGACCATCTCCTGGCAGTCGTCGAAGTTGCCTTCGATGGCGATGTTGTGGATGTTGTCGCCGAAGATGGTGGTCATCTGCCGACGCTGTACTTCCGACACGCGCTGGTGCGGGTGCAGGATGAAGATGTCGACGTTGTCGCAGCGGCGGCAACCTTCGATGGCAGCGGAGCCGGTGTCACCGCTGGTGGCACCGACGATCACCACACGCTCACCGCGCTTGACCAGCACGTGGTCGAGCAGGCGGCCGAGCAGCTGCAGGGCAAAGTCCTTGAAGGCCAGGGTCGGGCCGTGGAACAGCTCCATCACCCACTCGTTGCTGTTCAACTGGCGCAGCGGCGCCACGGCGGCGTGGGCGAACGCGCCGTAGGTTTCCTCGAGGATCTTTTTGAAGTCGGCGTCGGCGATGCTACCGGCGACGAACGGGCGCATCACGCGGAAGGCCAGTTCGTGATACGGCAGGCCAGCCCAGGAAGCGATCTCTTCCTGGGTGAAGCGCGGCAGGTTTTCAGGGACGTACAGGCCGCCGTCGCTGGCCAGGCCAGCCAGCAGGACATCTTCGAAATTCAGGGCCGGTGCCTGGCCACGGGTGCTGATATAGCGCATGGTGCAAACCTTCGATACTGAGGCCGGGGCCGCGTGCGCGGCCCGACGGCATGATTCGTTAATTGAGCTGTTCGACGCGGATGCGCACGACCTTGCCGACCACATCCTGCAGGGCTTCCAGGGCGACAATGGCGTCGTTGATGCCCTGCTCGACCACGCGATGGGTCAGCAGAATCATCGGCACCAGGCCGTCCTGTTCCTCGGCTTCCTTCTGCATGATCGACTCGATGTTGATGCCACGCTCCGAGAGGATGCTGGCCACCTGGGCCAGCACGCCGGGGTGATCCTTGGCCTGGATGCGCAGGTAGTAGGCGCTTTCACAGGCTTCGATCGGCAGAATCGGGTGCGCCGACAGCGAGTCTGGCTGGAAGGCCAGGTGCGGCACGCGGTTTTCCGGGTCTGAGGTCATTGCGCGTACCACGTCGACCAGGTCGGCGACGACCGACGAAGCGGTCGGCTCCATACCGGCACCTGCGCCGTAGTACAGGGTCGAACCGGCGGCGTCGCCGTTGACCATGACCGCGTTCATCACGCCGTTCACGTTGGCGATCAGGCGATCGCTCGGGATCAATGTCGGGTGCACGCGCAGCTCGATGCCTTCAGCCGTGCGACGTGCCACGCCCAGGTGCTTGATGCGGTAGCCCAGGGCCTCGGCGTAGTTCACGTCAGCGGTGGTCAGCTGGGTGATGCCTTCGGTGTAGGCCTTGTCGAACTGCAGCGGGATGCCAAAGGCGATGGACGCCAGGATGGTCAGCTTGTGGGCCGCATCGATGCCCTCGACGTCGAAGGTCGGGTCGGCTTCGGCATAACCCAGGGCCTGGGCTTCGGCCAGCACGTCCGGGAAGGCACGGCCTTTTTCGCGCATTTCGGTGAGGATGAAGTTACCGGTGCCGTTGATGATGCCGGCCAGCCAGTTGATACGGTTGGCCGACAGGCCTTCACGGATCGCCTTGATCACCGGGATGCCACCGGCAACCGCCGCTTCGAAGGCGACGATGACGCCCTTCTCGCGGGCCTTGGCAAAGATTTCGTTGCCATGCACGGCGATCAGCGCCTTGTTCGCGGTGACCACGTGTTTGCCGTTTTCGATGGCCTTGAGCACCAGGTCGCGGGCGATGGTGTAACCACCGATCAGCTCGATGACGATGTCGATTTCCGGGTTGGTCGCAACGTCGAACACATCAGCGGTAATGGGGGTACCGGTAATCTGGCAGTTCGGGTTCTGCGAGCGCATGGCAATCTGTGCCACTTCAATACCGCGCCCGGCACGGCGGGCAATCTCCTCGGCGTTGCGCTGAAGTACATTGAAGGTTCCGCCACCGACGGTCCCCAACCCACAGATGCCTACTTTGACCGGTTTCACTGTGAACTCCCCATTGAACGGCCGGCACCTGCGCCGACCGTGAAACGTGCCGTCACCCCATGACGACGGCGTACTGTATTGATTACTTGGCTGCTTGCTGCTGGCCGGCCAGGGCCAACTTGGCCACTTGCGGCGCCGGCTGGTAGCCCGGGATTACCTGGCCGCTTTCGAGGACGATCGCCGGCGTGCCGTTGACGCCGATCGACTGGCCCAGCTGGAACTGCTTGCTGACCGGGTTGGCGCACTTGGCGGCCTTGATTTCCTTACCCTCGACCATCTTGTCCAGCGCCGCACGGCGGTCGCTGGAGCACCAGACTGCCTGCAACTGCTGATCACCTGGCGAACCGAGGCCCTGGCGCGGGAAGGCGACATAGCGCACTTCGATACCGCGGCGGTTGAGCTCCGGCACTTCGGCGTGCAGCTTGTGGCAGTACGGGCAGGTGGTGTCGGTGAACACGGTGATGTGCGACTTGGTCTCGCCCTTGGCAGGATAAACCACCATCTCGGCGGCTGGAATGCCGTTGATGAGCTTGGCAACGCCTTGGCGCTCGGTCTTCTCGGTCAGGTTGACCGGCTTGCCGTCCTGGATCTGGTACAGGTAGCCCTGCATGACGAACTGGCCGTCAGCACTGGCGTACAGCACGCGGCCGCCCTGCAGCTTGACTTCATACAGGCCATTGAGCGGGCTGCTGGCGACGCTTTCAACCGGCACTTCCAGTTCGAGGTTCTGCAACGACTTGCGAATGGCCTGCTCGGCACCGGCATTGCTGTCGGTTGCCGCGGCAACGGCAAAGGTACTGGCCAGCGCCAACGCGGCGGCGGCGAAAATCTGGGTCACGCGCATGGGAACTCCTGAAGGCGGACAGGGGCCGGAGGGCGTCGCCTGCGGAAAAAACGCGGCGACCGTGCGGCCCTTGGTGCAAACCGCCCAAGCCTACCACAACACGCTAGCCGTGAAGGGGTCTGCGAGTACCGGTCGGCGGAACATGAAAATCATTCATCCACGCGGGTGATGCTGGGCGTGCAGTTGCTGCAGACGGGCTTTGGCCACGTGGGTGTAGATCTGCGTGGTCGACAGGTCGCTGTGGCCCAGCAGCATTTGTACCACGCGCAGGTCGGCGCCGTGGTTGAGCAGGTGGGTTGCGAAGGCATGGCGCAGGGTATGCGGCGACAGTGATTTGTCGATCCCGGCGACCTGTGCCTGGTGCTTGATACGGTGCCAGAAGGTCTGGCGGGTCATCTGCTCGCCGCGCAGGCTGGGGAACAGCACATCGCTCGGGCGCCCGTTCAGCAGCTCGGGGCGGCCATTGCGCAGGTAGCGTTCCAGCCATACCACCGCCTCTTCCCCCATCGGCACCAGGCGCTCCTTGCTGCCCTTGCCCATCACCCGCAACACGCCCTGGCGCAGGTTGACCTGATCGAGCGTCAGGCTGACCAGTTCGGTCACGCGCAGGCCACAGGCATAAAGGACTTCGAGCATGGCGCGGTCGCGCTGGCCGATGGCTTCGCCGAGGTCCGGCGCCTGCAGCAACGCCTCGACGTCGGCTTCTGACAAGGATTTGGGCAACGGCCGGCCCAGCTGCGGCATCTCGACCTGCAATGTGGGGTCGACAGCGATCAGCTTTTCCCGCAGCAAGTAACGAAAGAAGCCACGCAGCCCAGACAGAAAGCGTGCTGTAGAACGTGGCTTGTAGGCTTGGTCGAGGCGCCAGGCCAGGTGATCGAGGATCAGCTCACGCCCCGCGTCAGGCAAGGCCACGCCCTGCTCCTGCAGCCAGCCATTGAACAGCGCCAGGTCGCTGCGGTACGAAACCCGGGTGTTGTCGGACAGGCCTTTTTCCAGCCACAGGGCATCGAGAAACTGGTCAATCAGGGGGTGGTCGAGGGCGGGCATGAAAACTCGGTGGCAAACGACGAAATGACGCTTAGTCTTTCATAACAACGCCGGCATAGGGAGCCCGCATGAACGAACAGCAGATCCTGCTCAGCGTCGCGGGCATCGGCGGCGCCGCCCTGGCCTGCCAGTGGCTGGCGTGGCGCCTGAAATTGCCGGCAATCCTCTTCCTGCTGCTGGCCGGCATCACCGCCGGCCCGCTGTTCGGCTGGCTCGACCCCCAGGCGCTGTTCGGCCCACTGCTGATGCCCTTGGTGTCGCTGGCCGTGGCACTGATCCTGTTCGAGGGCAGCCTGACGTTGCACTTGTCGCAGTGGCGCGACATCGGCAGCGTGGTCCACCGCCTGGTCACAATCGGCGCCCTCTCGACCTGGCTGGTGATCGCTCTGGCGACTCACTGGCTGCTGGGGTTCGACTGGCCGCTGGCGATCCTGTTCGGCACCTTGACCCTGGTCACCGGGCCGACGGTGATCGTGCCCATGCTGCGCGTGGTGCGGCCGAAGGCGGCGATCGCCAACATCCTGCGCTGGGAAGGCATCGTCATCGACCCGATTGGCGCCCTGCTCGCCGTGGTGGTGTACAGCTTCATCATCGCCAGTGCC
Source organism: Pseudomonas sp. SWRI50 (assembly GCF_014269095.1). Lineage (NCBI taxonomy): Bacteria > Pseudomonadati > Pseudomonadota > Gammaproteobacteria > Pseudomonadales > Pseudomonadaceae > Pseudomonas > Pseudomonas sp. SWRI50. Next base: position 266,513 of record NZ_JABWRW010000001.1, on the reverse strand, counting down.
GATGGCAATGGCCTGAGCCAGAGCCTGGCCACCTTTGCCGGGGTGATCTTCTGTGGCAGCGCACTGGGCGCGGCCGGCGGCTGGTTACTGGGGCAGGTCATGCGTGAGCAGTGGCTGCCAGAGTACCTGCACAACCTGGCTGCACTGGCGGCAGTGCTGGGCATTTTCATTGCTGCCAACCAGATCGTTCACGAATCCGGGCTGCTGGCCGTGACGGTGATGGGCATGTGGCTGGCCAACATGCGCGGGGTGGATGTGCGGCAGATCCTGCACTTCAAGGAAAACCTCAGCGTACTGCTGATCTCGGGCTTGTTCATCCTGCTGGCCGCACGCCTCGACCTGCATGCCCTGATCGGCCTGGGCCCGGCGGTGCTGGCGCTGTTGCTGGTGATCCAACTGCTGGCGCGGCCGCTGAACGTCTTTTTGTCCACCCTCGGCTCGGGGCTGAACTGGCGCGAACGGGCCTTGCTGGCCTGGATCGCACCGCGCGGTATCGTGGCCGCGGCAGTCTCGGCGATCTTCGCCATCCGCCTGCACGAAGCCGGCCATGAGGATGCACTGCTGCTGGTGCCGCTGACCTTTGCCGTGATCATCGGCACCGTAGTGCTGCAAAGCGCCACGGCCAGGCCCTTGGCGCGCCTGCTCAAGGTGGCCGAGCCTGCCCCCAGCGGCTTTCTCATCGTCGGCGCCAACGGGCCCGCGCGCACCCTCGGCAAAGCCCTGCAGCAACTGGGCTGCCGGGTATTGCTGACTGACTCAAGCTGGGAAAACATCCGCGCCGCGCGCATGGACGGGCTGCCAACCTACTTTGGCAACCCGGCCTCGCAGCATGCCGATGCACACCTGGACCTGGTCGGCCTCGGCCATCTGCTGGGGCTGTCCCCTGCAGGTGAGATCAACGCGTTGGCCTGCGCACGTTTTCGCCACGATTTCGGCCACGGCCGCCTGTTCGTGCTGGCCAGCGGCCTGGAAAAACAGCGCAGCGACAAGCACCGCGCCAGTGAGGAACACCGCGGCCATTTGCTCGGCTCAAGCCCGATGACCTACCAACAACTGGCCAATCGCTTGCACCACGGCGCCGAGCTGTACAGCACCACCCTGACCGAGGGTTTCGACTGGGACAACTATCAGGCACTGCATGGCGAGCGTGCGCACCTGTTGTTCGCCCGTGACAGCCACGGCTGGGTGCATGTGTCGAGCCCTGACAACCCGCTCACCCCGCAACCTGGCTGGACCCTGGTGGCGCTGGTAGAACCGGCGCCAGTCGCGGGCACGGCCACCACACCAGGGTGAACCTCAGGCTGCTGGCAGCACCGGCACCGGGCGCTTGTCTTCGTCGATGGCGACAAAGCTGAACACACCATGGATTGCCCGTTCACGGCCATCCAGGTACATGTTCTCGACGAACACATCCACCTGCACCTGCAGGCTGGTGTTGCCCACTTTGATCACCGTGCCGACCAGCTCGACGATCGAGCCCGCCGGGATCGGGTGCTTGAAGTCGATACGGTCGGTCGACACCGTTACCAGCGGCAAACGGCAAAAGCGCGTGGCCGCGATGAACGACACTTCATCCATCCAGGCCAGCGCAGTGCCGCCGAACAGGGTGTTGTGGTGGTTGGTGGTGTTGGGGAACACCGCCTTGGTCACGCGGGTCACCGACAATTCGGTGCGGCGCTGGATTTCCTGGTCTCGGGTTGTCATGTCGGGTCACATCGCTTGGGGTTCAAAACGCAAAAAAGCAGCCCGAAGGCTGCTTTTTTTCTCGCAAGGCGGCCTGGGCCACCGGTCAAACTGCACTCAGGACAGTTTTTCCTTGATGCGAGCGGCTTTGCCGGACAGGTCGCGCAGGTAGTACAGCTTGGCTTTACGCACGTCACCACGACGTTTCACGGCCAGGCTGTCGATCTGCGGGCTGTAGGTCTGGAAGGTACGCTCTACGCCAACGCCGCTGGAGATTTTGCGCACGGTGAAGGCGCTGTTCAGACCGCGGTTACGCTTGGCGATAACGACGCCTTCGAACGCCTGCAGACGGGAACGCTCACCTTCCTTCACTTTAACCTGGACGATAATGGTGTCGCCCGGTGCGAAGGTTGGGATTTCCTTGCTCATCTGCTCGGCTTCGAGCTGCTGGATGATCTTGTTGGTCATGCTGTGCTCCTAAGATGGATACGTGATCCACCATCGATACGTTTAACTATCGTCCCGCTCGCGGAGGTATTCCTCGAGCAGCTTCTTCTCTTCTCCAGAAAGCGAGCGACTTTCCAGAAGATCGGCGCGTCGTTCGAAGGTCCTACCAAGGGACTGCTTCATCCTCCAACGCCGGATATGTGCATGGTTGCCACTTAGCAACACGTCGGGAACACGCTGATCCGCATACACCTCAGGTCGGGTGTAGTGCGGGCAATCGAGCAGACCGTCGGTGAAAGAGTCTTCCTCCGCCGAGTCCACATGCCCTAAAGCTCCGGGCAGCAGCCGCGTAACCGCATCGATCAGTACCATGGCCGGCAGCTCGCCACCGGAAAGCACATAGTCGCCAATCGACCACTCCTCATCGACATGAGCCTCAATAAAGCGCTCGTCGATGCCTTCATAACGACCGGCGATCAGGATCAACGATTCCTGTTCGGCCAGGCCTTTGACCGCTTGCTGAGTCAGCTTGCGGCCTTGCGGCGAAAGGTAGATCACCTTTGCCGATGCTCCGGTCGCTTGCCTGGCGCTAACCAGGGCGTCTTCCAGAGGCTTGATTTTCATCACCATGCCCGGACCACCGCCAAACGGCCGATCATCCACGGTATGGTGGCGATCTGTGGTGTAGTCCCGCGGGTTCCAGCACGTTACCTGAAGCAACCCCTGTTTTACCGCGCGGCTGGTAATGCCGTACTCCGTGATGGCCGAGAACATCTCGGGGAACAACGTGATGACGTCTACGCGAAGGTTACCCATCGTTTAGAAGTCCGCGTCCCATTCAACCCGCATCACGCCTGCTTCGAGGTCGATTGCCAGCACGCATTGCTCCGTATAGGGCAACAAACGCTCGCGATCATCCAGGCTGCCTGCGCACGGCTTGACCACCATTACATCGTTCGCACCGGTCTCCAACAGGTGATCGACCTTGCCGAACAGATGTTCGTCCTGGTTGATGACCTTCAAGCCCTGCAACTGGTACCAGTAGTACTCGTCGACGGGCAGGTTGGGCAAAAGGCTCCGCGGTATGCAGATCTCGTAACCACTCAGAAGACGGGCTTCATCGCGATCATCGAGGCCTTTCAGTTTCACGACCAGGCCCTTTTGGGAGCCACGACCGCTGACCAGCTCTACCTGTTTTACCTTGCCTTCGTGCTTGAGCGTCCAGCGTGGATAATCCAACAGGTTTTCAATCGGATCGGTAAAGGAATACACCTTCACCTCGCCGCGAACGCCGTGAACCGAAAAAATCTTGCCAACGACGATGAGGTCGTCAGCCTTTTCTGGCGTCGCGTTCATATATCTTAGGCAGCGGCCTTGGCAGCTTCCTTCAGCAGCTGAGCAACACGCTCAGACGGCTGCGCGCCCTGGCTCAGCCAGTAGGTGACGCGTTCCTGGTTGACCGACAGCTTGACTTCGGCGCCCGATGCGATCGGGTTGAAGAAGCCAACGCGCTCAACGAAACGGCCGTCACGGGCGTTACGCGAGTTGGTCACGGTCAGGTGGTAGAAAGGGCGCTTTTTCGAGCCGCCACGGGCCAGACGAATGGTTACCATGTGAACATCGTTCCTATAGTCGGTGCTGCAGTTGGTACTGCAGTCGGTGCTGCAAATCTGAAAGCCAAATAGGCACATGCGTGCCCAAAAGGCCGCATATTCTCGGGGAATACACGGACATTTGCAAATGACTTTTTCGGCAAGGCCTCGCCATGCCGTCCAGATTCGCCGGTTAAGCCACGCTTTTCGCGGCCATTGCCCCGCCACGGCGGGGGTTCTGAGCGCTCGTCCGGTAAAAGACAAGCGCCCGGAATAGGGGTTACAGCTTCGGCATGCCGCCGCCTGGCATCATGCCGCCAAGGCCGCGCATCATCTTGGCCATGCCGCCCTTGGCAGAGAATTTCTTCATCATCTTCTGCATCTGCTTATGCTGCTTGATCAGCCGGCCGACGTCCTGCACCTGGGTGCCGGAGCCGATGGCGATGCGGCGCTTGCGCGAACCGCTGAGCAGGTCAGGATCGCGGCGCTCGGCCGGGGTCATGGAGTTGATGATCGCCTCCATCTGCTTGAACTGCTTCTCGGCCGCGCCCTGGGCATTGCCCATCTGCGACAGGTTGACCCCGCCGATGCTCGGCAGCTTGTCCATCAAGCCGCCCAGGCCGCCCATGTTCTTCATTTGCTGCAGCTGGTCGCGGAAGTCTTCGAGGTCGAAGCCCTTGCCCTTCTTCAGCTTCTTGGCCAGCTTGTCAGCCTTGGCCTTGTCGATGGTCTGCTCGGCCTGCTCGATCAGGCTGAGCACGTCGCCCATGCCGAGGATGCGCGAGGCGACGCGGTCCGGGTGGAACGGCTCGAGGGCCTCGGTCTTCTCACCCATACCGATGAACTTGATCGGCTTGCCGGTGATGGCACGTACCGACAACGCGGCACCGCCACGGGCATCACCGTCGACCTTGGTCAGCACCACGCCGGTCAGCGGCAGGGCTTCACCAAAGGCCTTGGCGGTGTTGGCGGCGTCCTGGCCGGTCATGGCGTCGACCACGAACAGGGTCTCGACCGGCTTGACCGCAGCATGCAGCGCCTTGATCTCGTCCATCATGTCGGCGTCGATGTGCAGACGGCCGGCGGTGTCGACGATGACCACGTCGATGAATTTGAGCTTGGCTTCGCGAATCGCCGCTTCAGCGATGGCGACCGGCTTCTGGCTGATGTCGGACGGGAAGAAGGTTACGCCGATGTCGTTGGCCAGGGTTTCCAGCTGCTTGATCGCGGCCGGGCGGTAGACGTCGGCCGAGACCACCATCACGCTCTTCTTCTTGCGCTCCTTGAGGAAGCGCGCGAGCTTGCCGGCGGTGGTGGTCTTACCTGCACCCTGCAAGCCAGCCATCAGCACCACGGCAGGTGGCGCGGCGTTCAGCGCGAGGTCTTCGTTGGCCGCGCCCATCAGGCTTTCGAGCTCGGCCTGGACGATCTTCACGAAGGCCTGGCCTGGGGTCAGGCTGCGCGACACCTCGGTACCGACCGCACGTTCCTTGACGCTGTTGACGAAATCCTTGACCACCGGCAAGGCAACGTCGGCCTCGAGCAACGCCATGCGCACTTCGCGCAGCGTGTCCTTGATATTGTCTTCAGTCAGCTTGGCCTTGCCGGTGACATGGCGCAGCGTCTGTGACAGGCGGTCGGTCAGGTTTTCGAACATGGTGATCCTTTCAGGCCCAGTAAAAGCCGAGGTTTGTCAGGCGCCCAGGGGGGAAATGCACACACCCGGGGCACAGCAAGGCGGCGATTATAGCGAAGTGCGGCGGCGGCGCACACCTTGCCTTCCCAGCGGCAAGCTACGGGCGCCAGGCGGCAAGAAAATGCAGCCACCTCGCGGATCCGCCTTTGCTTGTACCTTGCGGCTTCCAGCTTGCAGCTCTCTATGCCAAACTCCGTCTCTTTAAGGCTCGCCAACCAGGACTTATGTTCTCCTCACCCAGCCTCATCCCCAACCTGATCGCCGCCGGCCTTTATATAGCTGCGACCCTCTACCAGGGCACGCACCTGGCCCAGGGCCGCAAAGCTGACAAACGGCTGCTGGGCCTGCTCGGCGCCCTGGCTGTCATCGCCCAGGGCGGCGCCCTGTTCTTCCAGCTGATCACCCCGCTGGGCCTGAGCCTGGATTTTTTCAGCGCCGCCAGCCTGATCGCCGTTGCGGTCATTACCCTGACCTTGCTGGCGTGCCTGCGCATCCCGGTAGAAAACCTGCTGGTGCTGCTGTTCCCGCTGGGCGCGGTCACTGCGCTGCTGGCCCAGTTCGCGCCCCCTGGTACCGTGCCGCTGATCAACGAAGAGCCCGGCATCCTCGCACACATCCTGCTGTCGATCCTCGCCTACGGCCTGTTCACCATCGCGGTGTTCCAGTCGTTGCTGCTGTTGCTGCAGGACCACCAGCTGAAAAACAAGCACCCGTCAGGCCTGATCCGCAACTTTCCGCCGCTGCAAACCATGGAAAGCCTGCTGTTCGGCTTTCTCTGGGCCGGCTGGTGCCTGCTGTCGCTGTCGCTGATTTCTGGCTGGCTGTTCCTCGACAACCTGTTCGCCCAGCACCTGGTGCACAAGACCTTGCTGGCCTGCGTCGCCTGGGTGGTGTTCAGCGTGCTGCTGTGGGGCCGCACCCGCCTGGGCTGGCGTGGCCACAAGGCGATCCGCTGGACGCTGGCCGGTTTCTGCCTGCTGATGCTGGCCTATTTCGGCAGCAAGCTGGTTCGCGAATTCATCCTGCATATCTGACGGCCGCCCATGGACACCCTGCCGTACGCACCGCTCCTCGGCACTCTGGCACTGGCGCTGCTCTGGTCGGCGCTTTTCAGCGCCGTGGATGCCGCCCGCCTGCAGCTCAATGGTTCGCTGCGCAATGGCGACGACGGTCAAGCCCCCCTGCCCGCCCAGGCGCTGGTGCTGTGCGCCAGCCTCGGCAAGTTGCTGGTGCTGGGCCTGGCGTGCCTGATTGGCCAGCGCTACAGCGGCGAACACGGCTTCTGGCTGGCCGGCCTGGGCGCGACGCTGGCCTTGCTGGTGTTTGCCGAATTCCTGCCGCGGCGCCTGGCGCGGCGTAACCCGCAGGCGTTTACAAGCCTGGGTGCAAGCCTGCTGAAAGTGCCCCTGGCGCTTCTGCAACCCTTGGCCTGCCTGCTCGATGGCTGCGCCAAGCTGCTACTGCGCCCATTCCGTGTGCAGCCTACGGCGGTCGCCTTGCACCCGGAGCAAGACGACGACTTCGACGAAGACGAGGAGCACGAGCCTGCACGCCATGGCCTGCTCGACGGTTTGCAATCGCTGGACAAAGTCACCGTCAACGACATCCTGGTGCCGCGCAACGAAGTCGATGGCATCAACCTGGACGACCCGATCGAACGCATCATCGAGCAGCTGATCGTCAGCCGTCACACCCGCTTGCCGGTCTATCACAACGACATCAACCAGGTTGAGGCGATCCTCAACACCAAGCTGATCAGCCACCTGCTGCCCAAGGCGGAGCTGACCCTGGAGAAGCTCCACGGCGCCTGTTACGAGCCCTATTTCGTACCCGAAAGCACGCCCCTGCAGCTGCAGTTGCTGAACTTCCATAAACAGCAACGCCGCCTGGGTGTGGTGGTGGACGAATACGGCGAGGTGCTGGGCATCGTCACCTTGGAAGACATCCTCGAAGAGATCGTCGGCGAGTTCGAAGACGAACAGGGGCTGGACAACCCGCACGTACACCCCCAGCCCGATGGCACCTTCGTCATCGAAGGCACCGCCTCGCTGCGCGAGATCAACCGCACCTTGGGCTGGCACCTGCCCTGCGATGGCGGGCCAAAGACCCTCAACGGCCTGGTCACCGAAGCACTGGAAAGCATCCCGGAAAGCGCCGTTTGCCTGAAGATCGGCCGATATCGCCTGGAAATCCTCGAAACAGAGGACAATTGCGCCAGCAAGGTACTGGTGTGGACCGTGACCCGATAGCTATACTCGGGTCACGCTTACCCAGCCCCGCCGTCCCGCCTGCTACCCGCACCCGGCGCCACACGGCCAGTCCGCTCCACTGACACGCCCCGCGGTCCTGCTTCAACACCCCGAACAGTGCCCGCTCCCGCCCCTATCCCCCTTGGGCTATCGTCAGTCGGGCGAGCAAAAGAACAATACGCTCCGGCGTCCGTATAGGCGTGCCTGCCCTTCGAAGGTACGCGCCCTGGCGGATCAAGCCCTTGGAGCACGACCAGACTGTTAGGGACCTACTTAATGACCACGAGCAGCACCTATGCCGAAGCGCCTGCCGCGCCGGTCAACTCCCCCGCACGGGTGGCCACTGCCAGCTTCATCGGCACGGCCATCGAGTTCTACGACTTCTATGTTTACGCCACGGCCGCCGCGCTAGTGATCGGCCCGGTGTTCTTCCCGTCCGGGTCGGGCACCGCGCAGATGCTCGCGGCCTTCCTCACCTTCGGCATCGCCTTCCTCGCTCGCCCGCTGGGCTCGGCGCTGTTCGGCCATTTTGGCGACCGCATCGGCCGTAAATCGACCCTGGTGGCGTCGCTGCTGCTGATGGGTGTTTCCACCACCGCCATCGGCGTGCTGCCAGGCTACGACAGCATTGGCGTCTGGGCGCCGATCATTCTTTGCCTGCTGCGCTTCGGCCAAGGCCTGGGCCTGGGTGGCGAATGGGGCGGCGCAGCGCTGCTGGCCACCGAGAACGCGCCACCGGGCAAGCGCGCCTGGTTCGGCATGTTCCCGCAATTGGGGCCTTCGATCGGCTTCCTGGCTGCCAACGGCCTGTTCCTGACCCTGGCCCTGGTGCTGAGTGACGAGCAGTTCCGTGAATGGGGCTGGCGCATTCCGTTCCTGCTCAGCGCCGCACTGGTACTGGTGGGCCTTTATGTACGCCTCAAGCTCGAAGAGAGCCCGGTGTTTGCCAAGGCCATTGCCCGCCATGAGCGCGTGAAGATGCCGGTGGTCGACCTGTTCTCCAAATACTGGGTACCGACCCTACTGGGCGCTGCGGCGATGGTGGTGTGCTATGCGCTGTTCTATATCTCGACGGTGTTCTCGCTCAGCTACGGCGTGAGTACCCTGGGCTACAGCCGTGAGACGTTCCTCGGCCTGCTGTGCTTCGCGGTGGTGTTCATGGCGCTGGCCACGCCCCTGTCGGCTTGGCTCAGCGACCGCTACGGGCGCAAACCGGTGCTGATCGTCGGCGGCCTGCTGGCCGTGGCATCGGGCTTTACCATGGAGCCGCTGCTGACCTCGGGGTCGACCACCGGCGTGGCGCTGTTCCTGGCCATCGAGCTGTTCCTGATGGGCGTGACCTTTGCGCCGATGGGGGCGTTGCTGCCCGAGCTGTTCCCTACCCATGTGCGCTACACCGGCGCGTCGGCCGCGTACAACCTGGGTGGCATCGTGGGGGCTTCGGCGGCGCCGTTCTTTGCTCAGAAACTGGTGAGCATGGGCGGGTTGAGCTGGGTGGGCGGGTATGTGTCGGTGGCGGCGGTGATCAGCTTGATTGCGGTGCTGTGCCTGAAAGAGACCCGACATACCGAACTGTAAGTGATCGGGGCTGCTTTGCAGCCCATTCGCGGGGCAAGCCCGCTCCCACAGAAATATCGCAATGCCTGAGGCCAACGATAATCCTGTGGGAGCGGGCTTGCCCCGCGAATGGGCCGCGGCGCGGCCCCTGCTGAATCAGAACTCGACCTTGACTGCCTGCGAAGCGCGAGTCGCCTTGGCTCGCGCCGCTTCGATCGACTCATCACGTGCCAGGCATACGCCCATGCGACGGGTACCGTTGATTTCCGGCTTGCCGAACAGGCGAATGGCCGTGTCCGGCTCGCTCAGCGCAGCGCCAAGGTTGGCGAAGCTGGTCTGTTGCGATTGGCCTTCTGGCAAGATCACCGCCGACGCCGATGGCCCAAACTGACGCACCACCGGAATCGGCAGGCCCAGAATGGCGCGTGCATGCAGGGCGAACTGCGACAGGTCCTGGGAGATCAACGTCACCAGGCCCGTGTCGTGCGGGCGCGGCGACACTTCGCTGAACCACACCTGGTCGCCTTTGACGAACAACTCCACGCCGAACAGGCCACGGCCGCCCAAGGCATCGGTGACTGCCTGAGCCACGCGCTGCGATTCTGCCAGGGCTTTCGGGCTCATGGCCTGGGGCTGCCACGATTCTTGATAATCGCCTTTCTCCTGGCGATGGCCGACAGGCTCCAGGAAGGTGGTGCCGCCGACGTGACGCACGGTCAGCAGGGTGATTTCGTAATCGAAATCGATGAAGCCTTCGATGATCACCCGGCCCTTGCCGGCGCGGCCGCCTTCCTGGGCGTAGTCCCAGGACTTCTGCAGGTCGGCATCGCTGCGCAGCAGGCTCTGGCCTTTGCCCGACGAGCTCATCACTGGCTTGACCACGCACGGGTAGCCGACATCGGCCACGGCCTTGGCATAGTCTTCGTAGGTGTCGGCGAAGTGGTACGGCGAGGTCGGCAGGTCCAGCTCTTCGGCGGCCAGGCGACGGATGCCTTCGCGGTTCATGGTCAGCTGGGTGGCGCGGGCGGTGGGCACCACGGTGAAGCCTTCGTTTTCCAGCTCGACCAGGGTCGCGGTGGCAATGGCTTCGATTTCGGGGACGATGTAATGCGGCTTCTCGGCTTCGATCACTGCGCGCAGGGCGACGCCATCGAGCATGTTGACCACATGGCTGCGGTGCGCCACCTGCATGGCCGGTGCATTGGCGTAGCGGTCTACGGCAATCACTTCGACGCCCAGGCGCTGCAGCTCGATCACCACTTCCTTGCCCAGCTCACCGCAGCCGCAGAGCAGTACTCGGGTCGCGGTGGGCGACAATGGGGTTCCGATACGGGTCATTTCAGGTCCTCGAAGGCGTCCGGGGCTGCGCCAGGCTGAGCGCCGCCCGCTGAAAAAGGACCCGTATTCTACACCATCAACCGACCGCGGCAGCCCGCCGGGCGCGAAATGCCATGGCCAGCCACACGGCAGTGACACCGGCGAACTTCGAGGCCATTGCCGTGCCGATCACGGCCGGCGTCAGGGCGCCGATCATGCCGAAGAAAATGAAGGTATCGACCGGGATGCTCAGCGCCGAGCTCAGCCACAGGCGGTCGCGCAGCGGCCGACGGGTGATGCTGAACACCAGCCAGTCGATCAGCTCTGAGATGAAGAAGGCGGTGGCGCTGGCCAGCGCGATGGCCGGTTCCGAGGTGACATACGACAGAACAAGGGCCACCAGCATGGCGACCAAGGCGCCATGCCCGAAACGGGTCTGGACCATGTCGCGCAGGATGAACACCAGGCCGCCCCAGGCAGACCAGATGATGTCCAGGTGCGGGGCACTGGAAAAGGCGTAGTTGATCAGCACTACGCTGCTGATATAGGCAATGAGATAGAACATGAGCAGTAACCGTCAGACAAGCCGCACAGGTTACTTGATTTTGGGGTCAGCGGCAGCCGCGCCTACAAAATCATCCCGGCAGCCACTGCCCGCTCATGGCAAAGCTTCAGCACGGCGCGGCGCTCAGTGTTATCCATGCGCCCCCAGCGCCCGATCTCGGCCACCGTACGTTGGCACCCCGTGCAGATGTCCTGCTCGTCCAGCGCGCAGATGCTCACACACGGCGACGCCACCGGGCGCTCTGCCTTGACCGCTTCACTCATCATCCACCACCAAGTCACGGGCATAGCGCTGGGCGTTGTGCACATAGTGCGCGGCGCCGGCCTCGATCAAGCGCATCTGCTGCTCGCTGAGCTCGCGCACCACCTTGCCCGGCGACCCCATCACCAGCGACCCGTCGGGAATTTCCTTGCCCTCGGGGATAAGCGCATTGGCGCCGATGATGCAGTGTTTACCAATCCGCGCCCCATTGAGGATCACGGCATTGATGCCGATCAGGCTGTAGTCGCCAACCGTGCAACCATGCAGCATGGCGTTATGCCCCACCGTCACCCCCTTGCCCAGGGTCAGGGGCGAACCCATGTCGGTGTGCATCACCGTGCCGTCTTGGACATTGCTGTCTTCGCCGATGTCGATCAGCTCATTGTCACCCCGCAATACAGCGCCAAACCAGACACTGGCACGGGCCTGCAGGCGCACGTTGCCGATCACGGTGGCGTTGGGCGCGATCCAACTGGTCGGATGGCTGTCGACCCGCAGGTCGCCCAGGCGATATTTCATGCTCGCTCCTCAGGATAAACGGCGGCGGTTTGCGGCAAACGGCAGGGTGGGCCCCGCTCAGATCTCGATGTAACGTTCCGGGGGTTGATGCAAGCTGATACCCGCGTCATACAGCAGGTTGACCAGCTCGACGATCATGATCGCCGACAACCCCCAGATCTTGTATTCGCCGTAACGGTAGCTGGGCACATACCAACTGCGGCCCTGGTAATCGATACGGTGGGTGTGGTCCCGCGGGTCCTGGCGGAAGAACTCCAGCGGCACGGTGAATACTGCCGCGATCTCCGCATCATTGGCGCGGTATTCGACGTAATCGGGGATAAGCCCGACGAATGGCGTCACTTTCAGGCCATGCAGCGAGATCAGCGGGCTCAGCGGACCGATCACTTCCACCAACCCAGGGGGCAGGCCGATTTCTTCTTCGGCCTCGCGCAGAGCGGTAAACACCAGGTCCGGGTCTTCGGGGTCGCGGCGGCCACCGGGGAAGGCGACTTCGCCACCATGGGTCGACAGCCCCTTGGCGCGCAGGGTCAAAACCAGTTCGGGCGCTTCGCTGCGGGTAATGGGCAAGAGTACCGCCGCTTCGGGAAACCGTCGGTCAGTTTCCAGTGATGCAGGTTCATGGTTGCTCATTCGGCGAAGAAGCTCGTCCAGCATTGCGCACTCTCGTATCCAAGGCCTGTCTTGCATGATGCACCAAAGCCGCGAAGCACCCAAGCCCCGTGCGCTTGCGGCGGCCCCGTCGGCGCGCCAAGATAGCCCAGTCAAAAGGGAAGAACAGCATGAAATTCTGCAGCGCATGCGGCCAACCGGTCGTTCAGCGGATCCCCGAGGGCGACAGCCGCCTGCGGTACGTCTGCGAGTATTGCCAGACCGTTCACTACCAGAACCCCAACATCGTCGCGGGTGTGCTGCCCACCTGGGGTAGCCAGGTGCTGCTGTGCCGGCGCGCCATCGAGCCACGCCGCGGCTACTGGACCCTGCCCGCCGGGTTCATGGAAAACGGCGAAACCCTCGACCAGGCCGCCCGTCGCGAAACCGTCGAGGAGGCCTGCGCCCAGGTAGGGCCCATGGCCCTGTACCAGTTGTTCGACCTGCCGCACATCAACCAGGTACACGTGTTCTTCCGCGCGGAACTGGCCGACCTAAGCTTTGATGTGGGCATCGAGAGCCTGGAGGTGCGATTGTTCGAACAACATGAGATACCGTGGGACGAGCTGGCTTTCCGCACCGTCACACGCACACTAGAATGCTACTATCGCGACCGCATCGGGCAGCACTACCCCATAGGCCATGAGTACCTGCCGCCGATGAACGTCTCGCCCACTACTTAAGCCTGCAGGTGCTGCTTCATGCGCTGGTTGTTTGCCCTTTTCTGCCTTTGCGTTACCTCGGTGTCCCAGGCTGCCTTCACCGAGACCATCATTCGCAAGCCGCAGCCACCGGTGCCTGCGCAGTCGCAATCGCAGGCCGCCATGCAGCCGCTCATCGACAAGGTGCTGGTGATCAAGTCCGAGCGCCGCCTGCAACTGATCAGCCGTGGTGAGCCGCTGAAGACCTACCGCATTTCCCTGGGCAAGCAGCCCAAGGGCGCCAAGGAACGCGAAGGCGACAAGAAGACCCCCGAGGGCCTCTACTGGTTGGACTGGCGCAAACAGAGCGACCGTTTCAACCTGGCCATGCATATCAACTACCCGAACATCAGCGACGCCGCCCGCGCCACCCGCGAAGGCGTAAGCGCCGGCAGCATGATCATGATCCATGGCACGCCGATCAACGACGAATACCCGGAGTGGTACTTCCATACCCTGGACTGGACGGACGGTTGCATTGCCATGCGTAACCGCGACATGCAGGAAGTCTGGGAACTGGTCAAGGACGGGACATTGATCGAGATCCGCCCCTGACAGGGCGCTTGTAGCGACTTGTAATCAATGCTTGGAACTCGGTGTCAAGCTGTATGTGCTACGATCGGCATACCCAGAGGGACTCACTGTGAACAAGCAATTGCAATCAAAAGCACGCCTCCCAATTGCCGGCAGGAAAGGCGTCATCGCCTTGCACAGCAAGAGTGGCATGGTCACGGCTTATCGCAATGCGGGTGCAGTAGTTGAGGAGCATGCGACAAAAAGCCTGAGCGTCCGCGTATTGAGCTCAGGCACTTCGCGCGGGCGTACCAGCCGTGCACCACACTTGTCCGACATGGAAAAAGAACTGGCCGAACTCAAAAAGGTGGTTGCTGCCCTGGCTGTTCGCTCTGTAATCGAAGATGAGGTTTTGAACTTCGATCAGGAAGGCATGACTGTTCTGGACGCCGACATCGCTGATCAGTTGCTCGATAACCCTCCAGAGCCCAATGAAGCGCTTCGCAACTTACTTGCCTTGCGCTAAGGCCTTGCGATGGAATTCATCACCGTAGCGTTTGATAAGACGATTGATCGAACTTCGTTCGACTGCTCTACCCACCCCGCTCTGAATACCTACATAGCCCAGCAAGCCGGCCAGGACGAAAAGCGCAATGTCTCGCGCACCTTCATGTACCTGGAGGACGGAATGCTGCTTGGCTACTACACCCTTGCGAATACTTCAGTAGCGCTCGATGAGCTGAGCGAAGAACAGGCGAGAAAGATGCCTCGGTACCCCATGCCGGCAGCCATGCTGAGTCGCCTGGCTGTTGATCAGCGCATGCAGCGAAAGGGGCTTGGACAGCGGCTGATGGCCGACTTTTTCCGTCGTATCTACACGGTTTCAATGCACTCGGGGGTGGCCTTCATCGTTGTGGACGCAAAAGATGAGCAGGCAGCCAAGTACTATCAGGAGCTGATGTTCATCCCCTCGAAACACAACCCACTCCGCCTGCTGCTGTCGACTGCGACAATCATTCAAGGCCTGCGACCCCAAGAGCAGCTTAAAAACTAACGCTCGCTGCACGGGACTGGCTCAATGGCTGCACTTCCATGCTTCCTACATACCCCTCATCGTGTAGGAGCTTTCGCACCTTCAACCGCGAACCCGCCTGACATCCGCTTAGGCGGCGTACTGCATCCAAGCGAATCACTTAATTCTTAGCATCCACGCAGACGAATACGAAATCCGTACGTCATCTGCGGGGTGCTTCAATGCCGTACCGAATACGCATCATTGCCAGCAGCCTGCTTGCCTGCTGGCTGGCCAGCCCCCTGGCCTGGGCCGCCGACCTGGCCAGCCAGCAGTTGCGCGACCAGCAGCAAACGTTACGCCAGCTGGAACAGCAACAACGGCTCGAACGCTGGCAGCGTGCCCCCGCCTCGCCAGGCGATGACGAAAACCAGGCCATACAGGCGGTCGACAGCCACTGCTGGGCGGTGACCGGTGTTCGTCTGGCAGGCCATCGGCAGGTGCCGGGCACGGCACTGGAAGCGACCGTGCTGCCCTTCATGCAGCCTTGCATGGGCATCGTCGACATCAACCTGCTGCTCAAGGCCATCACCCAGCGCTACGTGCAGGCGGGCTACCCCACCAGCCGCCCTTACCTGAGCCAGCCGCCCGAGGATGGGGCGCCACTGGACATCCTCATCAGCGAAGGCTTCGTCGAGTCGATCGAACTTGGGACCGACCTGCCGCTTTCCTTGCGTGGCGCTTTTCCTGACGTGCTGGGGCAGCCGCTGTACCTGCCAGCGCTGGAGCAAGGGCTCGACCAACTCAACCGCCTGCGTGCCTATGAACTGAGTGTCGACTTGCTGCCCGGCGCCCTACAGGGCGGCACCCGAATAGTGGTTCAGCCCCACAAGACCGCCTCGCGCTGGCACCTGGACAGCCGCCTGGACAACCGGGGCAGCGAACTGACCGGCCGCCATCGCCTGAACCTCGGCATTGGCCTGGACAGCCCGCTTGGCCTGAACGACGACCTGCGCCTGTCGTTGGCCAGGACCGTCATCGATGCGCCGGGGCGAAGCAACGGTGTCACGGCGTACTACAGCATTCCTTACGGCCCGTGGACCTTCGCCGCCAGCGTCAGCCAATTGAGCTACCGCGCGCCCATCCCCCAGGGGCGCCAGACGAGCAGTGGCAACAGCCGCTTTCTAGGGCTCAGCGCCGAGCGGGTGCTATGGCGCAACCAGCAGGGCATGCTCAGCGCAAGCGCCCGGCTGGACCGCAAGCAGCTCACCAACCGCACCGGCGGCAAGGCCGTGAGCCTGCAGAGCCCCACACTGACCACGGTGGAAGCGGGCATCAACCTGCTGTGGCTCGAAGGCGGCCTGTGGCACGGCTACCTCGGGTTCGCCCAAGGGGTGGGCTGGTTTGGCGCGGACGCTTCAGCCCCCAGTGCGCTGGGCCCGCGCCCAGACTTTCACAAGTACCGCGGCACGCTGCTGCACCTGCGCCAAGGCCCGGCGCAGCGGCCCTGGCGCTGGCAGAGCGAACTGGGCCTGCAGTACAGCCGCGACCGGCTGCCGGCCGTCGAACAACTGCTGGCCAGCGATGATTCGGCTGTGCGCGGGTTTCGCCTGCGCACTTACTCCGGCTCCAGCAGTGCCGTCTGGCGTAACACCTTCAGTTATCCGCTGACGCCGGCCTGGGCCGGACCGCTGCAGCTGCGGCCCTATGCCGGCCTCGATCAGGGCTGGACACGGCTGGCTCGCGACAGCCCCGTTCAACGCCTGGCAGGCGCGGCAGCCGGCATCGAATTGAGCTTGCCCGACAGCCGCGTGCGCCTCGACTACCAGCGCGCCTTGTACACCAGTGACCTGCCCCGCGCGCTTCTGGAGCCGGGCTTCTGGGTGCTGGAGTGGAACCTGAGCATCTGATTCACCCCACAAAAAAAGAGAACGAGACCATGCAAACGCGCTCGCAGTTGACGTCTACCCGCCCGGATACCTTGCGTTGGGCCATCTTCCTCGCCCTGCTCGGCTCCAGCAGCGTGCTGGCCCAGGGCGGCCTTGAAGCCGCTACCGGCCCAGGTGGCACCCCGGTCATCAACAATGGCCATGGTGTGCCAGTCATCGACATTGTCGCCCCCAACGCCGGCGGCCTGTCACACAACCAGTACCTCGACTACAACGTCGGCAACCCCGGCGTGGTGCTGAACAACGCCACCCAGGCCGGCCAATCGCAACTGGCCGGTGCCCTGGCCGCCAACCCGCAGTTCCAGGGCCAGGCGGCTTCGACCATTCTCAATGAAGTGATCAGCCGCAACGCCTCGCTGATCGAGGGGCCGCAGGAAATCTTTGGCCGCCCCGCCGATTACATCCTGGCCAACCCCAATGGCATCACCCTCAACGGGGGCAGCTTCATCAACACCACGCGCGCGGGCTTCGTGGTCGGCACCCCAGAATTCGAAGACCAGCAACTCAAGTACCTCGACACCCTCAATGCCAGCGGCGCCCTGCAGGTACTGCCCGGTGGCCAAAGCAACAGCACCGGCGCGCTTGACCTGATCGCGCCGCAGGTAGACAGCAAAGGGCTGCTGATGGCCGGCGGTGAACTGAACGTCACGGTGGGCCGCAACCGCATCGACCAGGCCAGCGGCCAGGTGGTCGAGCACTTGCCCGGCACAGCGGCCAGTATCGATGCCAGCCTGTTCGGGGCCATGCGCGCCGGGCGCATCCGCGTGGTGAGCACCGCCGAAGGCGCGGGCGTGCGCATGGGGCCCGTTCAGGCACATGCCACCGACGGTATCGACATCCAGTCAGCCGGTGGCCTGCACATCAGCGGCAAGGCCGACACCCGCGCCGAACTTCACAGCGAACGGGGCGCCCTTGCCCTCAGCGCCGCCGACGACCTGACCCTGCGCGCCGTCGATGGCCAGGCACAACAGGTGGTGGTCACGGCCGGCCAGAAGCTCACCCTGGACGCCGACAGCCTGGAAAACACCCAGCACGATCGCGAAAACTGGAACAAGAAGTTCCTCTTCATCACCCGCGAAACCTACGACCGCGAGCGCACCACCCGCGACCGTCAACAGCAGGGCACGCAGTTGCGCGGCCATGACAACGTTCGGCTGCAATCGGGTGCCGATATGCGCCTGTTGGCCGCCGACGTAAGTACAGGGGGTGAGTTGAACGTCAACAGTGCCGGCAACCTGGACATCGTGGCGGGCATCGACAGCAAACACATCACCGAACAGGTGCGCCACCGCAAGGACCTGTGGCGCGGCGACAGCGATACCGAGCAAACCCGCGAAACAGCCCGGGGCAGCACGTTGAATGCCGGGCGCCTGACCCTCACGGCAGCCGACGCCCTCAAGGTTGAAGGCAGCACGCTGCATGCGAACAGCGACATGCAATTCAAAGCCCGGCACATCGAGGTCGGGACCACGGCCTTGCAGGAAAGCGGCACACAACGCAATTACCGCGGCGACCTGGTCTCCGGCACCTTCTTTGGTGACCGCAAAGGCAATGACACCCAAGCGCAGGTCGTGGCTGGCAGCAGTGTGACGACGGACGGCAAGCTGAACATGACGGCCGACCAGGTCACCATCAAAGGCAGCAAGGTGCATGGCAAGGAAGACTCGGTGCTCTACAGCGAAAACGGCCTGCTGGCGATCGAAGCCGACCGCGGTAGCAGCACCTCGACCGATCACCAGAGCGACAGCAAACTGTTCGGCCTGATCGGCAGCGACCGCAAGCACACCACACGCAAGGACCAGGTACTGGTCAGCGACGTCTCGTCCAGCAGCAACCTGCGCCTGGCCAGCGCCGACGAACTGCGTATCCACGGGGCAAAGGTCGAAGCAGGCAAACACTTGCAGGTAGAAGCCAAAGGCGATCTGGTGATCGACAGCGCGCAGTCGCGCAACGAAACCGACACCCGGCACCAGCAGCGTGGCCTCAGCGTCGGCGCCAAGCAGACTGAAGAGGCGCAGGATGGCAAACCGGACTCGCGCCAGTACGAGGCCAACCTGGGCTATCAGGTCGCTACCACGACCGGTACGACACAGGAATCATCACAAGTCTCCAGCGAACTCAAGGG
This sequence comes from Pseudomonas sp. SWRI50, assembly GCF_014269095.1. NCBI lineage: Bacteria > Pseudomonadati > Pseudomonadota > Gammaproteobacteria > Pseudomonadales > Pseudomonadaceae > Pseudomonas > Pseudomonas sp. SWRI50. The sequence continues at coordinate 247,676 of NZ_JABWRW010000001.1, read as the reverse complement.
CGCCTCGGTAGGCCTGCAAAGCGATGCCCATTTGCAGGTCAATGGTTCCAAAGTCCAGGCCAGCGCCGGTGACCTGAACGTGACCGCCAAGCACATCGCCCTGGGTGCAACCCGCAATGAGCGCGAGTCCATCAGCAAAAACAGCCAGAGCGGAGGCAGCGTTAAAGTGACGGGGGGTATCGACCGTTTGGGCAGCGCCTTCGCAGGCCATCACAACACCCAGACTCAGCTCGAACGTGACAGCACGGTACAAGGCAGCGAATTGAAGGCCAGCGCCGGGGTGAAGCTGGAGGCCGAGCATTTGCTCACCGAAGCCGCACGCGTCGATGCCGGCCAGCAACTGAAGGTCACCGCCAAGCACATCGAGAACCGTGCCGTGCAGGACACCCATGAGCGTGAAAGCGTCACAGACAATTGGGCCGGCAGCCTCGGTGCCAGCGTGGAATACCGTGACCTCACCCGCCCCATCGAACGCCTGGTACTCGGTGAGGAGGCCGCGCGCTTTCAGCAAGCCTCGCCCGAAGACGCGATGGCGGCCCCGAGCGTCGGCGCCGACATGACCGTGGACCATCTCAAACGCCTGGAGAACCAGCGCCGCAGCTTGGCCCAGGTGAGTGAGCTGACCGGTGCAGCGGTCGAGGTCAAGGCCGGTGTCATTGATGACCAGGGCACCGCGTGGAACGCCAACGCCGGGAAATTGCTGATCGACGCCTCGCAGCACACCCTGCGGGCAGCCGAGAACACGCAGGTAGATACCGTGCAGCGCATGGCCTATGGCGGCGATGCCCGCGTGGACACCAGCAGCGGCAACGACCTCAATGTTCGCGCCGCCGGCAAGGGCGGCTCGCTGGGCAAACAGGACACCGCCAGTACCGCCGTGGCCGGAAGCCTCTATGGGCAACAGGGCATCCAGGTACAGCTGGGCAGCGATGGCCTGTACGAAGGCACGCGCATCGACGGTGGCGAAGGCAACGTGGCCATGCGCAGTGGGGGCTCTTTGACGTTGTCCCAAGCCAATGACCGTAATACCCAAGCAGCAGGCCAGCTTGACGGCAACGCCTGGGCCAAGGTCGGCAATCGCCCCGGCAGCACTGGCGTCGACGCCCGCGGCTACCTTGATCACCGCCAGCAAGACAGCGCGCAGACCAAGGCCCAGGTTGCGCAGATCGATGCCAAGGGCGATGTTCACCTGAGCAGTGATGGCGACCTGAAGCTGGAGGGGACGCGTATCGGCAGCCGTGACGCCAAGGTCGGGGATACCCTGCTGGAAAGTGGTGGCCGCTTGCAGGTCACCGCAGGCAGCGATACCCAACAGGCCAAGGGCGGCAACCTGGGCGGCGGCCTGGAGCTTGCGGTCAAGACCGGCGCAACGAAAGGGGGCGGCATCGGCGGGCACTTCAACCACGGCAAGCAGAACGAGGATGCCAGCCAGGCTGTCGATGCCCGCTTCGACAGCGCCGGCACACTGACGCTGAGCAGCCGTGCCCGCGAGGACATCGCCTTGCACTTGCAAGGGCTGCACGCCTCAGCCGAACAGATCGTGCTCAACGCCGCCGGGGGCGGCATGCGGGTGGAAGCATCCAGCAACCGGGAGCAACGCGACAACCTCGACATCACCGCGGGGGCCGGTTTCAACATGGCCAAGGGGGATACCGATACCCGTGGTCTGCATGGCCGCGCACAGGTCGCCCTGGACAAACGTGACAACCAGACCTGGAACGCCAGCCAGCTGCGCGCTGAGGGTATCCAGTTGCACAGCCGTGGCGACACACGCATCGAAGGTGCCAGCCTGGAGGCAGGGCGTATAACCGGTGAGGTCGGCGGCGATCTGCGCATTGCCAGCCGCAAGGACAACGTCGATAGCCTGACCGTGAAAGCTGACGCACGCCTGAGCCAGGAAAAGAACCCGCAAGGCTACACCAACGCCGCCACCGCGCTGGCAGGGCCGCTGGGTAGCAAGGTCGGCGAAAAGGCCGGCCCAGCCTTGAGCAAGGCCGAACCTGGTTTCTCACCGACCTTGCGCCTGGACCTGTCCCATCAACAGCGCGACACCGTGGCCAAGCAGACCACGCTCAAGGGCAGCGAAGGCATCGCGCTGAAGGTCGCGGGGGATGCTCGCTTGGTCGGCGCGCGGTTGCAGTCGGCCAAGGGTGATGTCGAGCTGAGCGCCAATGCGATTACCCAAGAGACCCTGAGTGGCAGCGACTACCGCCGCGATGTGTCGATTGACGTGTCCAACTCGCCGGTGGACCTGGGCACAGCAGTGGCTGAGTTCACCAAGGGCAAGGGCGCGGCTGACGGCGAGAATGCGCTTGATCTTGGGGTATTGCGTACCAGCGGGCATAACCGCAGCGAGCAATGGGTGTCGAGTACCCAGGGCAAGGCGGACTGACCCCTCGTCTAACGCGCCCCGGTAGGAGCAGCCTTGTGCTGCGAAGAGGCCAGTGGCAGCAGCCAAGATTTAGTGTGTTGTCACCGGCCTCTTCGCAGCACAAGGCTGCTCCTACAGGGGAGCGCTTGGCCGAAGACTCGGGGGATTACCAACGGACCCGCCGCTGCCCTGCCGTTGCCTCTGGCCCCAGCCACTGCGCGCCGCGCAGCAGTGGGGTCAGGGCAGCATCGGGTTGCAGCGCGATGGCGATCTGGGCCTGTCGCCCCCGCACATCGGCATCCACGTCGAGCTGATGCTGCCCTGCCTGCAGCAACTGCCCTAACAGGTGCCAACCCCTGCGGCACTGTACCTCGAGCCAGCCCTGCCCCAACCCCAGCGACCAGGGCTCACTCAGCGCCAAGTCCGTAACCGTGAGGCGCCCATCGCTGGCCAGGCATTGCCGCCACGCACCCAGTACACGCACCGAACCCTGCCACTGCCCGGCCAGGCGATACGCCGCCGGTACCGTCACCTGTGCCGCTGCCGGGCGCACTTCCCCCTCCCAGCGCCAGGGCCAACCGCGGACCTGCACGTGCCACGCCTGCCCCTGAAACCCCAGCGCGCCCTGCCCTTGCAAACGCCAAGGCTGTAAGGACCATTGCAACGGCCCGAACGGGCCGATCTGCAGCGCCTGCCCCTGCCACAGGCTGCCGCTCACACCCGCGGCCGTTACCCCGAAGCCACGCACCAGCCAGCTGGCGGGCAACTGCACCAGTAAGGTCAGGCTGAACACCAGCAGCAACCACGCCACTGCGCCCCGGCTCATGGCCGAAGTACCAGGTCGAAGCGCATGCCCTGGGTGTCTTGCTCCAGCCCCCACTGCAAGGGCTGCGCGCCTTCGGCCTGCAGCGCACGTACCCAACCCAGCAAGGCCTGCTCATCGCCCACCTGACCGCGCAGGTGCCAGGCCTCGCCCTGCGTGACCACCTCCAGTAATTCGACCTGCCGCGCCTGAGCCGACTGGCGCAGACGCTCCAGGTTCAGCGTCGCACCGCCCTGCAAACCTACTGCCATTTGTGCCAGCGCCTGCCATTGGCCCAGCGCGCGCCATTGCGCCACGCCTTCACGTAGCAGCAGCACGCTCGACAGCAGCGCGATGAGGCACACGGCCAGCGGCAAACGGTGACGCTGCATCCACGCCGTGCTCATGCCGCCACCTCCAAGTCGAACACCACGGTTGGCGACGACTCGCCGCCACTCACCTGCACCTGAGCGCCCACCGCACTGGCCATCTCGCGCCAAGGAGGTGTGGCGCCCTCGCCCTCCAGCCGCACATGCCAGCGCTGGCCATCAAAGCGCACCGCTTGCAGGCGCCAGCCGGGATGCTCACTCAGCCAGGCGTGCAAGCGCCCTTGTAGATCGTCGAGCTGACGCAGGCGCCCTTGCTGCTGCAAGCCGGCCTCACGCAGGCGCTTGAGCGCCTGAGCAGCCTGCCTGGGGCCCGCCTGCTCACCCGTCACGGCAATCACCTGGGCTTGCCAGAGCTGGGCCTGGCGCCATTGCTGGGCCGCCCACACGCCGCCCCAGGTGCACGCCAACAGCAGGCAGGCAGCCATGAGCTGGCACTGCTGCCGCGTCGGCCCCGCCAACGTGCGACGCCGCCGCTGCTCGAACAGGCCAGGCAAGCTGTCCAGCGCTGCCAATGCTGTAGGCCACTGGCCTTCCAGAGGTAGCCTGCGTAATTGCGGCCAGGGTTCGACCAGCACCTCGCCCATGGCTTCAGGCCAGGCCAGCCAATGCTCGCCAGCGTCTTCGCTCAGCCCCTTAAGCAGGCTGACCCCGTCTTGCTTGCGCCACCACCAGGCGACCCCCGCCTCGGGTGCCGGCAGCAACTGGAATTCGGCCCAGCAGCGCTCGGCCGTCAGCCCCCAGTCGGCGCATTGCCCGCGCCAATCGTCCAGGCGCTCGCGCGCCACCACCAGTAACCGAACTTGCCCGGCCTCACGCCCCATATACCCGCACACCACCTCATCCGCGCTTTGCAGCAAGCGGTCTTCAAGCAGCAATGGCCATTCTTCACGCTTGAGCCCTGGCGGTGCGGGCAACTGGAAATGGCTGCAGTGCTCGGCCGGCACGATCAACGCCACCCGTGCCTGCAGGTTCGCCGGCGGTTCGCCCTGCCCCTGGCGTAGCGCGACACCGCCCTCGACCAGTAACCAGTCCCAAGGGCTGCCAGGACGCACCAACAGCCAAGCTCGAGCGGGTGAGCGTCGACGCCAGTCAAGGTTCATGAGCGCCCCCAGGGAAGGACGAAGGTGCAGGCATACGGTGCTCCATCACGTTGCAATTCCAGGCGCACGCCACGGCCGGGGTGCGCGGGTTGGTCGGAAGGCCAGGGCAGCCAGCGGCCACCCTGGTGGTAAAGGATGTTCATCGCGCTCACCCGCTCTAGCTGTTCACGCAGCACCCAGCGCGGCGCCGAGGCGGCATACAGGTCCGCCGAGGTTTCCAGCAGCAGGCGTTGCTCACGCGCCTCGAAGCGCAGACGCTGGCGCTGCAGACGCGACCCGCCTTCGGCTTCGGGCAGGCCTGTCGCCGCCACCCACAACAGTTGGCCGCTCGCCGCTTGCCAGTCGAACCAACGGCTGGGCAAGGGCAATCGCTGGTCATACACCCGGCGCAGGGCCGGGCTGTCGAAGCGCCGCTCCAGGGCCAGGCAGAAATCCAGCACCGACGCCTCCTGGTTGCTCACCTGCAACCGCTCACGCACCTTCAGCCAGCCACTGACCAACGCTGCCAGCATGACGCCGAGCAGCGCGGTGAGGGCCAGGGCCACCATCAGTTCGATCAAGGTCAGGCCTGCCTGCTGCCGCTTCATGGGCGCTCCAGAAACACACTGTATTGGCCAAGCGGCAGCCGCTGGTCGCGGTCGCCGAACAGCAGCAGTTCACCCCTGCGCAGGTCACGCACGCCGGTGCGGCGCAGTTTCAGTTGCCAATGGCACACCTGGCCACCCTGGCTCAGTTGCCCATCCACCTGATTGCGGGCCGGCCAGTACTGCTCGACGGTGAAACGGGCTTGCAGTTCGCGTGCGCAGAGCAGGCCAAGGCGGTGCTGTTGCAAGTTGTCCTGCACCGCCAAGCGCTGGCGCAGGACCTGGCTGGTGATGACCGCCAACACGGCGGCAATCGCCAGGGCCACGGTCACTTCCAGCAGGGTGAAACCACGCTGTTGGCGCTTCATGGCAGCGCCGCCGTCTGCAGGCGGCCGTCTCGGCTCCAGGCCCATTGCTGGCTGCCCTCGGCCCAGCGCCAGCGCACCGAACCCGGCTGCGCCCAACCTTGCGGGGTGAACAGCAGGCGCGGCTGCGGGCTGGCTGGCCAGTCGGGCTGCAAGCCCTTGGGCCACTCGCCCAGGCTGGCCGGTTCGACGACCCAGCCGTCGCGTTCACGCCGCACGAACTCCGGGCGCTGGCCGGTCCAGCGCAGCCCACGTAACTGGCCGGCATGCCGAGCTTCGGCGGCCTGCACGTGCACCTGTGCAGCCAGCCGCTGCAAGGCCTGATCGACGCTGGCCTTGCCGCTGTCGAGCGACGCCACGGCGAGCCCGGTCATCAGGCCGGCGATGGCCAGTACCACCAGCAGTTCGATCAGGCTGAAGCCTTGTTGATGGGCTTTTGGGGGCGCTTTGCGCCCCTTTCGCGACACAAGGCCGCTCCTACACGCACAGCGCCGGCCTGTAGGAGCGGCCTTGTGTCGCGAAAGGGCTGCAAAGCAGCCCCATGCGGCATTGGATTCATCGCACATCGGTTACAGCGCCCAGTTACCCAGGTCGGCATCCTGACCTTCGCCGCCCGGCACACCATCGGCGCCCAGCGAATAAACATCCACCCGGCCATGCTCACCGGGCATGCGGTACTGGTAAGGAGTACCCCACGGATCTTCCGGCAAGCGGCGCACATAACCATCGCTGCGCCACGAACGCGGCAGCGGCTCCTGGGCCGGTTTTTTCACCAGCGCGGCCAGGCCTTGTTCATTGCTCGGGAACCGCAGGTTATCCAGCCGATACATGTCCAGTGCCTGTTCGAGGGTGGCAAGGTCGGCCATCACCTTCTGCCGCATGGCTTTGTCTTGGTTGCCCAGCACGCTGGGGGCGACCACGGCGATCAGCAGGCCGATGATGAAGATCACCACCATGATCTCCATGAGGGTGAAACCACGCTGACGGTTACGACGATGCTGCATGGAAATACTCCTTGTGTTCACAGTTGCAGGCCCTGGTTGAGTTGCATGATCGGCAGCAGCACCGCCAGCACGATGAACAGCACCACGGCGCCCATCACCAGGATCATCAGGGGTTCGAAAAGCGCCATGGCGGTGTCCACTTGGCGGGCGAAGCCGCGCTCCTGGTCGTCGGCGACGCGTTCGAGCATGTCAGCCAACGTGCCGCTGGCTTCGCCGCTGCCGACCATGTTCACCAGCAACGGCGGAAACTGTTGGCAGGCATCCAGCGCACGGTGCAGGCTGGTGCCGCCCTGCACCTGCTGGCGCACCTGTTCCATGGCCTGGCGAATGCGCCGGTTGGCGACCGTCTCGGTGGCCACCTGCAACGCTTCGAGCAGGGCTACGCCACTGCCGCTGAGAATCGCCAGGCTGCGCGCCAGGCGTGCGCTTTCCAGCACCTGCAGCAGGCTGCCGATACGTGGCAGGCGCAACAGCCACGCGTCACGGCGCAGGCACCAATGCGGCTTGCGCAGCAGCCAGTTGGCGAGCAGCGCCCCTGCCAGCGCCAACCCCAGTAGCCACGGCCCGGCGTGCACCAGCCCTTGGCTCAGGCCGATCAGCACGGCGGTAATCAACGGCAGGCTCTGCCCGGCGTGGGCGAACTGTTCGGTGAGCTTGGGCACTACGAACGTCATCAGGCCGACCACCACCGCCAGCGACACGCCCATCAGCACACACGGGTAGATCAAGGCAGTACGCGCTTTGTGCTGTTGCCGTTGCACCTGCTCCAGGTGATCGGCCAGGCGCGTGAGCACCTGGGCCAGCCGCCCAGAGCGCTCACCGGCCTCGACCAGCGCACAGTACAGGCCACTGAACGGCGCCCCCTGGCGGGCCAGGCTACGCGCCAGCCCCAGGCCCTCGGCGAGCGAGCCGCGCAAGGCGACCAGCACGCTGTGCAAGGCCGGCTGGCGCAATTGCCGTTCGAGTGTGGCCAAGGCATCGACCAAGGGTATGCCCGCGCCAGTCAACGTCGCCAACTGGCGGGTCAACTCGCACAACTGTGCACGGCTCAAGCGCTGGCGGCGGGGTTGCCGGGTACCTGCCTCCTGGCGTTGCAATTGGCGAGCGAACAGGCCCTGCTCACGCAACAGTTGCCGTGCATGGCGCTCGCTGTCGGCCTGCAGGCTGGCCTTGTGGGCCTTGCCGGCCAGGTCGACGGCTTGATAGCGATAAGTCGGCATGGCTCAGCCCTGCACCGCGCGCAGCACTTCGGCCAGGCTGGTTTCGCCCCGCGCCAGGCAATCACTGGCCATGGCCACCAGGCTGCGCCGACGATCGGCCAAGTAGTCCTGCATGGCTTGCTCACTGGCGCCGTCGTACAGCAGCGCGATCAGGCCGGCGTCCAGTTCGATGAATTCGTAGAGGCCCAGGCGCCCGACATAACCGCTGCCCTGGCACAGCTCACACCCCACTGCGTGGTAACTGCTGCCCAATGCACACAGCTCAGGCCACAGGTCACGCTCGGCCGCTTGTAGCGGCTGCGCCACCGCGCACTGGCACAGCCGCCGCACCAGGCGCTGCGCCAACACACCGCGCAGGCACGAGGCGATCAGGAACGGTTCGATGCCCATGTCGCGCAAACGGGTCACCGCGCCCACCGCACTGTTGGTGTGCAGGGTCGACAGCACCAAGTGGCCGGTGAGGCTGGCCTGCACGGCTATCTGCGCGGTTTCCTGGTCGCGGATCTCACCCAGCATGATCACATCCGGGTCCTGGCGCAGGATGGCCCGCAGGCCCGTGGCGAATGTCAGCCCGGCGCGGGGGTTGATCGCGGTCTGGCCGATGCCGGCGATGGCGTACTCCACCGGGTCTTCGACGGTGAGGATGTTGCGGCTGCCATCGTTGAGGCTGTTGAGGCTGGCGTACAGCGTGGTGGTCTTGCCCGAGCCGGTCGGGCCGGTGGACAGCACGATGCCATTGGGCCGCGCCAGGCAGCTGCGCAGGCCATCGAGCACCGCTGCCGGCATGCCCAGGTTGGCCAGCGCCAGCAGGCTGGCCTGCTTGTCGAGCACACGCATCACCACGCGCTCGCCATGGATGCCGGGCAAGGTCGACACCCGCACATCGACCTCACGCCCCGCCGCACGCAAGGTGATGCGGCCGTCCTGGGGCTGGCGTTTCTCGGCGATGTCCAGCCGCGCCATGACTTTGATCCGCGACACCAGCATCGCCGACAGCGCCCGCGGCGGGCGCAGCACCTCGCGCAGGTGGCCGTCGACCCGCAGGCGCACCACCAGGCTCTGCTCGAAGGTCTCGATATGAATGTCCGAGGCTCGCAGGCGCAAGGCCTGGCCGAACAGGCCGTTGATCAGGCGGATGACCGGCGCCTCGTCATCGCTTTCGAGCAAGTCTTCGATGCGCGGCATCTCGCTCATCAGGCTGTCGAGGTCTACCTGGTCGCCAATGCCTTCGATCAGCGCTTCGGTGGCCGCATCGCCGCCCTGATAAAGCTGGCCCAACTGCTCGTCGAATGCCGCAGGCTCCAGGTAGGCCAGCGCACTGGGCTGGCCATGCACGCGCAGCAGCTCCTGCAGCTGGCCGCTGTCGGCGTCGCGGCGCAGCCACAATTGCCAGCCGCTGTCGGTAGGGGTCATGGCCAAGCCAGTCTGGCGTGCCAGGCGATAGGGCAGTATCACCAGTCGCCCCCTTCCAGGCGCGCTCGGCTGGCGGGGAACACCTGCAGCAGTGGCGTACCACCTTCTGCGCCCGCAAGGTTTGGCAACTGGAGCGGGGTGGTCTGTTGCAAGGTGCGGTACTTGCTCTCGCTGAGCCCGGCCAGGCTCGGCCCGTCGCGCAGGATGCGCGGGCGGATGAAAACCATCAGGTTCTGCTTGGTGTTCTTGCTGGCGTCGGAGCGGAACAGCCGGCCCAGGTAAGGGATGTCCCCGAGCAGCGGCACCCGCTGGTTGCTGGTGCTCAACTCGTCGCTGATCAGCCCACCCAGAATCACCAGGCCGTTGTCTTCGACCATGACCTTGGTCTTGATCTCGCGCTTGTTGGTGATCACATCGCTGGCGGCGCTGGAATCGGCAATCGACGAGACCTCCTGGACGATGTCCAGGCGCACGCTGTTGTCGACGTTGATCTGCGGCTTGATCCGCAGCTTGACCCCGACTTCCTTGCGCTCGATGGTTTGGTAAGGGTTGGCGTTGTTCTGTGTCACGGAGCCGGTGACAAAGGGCACTTCCTGACCGACCAGGATCGACGCCTCGGCATTGTCCAGGGTCAGCAGGGTCGGGGTGGAGAGCAGGTTGAAACCGCTCTTGCCCTTGAGCGCATTGACCAGCATGGCGAAGTTGAAACCGCCCCCAAAATGGCCGATGCCCGCCGTGGCACCCGTGGTGGCCGACAGCAGTTTGCCCAGTGCCTCATTGTCTTCGCTGGCCGCAGCCCCCGCAATGTTGGCGATGTTCACCCCATTGCTGCCAAAGTTGACGATACCGGCACCGAACTTCTCGTCAGCGAACAACCACTGCACGCCCAGCTCTTGCGCACTGCTGTCGGAGACCTCGGCGATGATCGCCTCGACCACCACTTGGGCGCGGCGGATATCCAGTTGCTCGACGATGGCGCGGTAGGCGGCCAGTTCGCTGTCGGGGCCGACCATGACCACGGCATTGGTGCCCTCTTCGTACTCCAGGCGGATGCCCGAACTACTGGCAGCGGCCGTCACCGGCGGCTCTTTGCTCTCCCCTTCGCCTGTGCTTTGCGCCGGTGCCATGCCTTCCTGGCTGAGCCCGCGCAATACCTTCACCACTTCACTGGCATTGGCGTGGCGCAGGTACATGACTTGGGTGCTGGCGCTGCCCACTGCTTCGCTGGGGCGGTCAAGCTGGCGCAGCAGGCTGGCGATGCGTTCGAGGTTGCTGCGCCAGTCGGTAACCACCAACTGGTGCGCGGCCGGGTACGGGGTGATCACCCCTACCCGTGGGTCGACCAGGGGTTTGAGGATGCCAACCACTTGCTCGGTGGCCGCGTTGCGTAAATCGAATACCCGCGTGGCCACGCTGTCGCTGCCCGCGCCCTGCTGCCCGGCAGGCTCCACCGGCACCGGCTCCAGGCGCGCCGCCTGGTCGGGGACGATCTTCACGCTGCCATTGGGCAGGTCAACGGTGGCGTAACCCTGGGCGCGCAGCTGCGCCAGGAAGATGTCATAGATGGCATCGGCGTCGTGCAGGTCGACGGTGCGCACGGTGACCTTGCCCTTCACCCGAGGGTCGACGATGAACGTGGTGCCGGTGATGCGCGACACGCTGTCGATGAACTCGCCCAGTTCGGTGTCGACGAAGTTCACTTCGTACATCGGCGTGCCGTTGTCATCGAACACCGGCTCCTCGGCGCTGGCCTGGGGTAAGGCCACGGCCAAGGCCAGGCTCAGCGCAGCCGCCACGCAGTATTTAACAGGCATCGTTCATCCTTGCCGCTTGAAGCCGGTCACGGCGGGGCGTGGCGGCCAGGGCAGGCGTTCGCGCCGCCCCTGGTTGTTGAAAATCAGGCCATCGGTGTCGATGTCCTGCAGCACGATCCCTGGCGCCAGGCGCTGGCCGCGGGCCAGCGTGCGCACCTGCTGGCCGTAGCGCAGCACCACTACGCTGGCCGACAACGGCTGGGCCTTGAGGCCGCCCAGGTAGTGCAGTGGCAAACGGGTGATGACGATCGCGCCGTCATCGACCGGCGCCTGCCAATGGCCGACCATCAACCCAGGCAACTGGGCTGCGGCCGCCTGGGCGGGGCTGGCCGGTTGTGGCTGGCGGCCCAGTTGCAGCACGCACTGCGCCGCCAGCCAACCTGCCAACGTCAGGCAACCACCGGTGAGCAACCGCGCGCCAAGGCTCACGAAGCCAACTGCCGTGGATGCCAGCCCGGGTGCCCCTGCACATAGCGCACCTCGGGCACCTGCAGCGGTGCCAGTTGCCAGTCGGCGCCTTGCCGCGTCAGCCAGGCTTCTACCCGCTGCCAAAGTGGCTCGCCGGCCTGCGACGCGAACTGCAGGCCAAAGGTGCGGCACAGCCCCTGGACCGGTTCCAGGCCGGTGATGCGCTTGCCTTGCGGGCTGTAGCTGACACCCCAGGCCTGGCCTTGCCAGCGCGGCAGGTCTTGGCTGTTGTCCAGCAGCAGCGGGTCGCCGAACAACTGTTCTGCGGCATTTTCCAGCACTTGCTCCACCTGCCGGGCCGGGGCCTCGACCACCGGGGCCGGGTACCCGCCGGTCAGGCTGATCAGGTGCTCGCGGGTGATCGCTGCACCTGCGGCCAATGGGCAGTCATAACGCAGGCCCGGCAGCAGCACAGGCAAATTGTTGTCATCGGCCAGGGCCTGGTGCAGCAGGCGGTCCCAGCTGCCGCCGCGGGTGTCACGCCGCCACAAGGCCTGGGGTGCCTTGGCCAGTGGTTGATCGAGCCACGCCGCGTGGCCGGCGCGCTGTTGGTTCAGTTGTGCCTGAAATTGCCCGGCGCGCACCCGTGCAGCCGGGGAAAGCTGCTGTTCGAACGCTGGGAAGAAACGCCCCTCGAACTGCCATTGCCCGGCCACTTGTTGGCAACGCAGGCGAAACGCCCCACTGCCCCGGCACCCGGCGAACAGCACCGGTACGCGGCGGCCGTTGGCCTGGGTGGCCTGCACGGGCGTCGGCCACAGGTCCTGGCCACGCGCACAGAGCAACACGTCGATTGCCGGCAGCCGTTCAGCCAGCCACAGCCCAGGCCCGGTGCCCACATCGGCCATGGCCACGACCAGGTCGGCTTCGCGCCGGGCCTGCTCGAATACCGGCAGCAAAGACTGGTACCACTGTTTGAGGGAGGCTTTCTGGTCTTGGGCGTAAGGGTCGGTCACGCCGACCACGGCAATCCGCGCACCGCCCCGCTCGAACAGGTGCAGTGCTTCAAGCCCCAGGGTTTCACGTTGTTCGTCGGCCAGCCCCGCGCCCAGCGTAATGGCAGCAGCCTGCCGGTACAGCGCCGTGCTGCGCTGCGGCCAGAGCACACGCTCGTCACTGCTGACGCGTGCGTCGCTGCCCAGCAGTTGGCTGCCCTGCACGCCGCTTTCACCTTGGGTCAGGTAGGCCAGGCCGCTGCCGTTCCAGCCTTGGCCGTTTTCCAGGGTCAGGCTGTTGCCCGCCCCGGCCTCGCCACGCAACTGCTCCAGCAATGCGGCCAGCACGGCGTAACCACCGAGGTTGGCGTGCGCGGCCTGGCTGGCATCGAGCAAGGGGGCCAAGTGCGGGAAGGCGATGCTGGCACTGGCACCGGTCATCCACGGCGCACGCCCCAGGTGGCTGACCGGCCCCAGGCGCGTTGCCGGGACAACGGCCAACCCGGGCTGGCGGGCATCGAGGGTGTCGGCGACATACAGCAAATCCAGGTTGGCCTTGCCACCCCGTTGGCCTGGCAAGGCGGAACAGGCGCCGAGCAAGGGTGCCAAGGCACCGACGCCCATCCAGCTGATCACTTCGCGCCTGTTCACACTGCTTACCATCGAGCCCGCCATCCTTAACCAAGTTCACGTTGGGCTCCGGATGTTGCGGCGTTCGCATGACAGTTTGATGGCAGAAATCAGACAGCAATTCCGAATTGATCTGTCAGTTCCAAAAGTAAGAACGAGTAGTTTTAAGCGCGCGTTCATATTTCTGCCAAGGAATCATCATACTTGCGCTCTAAAGTCGCGGTTTCCTCTAACTCAGCCAACAAAAGGACACCCTGATGAGTCGAGATACCGGCGACAACCTGGACCGGAACCACAGCGGCAATCTGCCGATGGCCAGCGTCATGGACGCCTACCTGAGCCGCCGCAGCATCATGCGCGGCAGCCTGGGCGCCGCCATTGCCATGATCGCCGGGACCGGCCTAACAGGCTGCTTCGACGGTGATGGCGGTTCCGATCACGATGATCCTGTCACCGAACCACCGGTGACCGAGCCACCGGTAACCGAACCGGAAGTCCCGAAACTGGCACTGGGCTTCCAGTCCATCCCAGGCTCGCGCACCGATGCCTGTGTCGTCGCCGCAGGCTACAGCGCCTATGTGCTGGCACCGTGGGGCACCCCGCTGAACAGCAATGGCAACCCGTGGAAGTCCGATGGCAGCAACACCTCGACCGACCAGGCCAATGCCATGGGCATGCACCACGACGGCATGCACTTCTTCCCGATCAATGGCAGCTCCGAAGACGGCTTGCTGGCCATCAACTTCGAATACATCGACGCGGCAGCCCTGCACCCGGCCGGCCCGACCACTGACGTCAACGGCAAGCGCCCGGCCGAAGAAATCCGCAAAGAGATCAACGCCCACGGCGCCGGCGTGGTACGCCTGCAGAAAGTCAGCGGGCGCTGGCAGGTGGTCGACAACGACCCGCTGAACCGCCGCTTCACCACCGCCTCGCGCATGGAGATCACCGGCCCGCTGCGCGGCACCGACCACGTCAAGACCAAGTACTCCACGGGCGGCACCCACTGCCGCGGTACCAACAACAACTGCGGCAACGGCTACACCCCGTGGGGCACCTACCTGACCTGCGAAGAGAACTGGCCGGGCATCTTCGTCAACAAAGGCACCCGCCCTGAAGACCAGCGCCGTATCGGCGTAGGCACCTCCAGCGGCCAGTACAAATGGGAAAGCGCCGCCGGTGACAGCACCGAGGTGAATGACGAATTCGCCCGTTTCGACGTAACGGTCAAAGGCGCCAGCGCCACCGACGACTACCGCAACGAAGCCAGCACCTATGGCTACATCGTCGAGATCGACCCGTACAACAGCGCTACCCTGGCCACCAAGCGCACCGCGCTAGGCCGCTTCCGCCACGAAGGGTGCTGCCCAGGCCTGCCGGTGGCCGGCAAGCCGCTGGTCTGGTACATGGGCGACGACTCGAACAACGAATACTTGTACAAGTTCGTCTCCACGGCCGTGTGGGACGCCGCTGACGCCAGCCCGGCCGACCGCCTGGCCACCGGTGCCAAGTACATGGACCAAGGTAAGCTCTATGTGGCCCGCTTCAATGCCGACGGCACCGGCGTGTGGCTGTTGCTCGACGTCGCCACCCCCACCACCGCCGGCAGCACCCTTGGCGCGCTGTACGGTGACCTGCCGGGCATCATCCTCAACACCCGGGGTGCTGGCGATGCCGTGGGCGCGACCCCGATGGACCGCCCAGAATGGACCACGGTCAACCCGCTCAATGGCGATGTCTACCTGACCCTGACCAACAACAGCGCGCGTACACCAGAGAAAGTCGACGCGGCCAACCCGCGTGGCCCTAACCGCCACGGCCACATCATTCGCTGGCACGACAGCGACGACCAGTTGAGCTTCACCTGGGACATCTTCGTGTTTGGCGCCAATGCCGCCGGTACCGCCGACATCAACCGCTCTGGCCTGACCGAACTGAACCAGTTCGCCAGCCCTGACGGCATGAGCTTCGATAGCCGTGGCGTGTTGTGGTTCGAGACCGACAACGGTGAAACCACGCTGACCGACTACACCAATGACCAGTTGCTGGCGGTAATCCCCACTGACCTGGTAGATGCCACGGGCAAGCAAGTGCCGGTCAACGCGCAGAACCAGGTGGACTTGCGGCGCTTCTTTGTCGGGCCGAACGGTTGCGAGGTGACGGGGATTGCCTTCAGCCCGGACAACAAGTCGATGTTCGTCAACATCCAGCACCCGGAGAACTGGCCGTATACCGACAAGGCGACCGATGCTACCCCGGCTGGGGCTACGGTAAGGCCGCGGGCTTCGACCGTGGTGATTCAGCGTGATGATGGCGGGGAGATCGGGACGGTCTGATCGCCAGCCGGTCAGTCAGCCTTGTGCTGGCTGTACCGGCCTCTTCGCGGGGCAAGCCCGCTCCCACAGGCAAACCCGCCAGTCTCAAGGACAGTGTGGACCTGTGCCCACAAGTACCACACTGGTTTCAAGGGCAGTGAAGTCTCTGTGGGAGGCAAGCCCGCCAGTCTCAAGGACAGTGTGGACCTGTGCCCACAAGTACCACACTGGTTTCAAGGGCAGTGAAGTCTCTGTGGGAGGCAAGCCCGCCAGTCTCAAGGACAGTGTGGTACCTGTGCCCACAGTTACCACGCTGGTTTCAAGGGCAGTGAAGTCTCTTTGGGAGGCAAGCCCGCCAGTCTCAAGGACAGTGTGGACCTGTGCCCACAGGTACCACACTGGTTTCAAGGGCAGTGAAGTCTCTGTGGGAGCGGGCTTGCCCCGCGAAGAGGCCGGCATGGTTTACCAGAGCATGGGCTCACGACTCCTCACCCGCACCTGCTGCGCCGGCACCCGTGCATGCCACTGCACCACCCCCAGCGCCTCGACCTGAAACGCGCTGCGCATCACCCGCCCCTCTTCCTCGAACGACAGCTGCAACAGAAAATGCCCACTGTTGAGCAGCAACCCTTCGCTCAACCGTTCGAACGTCTCGTCATCCACCGCCCCCAACGCCTTGCGCAGCGCAGCGGCATCCACATACCCCGACGCCGGCCGGCCACTGATGATGCGGCTGAGCAGCGCGCGTGGGTAGCGCCCCTCGTATAACGCTTCGAGCATGGGCAGATGCTCCAGGCCCAAGGCATTGGCGTTCAAACGCCAGCCAGTGGTTTGCGGCAAAGCGCACAGCATTGGGTAGCGGCCCTGGCGCGTGGCATCTGGCTCCAGCAGCAAGTTCAGCTCGCTGGTGTCGAGCATCGGTTGGTTGGCCGCCAGGCGCGCGGGTTGCTGGCGCAAGTACTGGGCACTTTCGGCCCCTTGCAGGCGCGTATCGCTGTCATTGTCGAGCCAATCGGCCAGGGCATCGACCAGGCGTTCTGCCGCCATGTCGTCGCCCAGCAGGCGGCGCAACTGGCGCTCGGCCCGCTCACCGTCAGCACCGAGCAATGCGTTGACGTTGAAACACGTGTGCTGGTCGCGCACCCGCAGTTGCGCCTGGCCTGCGCCAAAATCGTAGTTCAGCGGTTGCCCGCGCAAGGCCTGCCAGAACAACGGGCTCAGCCGCCAGGCCGGGTCGCGCAGCGCCTGCTCGGCATAGGCCAAGCCGGCCTGCTCCATGGCCCTGACCTGCACCCGCTGGTGCAACAGGCGCACTTCATCAACCTGGCGCCGGCCATCTTCCACCAGCCAGGCCATACCGGCAGCGAGCATCGCCAACACCATCATCACCATCAGCAGGGCCGCGCCGTGCTGTCGTTTACCGCCCATCTGCACCCGCCTCTCATGCCCAATAAAAACGCCAGTCAACACGCCGGTTGTTGCAGGTAGATGGCAAGGGTGCGTTCCGTCATGTTCACGTCATCTACACGAGGCAGGATTGCCCTTCCTTTTCATGGCCTTACAGGAGTAGTCGCAATGGGTGGCATTGGAATCTGGCAACTGGTGATCGTACTGATGATCGTATTCCTGCTGTTTGGCACCAAGCGCCTCAAGGGCCTGGGCAGCGATGTTGGCGAGGCGATCCAGGGGTTTCGCAAGTCCATGGGCGGTGACAACGACGTCACCCCGCCCGGCACCGCACAGGTGCAGCAACAGGCGCCGTTGACCGGCCAGGCAACGCCCCAGCCGCAAGCGGACCGTCAGGCCTGATGTTCGAGGTAGGCTTCAGCGAGTTGCTGCTGGTCGGCATCGTCGCACTGCTGGTGCTGGGCCCCGAGCGGCTGCCGGTTGCGGCACGCACGCTTGGGCGTGGCCTGGGGCAGGCGCGCAGGGCCATGCAGGGCCTGCGCGCACAGATGGAGCGCGAGATCGAGTTGCCCAACTTCGACAGCGCGCCCCTGCAGCGCCTGGAACAGGAAATGCGCCAGGGCATCAGCCTTGCCGCACCACCAGCCAATGACCCGGCAACCGTCGCTGCACCCAGGGAGAATGCCTCATGAGCCTTGCCATGGACCCTGCGGCAGGCATGCCGCTGACCGAGCACCTGCGCGAACTGCGTAAGCGCCTGGTGCGTTGCCTGGGGCTGGTCGCCCTGGTGTTCGCCGGCCTGTTCCCCTTCGCCCAGACCCTCTACACACTGATCTCGGAGCCACTGCGCCGCTTCCTGCCAGAGGGCGCCAGCATGATCGCGACCAGTGTCACCTCACCGTTCCTGACACCCTTCAAGCTGACCGCGATGTGCGCGCTGTTCGTCGCCATGCCGCTGTTGTTGCACCAGGCCTGGGGGTTTCTGGCGCCGGGGCTGTACCGCCGGGAACGGCGCATTGCCCTGCCGCTGCTGGTGTCGAGCATTCTGCTGTTCTATGCCGGCATGGCGTTCGCGTTCTTTCTGGTGTTCCCGATGATGTTCGGCTTTTTCGCCAGCGTCACGCCCGACGGGGTGGCGATGATGACCGACATCAGCCAGTACCTGGACTTCATCATGGCGCTGTTCCTGGCATTCGGGCTGGCGTTCGAGATCCCGGTGGCGACGTTCATCGTGGTCTGGGTGGGGTTGGCGGATGTGGCGACACTGCGCCGTAGCCGGCCCTACGTGATCGTCGGGTGCTTTGTGGTGGGGATGATTCTGACGCCACCGGACGTATTTTCGCAGACGATGCTGGCGGTGCCGATGTGGGTGCTGTTCGAGGTGGGGTTGTTGGCGTGTAGCGGGTTGAAACGGCCTGAGCCTGGCAATGAAGTTGTGGCGGGATTATAGGGCCTCTTCGCGGGCAAGCCCGCTCCCACAGGGATATCACAAGCTTCAGTACCGGTGATATCCCTGTGGGAGCGGGCTTGCCCGCGAAGAGCTTTAATGCGGTCTAGAAGTCGGCCAGTGGCCAGACTTCATAGGCTGGCGTCTCGTACGGGTGGCTCTGCTTGAGCGCGGCAACGACCTGAGCGATCAGGTCGTCAGCCACCACCAGCTCTACCTTCCATTCCTCGACCACCTCGACCTGGCCGGTTTGCCCGAGAAACGGCTGGCTGCCGTCCAACGGGCGAAACTGGCCCTGGCCCAGGGTTTGCCAGGCGCAGTGGTCATAGTCACCGATTCGCCCGCCACCGGCGGCGAATACGGCAGCCTTGACCACCTCGACATGGCTGGCCGGGACGAAGAAGGCGAGCTTGTACACGCCTTAGTTCACCCAGACGCGCGCGTTGCGGAACATACGCATCAGCGCAGCATCTTCCTGCCACTCATCCGGGCGCCAGGAGTTCTGCACAGCGCGGAACATACGCTCCGGGTGCGGCATCATGATGGTCACGCGGCCGTCACGGCTGGTGAGGCCGGTGATACCACGCGGCGAGCCGTTCGGGTTGGCCGGGTAGGTTTCGGTGACCTTGCCGTGGTTGTCGACGTAGCGCAGGGCCACGCAACCGGACACGTCGGCTTCCAGCAGTGCCGCTTCGTTGGCGAACTCGGCATGGCCTTCGCCGTGGGCGATGGCGATCGGCATGCGCGAACCGGCCATGCCCTGCAGGAAGATCGAGTTGGACTTCTGCACCTCGACCATGGCCACACGGGCTTCGAACTGCTCGGAACGGTTACGCACGAAGTGCGGCCAGAACTCGGTGCCCGGGATCAGCTCGTGCAGGTTGGACATCATCTGGCAACCGTTGCACACGCCCAGGGCGAAGCTGTCGCTACGCTCGAAGAAGGCCTGGAAGGCATCGCGGGCACGGGCGTTGAACAGCGCCGACTTGGCCCAGCCCTCACCGGCACCCAGCACGTCACCGTACGAGAAACCACCGCAGGCAACCAGGCCTTTGAAGGCTTCGAAGTCGACACGGCCAGCGAGGATGTCGCTCATGTGCACGTCAATGGCGGCGAAGCCGGCGCGGTCGAAGGCGGCAGCCATCTCGACCTGGCCGTTGACGCCCTGCTCACGCAGGATCGCCACTTGCGGGCGCACGCCTTTCTTGATGTACGGGGCAGCGATGTCGTCGTTGACGTCGTAGCCCAGCTTGACCGACAGGCCCGGGTTGTCTTCTTCGAGCAGCGCGTCGAATTCCTGGTCGGCGCATTCGGCGTTGTCACGCAGGCGCTGAACCTGGTAGCTGGTCTCGGCCCACTGGCGTTGCAGCAGGCGACGGTCGCCCTTGAACAGTTCCTCACCGTTCAGGCGCACGACCACTTCGCTGTTGTTGATCGGCTGGCCGATCACCGCGACGCAGTCTTCACCCAGGCCAGCGGCGCTGAACTGGGCCAGTACGTCTGGGGTGGCATCCTGGCGAACCTGGATGACCGCACCCAGCTCTTCGTTGAAGAGGATGGCGGCGACTTTTTCCGCTTTGCTGGTCAGGGTGTCCAGCTCCAGGTCGAAGCCGCAATGGCCGGCGAAGGCCATTTCCAGCACGGTGGTCATCAGGCCACCATCGGAACGGTCGTGGTAGGCCAGCAGGTGGCCGTCGGCGTTGAGGCCCTGGATCACGGCGAAGAAGGCCTTGAGGTCTTCGGCATCGTCGACGTCCGGTGCGGCACTGGCCAACTTGCCGTGGGTCTGCGCCAGGATCGAGGCGCCCATGCGGTTCTTGCCGCGGCCCAGGTCGATCAGGATCAGGTCGGTTTCGCCCTTGTCCATGCGCAGTTGCGGGGTCAGGGTCTTGCGGATGTCGGTGACCGGGGCGAAGCCGGTGATGATCAACGACATCGGCGAGGTCACGCTCTTCTCGACGCCCTCTTCGCTCCACTTGGTCTTCATCGACATCGAGTCTTTGCCGACCGGAATGGTGATACCCAACTCAGGGCACAGCTCCATGCCGACAGCCTTGACGGTGTCGTACAGGCGGGCGTCTTCACCCGGGTGGCCGGCGGCGGACATCCAGTTGGCCGACAGTTTGATGTCGGACAGCTTCTCGATCCGCGAGGCGGCAAGGTTGGTCAGGGTTTCGCCGATGGCCATGCGGCCAGACGCCGGGGCGTCGAGCAGGGCCAGCGGGGTGCGCTCACCCATGGCCATGGCTTCACCGGTGTAGACGTCGAAGCTGGTGGCGGTAACGGCGCAGTCGGCCACCGGCACCTGCCATGGGCCGACCATTTGGTCACGGGCTACCAGGCCAGTGATGGTGCGGTCGCCGATGGTGATCAGGAAGCTCTTGCTGGCCACCGCAGGGTGGTGCAGCACGCGCTCGACCGAATCGGCCAGCGACAGGGTGCTTGGGTCGAATTCATCGCCAAGTTCGGCTTCACGGGTGACCGAACGGTGCATGCGCGGCGGCTTGCCCAGCAGCACGTCCAGCGGCATGTCCACCGGGGTGTTGGCGAAGTGGCTGTCGGTCACGGTCAGGTGCGGCTCTTCAGTCGCCTCGCCGACCACGGCGAACGGGCAGCGCTCTCGTTCACAGATGGCCTGGAAGCGGTCGAAGTCGACAGCGCTGACGGCCAGCACGTAACGTTCCTGCGATTCGTTGCTCCAGATTTCGTGCGGGGCCATGCCCGGCTCATCGTTGGGCACATTGCGCAGTTCGAAGCGGCCACCGCGGCCACCGTCGTTGACCAGCTCAGGGAAGGCGTTGGAGATACCGCCGGCGCCAACGTCGTGGATGAAGGCGATCGGGTTCTTGTCGCCCAGCTGCCAGCAGCGGTCGATGACCTCTTGGCAACGGCGCTCCATTTCCGGGTTTTCGCGCTGTACCGAAGCGAAGTCTAGGTCGGCAGAGCTGGCACCGGTGGCGACCGACGAAGCCGCACCGCCACCCAGGCCGATCAGCATGGCCGGGCCGCCGAGCACGATCAGCTTGGCGCCGACGGTGATCTCGCCCTTCTGCACGTGGTCTTCACGGATGTTGCCCATGCCGCCGGCAAGCATGATCGGCTTGTGGTAGCCGCGCACTTCTTCGCCGTGCGGGGTGTTGATCGCCTGCTCGAAGGTACGGAAGTAACCGGTCAGGGCCGGGCGACCGAATTCGTTGTTGAACGCCGCGCCACCCAGTGGGCCTTCGACCATGATGTCGAGGGCGTCGACGATGCGCTCAGGCTTACCGTACGCCTGCTCCCATGGCTGTTCGAAGCCTGGGATGCGCAGGTTGGACACGGTAAAGCCGGTCAGGCCAGCCTTGGGCTTGGCGCCACGGCCGGTGGCGCCTTCGTCGCGGATTTCGCCGCCGGAGCCGGTGGAAGCACCGGAGAACGGCGCGATGGCGGTCGGGTGGTTGTGCGTCTCGACCTTCATAAGGATGTGCACCGGCTCCTGCACCGCGCCGTACTGGCGGGTTTCAGGGTTCGGGAAGAAACGGCCGGCAACGTTGCCGACGATCACCGAGGCGTTGTCCTTGTACGCAGACAGCACGCCTTCGCTGTGCATCTGGTAGGTGTTCTTGATCATGCCGAACAGGCTCTTTTCCTGAGCCTGGCCGTCGATGTCCCAACTGGCGTTGAAGATCTTGTGACGGCAGTGCTCGGAGTTGGCCTGGGCGAACATCATCAGTTCGATGTCGTTCGGGTTGCGCGCAAGGTTCTGGAAAGCGGCGACCAGGTAGTCGATCTCGTCTTCAGCCAGGGCCAGGCCCAGGTCGACGTTGGCCTTGGCCAGGGCGTCGCGGCCACCGGCGAGGATGTCGACCGAGGTCATCGGCTTGGGCTGGGCGTGGCTGAACAGGTCGGATGCCTGCTCCAGCTGGGCCAGCACGCGCTGGGTCATGCGGTCGTGCAGTTCGGCGGCGACGGCCTGTGCATCGGCTTCGCTCAGGTTGCCGGCGACGTAGTAGGCGATGCCGCGCTCAAGGCGCTGGATCGACTGCAGGCCGCAGTTGTGGGCAATGTCGCTGGCCTTGCTGGCCCAGGGCGAGATGGTGCCCAGGCGCGGCACGACCAGGAACAGGCGGCCGGTCGGCTCCTGTACCGGCACACTCGGGCCGTACTTGAGCAGACGGCCCAGCACCTGCTGCTGGTCGGCGGTCAGCTCGCCGTCGACATCGGCGAAGTGGGCGAATTCGGCATACAAACCAGTAACAGCGGGGACTTTCTGGCTCAGTTGCTCGAGTAATTTACCGTGGCGAAAGGCAGAAAGGGCAGGAGCGCCGCGCAGGATCAACATCGTCGGGACAGCCTCAGGAAGGGGTGTGCTTAGAGGCCGTGCATTCTAGCCTAATTCCACGGCTTTCGGCACCTGCTCTACGCCGCGCCTGTCGGGCGGTGGAACCGGACTTGCGGGTCAATATTTCGGGTGCTCGCCTCAAGAGGTTTATGGCCTGTGAGATCGAGCGCCGCCCGCGCGGCGCTCGATCTGCCAGGCGGCACACCTCTAACGGCAAACACCCTGAACACAGAACCCGCTACCAGACAAGCTATCTGTTGTCGAGATATGGCGCTGCCTGTCCTTTGCGTATACTGCAAGCTATGTTCGCCCACACTGCTTTGCGCCAGCGCTGCGCCAGATGGCTCATCGCAACCGGACTCTTTCTGATGCTCGGTGCCTGTGTTGAAAAACCCAGCACCCTCGAGCGCGTGAAGGAGGATGGCGTGCTGCGCGTAATCACCCGCAACAGCCCGGCGACGTATTTCCAGGACCGTAACGGCGAAACCGGCTTCGAATACGAATTGGTCAAGCATTTCGCCGATGATCTCGGCGTAAAGCTGGAGATCGAGACCGCCGACAACCTCGACCAACTGTTCGACGAGCTGGGCAAGCCCTCCGGCCCAGTGCTGGCAGCCGCCGGTCTGGTAAGCAGCGAGCGGCGCAAGACCCAGGCGAAATTCTCCCACCCGTACCTGGAAGTCACCCCTCAAGTCATCTACCGCAACGGCCGCTCGCGCCCGACCGAAGCCAAGGGCCTGGTCGGCAAGAAGATCATGGTGCTCAAGGGCAGCAGCCATGCCGACCAGCTGGCTGAGCTGAAAAAGCAGTATCCGGGCCTGGAATACGAAGAATCCGACGCCGTCGAGGTGGTCGACTTGCTGCGCATGGTCGATGAAGGCCAGATCGACCTGACCCTGGTCGACTCCAACGAACTGGCGATGAACCAGGTGTACTTCCCCAACGTTCGGGTCGCCTTCGACCTGGGCGACACCCGCGACCAGCGCTGGGCGGTGGCGGCCGGCGAGGACAACAGCCTGCTCAACGAGGTCAACGAGTTTCTCGACAAGGCCCAGAAGAACGGCACGCTGCAGCGCCTGAAAGACCGCTATTACGGCCATGTCGATGTACTCGGCTACGTCGGCGCCTATACCTTCGCCCAGCACCTGCAGCAGCGCCTGCCCAAGTACGAGAAACACTTCAAGAGCTACGCCAAGGTCGAACAGGTGGACTGGCGCCTGCTGGCGGCCATCGGCTACCAGGAATCGATGTGGCAGCCGGAAGTCACCTCCAAGACGGGCGTGCGCGGCCTGATGATGCTCACCCAGCGCACGGCGCAGGCCATGGGCGTGTCCAATCGCCTGGACCCGAAACAGAGCATCCAGGGTGGTGCCAAGTACTTCATGCTGATCAAAGAGCAACTCGACGACAGCATCCAGGAACCCGACCGCACCTGGTTCGCACTGGCTGCCTATAACGTTGGCAGCGGCCACCTGGAAGACGCCCGCACCCTGGCCAAGCGCGAGAAGCTCAACCCGAACAAGTGGCTGGACGTGAAGAAAATGCTGCCACGCCTGGCGCAGAAGCAGTGGTACAGCAAGACCAAATACGGCTACGCCCGTGGCGGCGAGCCGGTGCACTTCGTGGCCAACATCCGCCGTTACTACGACATCCTGACCTGGGTGACCCAGCCGCAGCTCGAAGGCCAGGTGGCCGAGGGCAACTTGCATGTGCCTGGGGTAAACAAGGACAAGCCGGCAGAGCAGTCGCCGCCGATGTAACCTGTACGGGCCTGTTCGCAGGAATGACCGGCATTCACTCCCTTCCCGGCTTCATCCGTAAGTTCACAGCACCTCACCCTAAGCGATTTACGTTTCAAGTCTCTTGGAACGCTATACATCGCTTGATGTGATTGCAAAAACCTAACGATTACGCAACTGGTAAATATGCCAGTTGTCGCCTAGCACAGCCCATTTTATATATGCATCTCCACAACCATAGCGCTGGAGATCGACATGACCAAACCACTTATTATTATTGGGTTGCTCAGCCTGACTGCGTTCGCACACGCACAACCACTCCGCCCAGATGATTACAAGGCCGCAGAAGTGAAAAGGGCGGAGTCCCAAGCCAGCACCCCAAATATGGCCGTGGGAAAACTTCATCTTTACAAGAGAAATTCCGACAGCGCCTGCGCATCTTTGAACATAGAATACCGAAAAGAAGCTGCCTACATGGGCAATTACAACTGCGGCAATGATCAGGTTTATTCTTTTAAGGTAAGCAATGCATCAAAGGGCAACACAATAAAACTGGGGAGCGACAGACCTGTAAAAGAATCTGATTACAGCTATTGCCCAGAAAATGACTGGCGCTTCGTACTCGAGGTAACTGACGATGCAGTTGATACAAGCAAAATCTCTATCTCAGACCTTAGAAATATTGAAAACGGGCAAATGGTCGCCACTGGATTAAAAATGCAGAAGAAACACTACAGGAGCGGAACCATCGCTGGAAAGCTCTCTTGTGTAGACACCAACAATCGATAACAACCTAAGTCAGCCCTGTAGCATTCGACACCCCCTCATTTAGCAGGATGGGTGTCGTAATGCTATATCGACCGCCAGAGAATGCGCCTTGATGTATCGTTAGCCACCTGCTACCCCCCCCCTCTTTACCCTTCGCGCCTTGAAGAAGTCACTGAGGATCTGCCCACACTCCTCCGCCAGCACCCCGCCCTCGACCATCACCCGATGGTTGAGGAAGCCCTGGCCAAAGAATTGCCCCTGGCTCTGCACGATACCCGCCTTGGGCTCCAGCGCCCCGTACACAACCCGCGCCACCCGCGAATGCACGATCAACCCCGCGCACATGCTGCAAGGCTCCAGGGTCACATACAGCGTGCTGCCCGGCAGCCGATAGTTGCTCGCCGACTTGGCCGCAGCCCGAATGGCGACCATTTCGGCATGCGCACTCGGGTCGCTGTCGATAATGGGCCGGTTGAAGCCCTGGCCGATTACCTGGCCATGCTGCACCAGCACCGCCCCCACCGGCACCTCGCCCATGGCCGCGCCCTCAGCCGCCAGGGCCAGAGCAATGCGCATGAATTCCTGATCGCGGCTGCGATCGATGATGTGTGGGCGCATCAGACCACCGCTATCGCGGCCATCAGGCCGGTTTCCATGTGGTCGATGACGTGGCAGTGGAACATCCAGGTGCCCGGGTTATCGGCCACAAGTGCCACTTGGGCCCGCTCGTTCTTGCCCAGCAGGTAGGTATCGGTGAACCACGGCTCCTTGATGTCGTGGCGGTTGGAGGCAATCACCTTGAAACTCATGCCATGCAGGTGGATCGGGTGCTGGTACTGGGTCATGTTCTTCAGCTCGAAGATGTAGCTCTTGCCCTTCTGCAGCGTAGCGATGGGCCGGTCGGCGCATGTCTTGTCGGTGATGTCCCAGGCCTGGCCGTTGATCTGCCACAGGCTCGATGGTTTGTTCGGGTCAGGGGTGACAGAGACTTTGGCCGCCCACTCGAAATTGAAGTTGAGCTTTTCAGCATTCTCCAGGTCCGGCTCGGCGATCGGGTTGGCCGGCAGCGCTGGCGGCCAGTCACTCGGCGCGTGGTTGCTCGGCACCGAACGCAGGGTACCCAGGCGCACGAAACCGTCGCGCAGGGAAATTTCCTCACCCGCTTCGGGAATCCGGATGGCCAGGCAGATGCGCATGCCAGGGCCAAGCCAGTACTCGTCTTCCAACAGGCGCGGGGTCACCGGGTTGCCGTCGAGGGCGTAGATCTTCGCCTCGCAGTTGCCCTTGAGGTTAAGGCGGTAGGTCCAGGTGTTGTCCAGGTTCAGCAGGCGCACCCGCACCACCTGGCCGGCCGGCAGCTCGGTGACCGCGTCGGGCTGGCCGTTGATGGTGATCAGCCGCCCGGCAGTGCCGTTACGCGCGGCCTCACGCGGGATGCTGAACGGCAGCCAGGCGCCCTGCTCGTCCACGTGCCAGTTTTTCAGGCTCAGCGTGCGCTCGTGCAGGAACCCGGTAGGCTCGCGCTCCTCGACGATCAATGGCCCGACCAGCCCGCGGCCGAGCTCTTCCGAGCTGCTGACATGTGGGTGATACCAGTAGCTGCCGGCATCCGGCACGCGGAACTTGTAGTCGAAGTATTCGCCCGGCTTGACCGGCAGCTGCGACACGTACGGCACGCCGTCCATTTCCAGCGGCAAGCGGATGCCATGCCAGTGAATGGTGGTTTCGACCGGCAAGTGGTTGATGAACCGCACCCGCAACCAGGTACCCTGGCGTACCCGCAGCTCGGTGCCCGGCGCCGAAGGGCCAAAGGCCCAAGCCTCGGTCTTGAAGCCCGGCACCAGCTCCACGTCCAGGGGCGCGGCGATCAGCTCGTAGTCGTGCCCGGCATTCTCGTCCTCGACCTTGCCCAGCCAGTACCGCGCTGCGCCTCCGGCGCCCAGGCCTACCACAACCAGGCCGGTGAGGCCCTTGAGCATTTGTCGACGGGTGAAGGACATTGGTGCGGGTACCTCGTGTTCGGCGCAATCAAGCTGCCAGCAGGGCTGGCGATGAAGGGCGAATACGATACACCTGCAAATGGGAAAGATTAAGTGAAAGCCACCTTTACTGGCCGTTCAGGCAAGCAATATGCACCGCCTTCATGGCCCGTGCCCCTTCGAGACTGACGTTTATCCTTCCAGCCAGGACAAACGTGATGCCCTCCAACACCCCCACTTCCAACGAACAGCAAAGCCTGCTAACGCTGGCCCGCCAGCTCACCGAAGCCTGCCCTGACATGCGCGAGATGGCCCGCGAAGTTGCCCAACAGGTCCTTGAACGCCACGGCCTGACAACACTGGACCCCGACAACGTTTACCTGCACCGCTTTCACACCGCCGTCAGCAGCCACAAAACCTTCAACGGCTGGCAGCACCTGGACCCGCCGTACGAATCGCTGACCTTGCCCCAACTGGTCATGCACCGCTTCGATGCCAACGACCAGGACAACGCCGACCTGCTGAGTTACCTCGTTGGCTTTTACACCGAAGGGCCTGGCGGGGATGCCTACGACGAGCGTAATGAAATCCGGCTTGAAGCCAAGGACGTTCTGGAATACTTCTGGAGCATCGACTTTGCCGTCGATTTCAAAGATCGGCTGACGTCTTTCTGGTCGAAACAGGCGGGCCACTTCCGGACGTTGGCCAAGGCCAATTTCCTCAGCAAAGTACTGGAAGCCTGCGCCCATGACCCCGCGTCAGCGCTGGCCAGCCACTGCCGCGATGTCGTGCAGGCGCTGGCGGGTGACACACCCTGGCCGCCGTCACTGGAAGCGCTGCAACAACAGGTAGTACCTGACGCTGGCGTGCGCGTGTGCACGTTCGATATCGGCGGGCATGTGGCCACAGATATCCTGCGTCTGCAGCTCAAAGATGGCAGCCAGCTGATCTACCTACCTGGCGACGTCGATGGCCTGCATTACTTTGCGGATGACCAGGCACTGTTCTGGTGGGTACTCATCAACTGCAACCATGCCGATAACCGCGCACGCTTCCTGGCGCACTTCTCCCTCGATGACCGCGATGAGGGCGACAGCAAGGTCGGCCTCAATCACCTGGTCGATCTGCTGTACCAAGGCTGGGGCAGGGATGATTATTCCGGCATCAACACCCTCGATCAGCAGATCCATAAGGACGTCTTCGACTGGCTGCGCGACAAAGCCCTACAGCGGATGATCGATGATGCGCACTTCTCCCTGCGCTCCAACGCCGACTTGCGCAAACAACTGTGGATCGGCTACCTGAGTGCCGGCCTGAAAGTGTTTGGCCCCCTGGCGGCAGTGGACTGGCCCGTGGCATTGGCGCTGGTCGGCGCCGGCATCGCTGAAACGGGCTTGAACATCGACCAGGCAATTACCGGGCATACCACCCGCGAACGCAAGGCAGGCGTTACCGGGGCAATCTTTGCTGCCATCGAGACGCTGTTCAACGCAACGTTTTTGCTCAGCGCACCGAGCAAACCACTCGCCGAACTCGGCGAAGCCGCTGAAACAGGCGGAGAAACGGGTGCAGGGCAAAGCCCCACAGCACCAGAAGAACCCGCCGCTGTTGGCGAAACCGAACCCAGCGACGAAGACCCTTCAAGCGTAGCGGACGCCGTGAACACCTGGGTACCAACGCCCTTCCAGCCAGTGAAACGCTGGGCGCTGTTGAAGCCCTTCGAAACCAATATGCTGCTCAGCGGCGAGCCTGGCTCGGGCACCTTCGCAGGCATTTACACACAAGACGGGCAGTTTTATGCGCTAGTCGAGGAGCAGCCTTACCAGGTGCGCTTTGTGCCCGAACTGAATACCTGGACCATCGTCGACCCGGAAAACCCGTTTTCTTTCTACAAGCACCAACCCATCCGCCTTGATGCCGATGGCCAGTGGTACCCCCTCGAACGTGGAGGCCTCAAAGGCGGCATGCTCTCGCGGTTGAAGATCTGGGGCAGGCCATCAGCGGCGGCGAACGTGCCTGCCCTTGCCGAAACCCCTTATGAAGTCCCCCCCAGCTTGCGCTCTGCACTTGCGGACGTGGCGGACGAGGAGATCACAGGCGCACGGGAAAACATTCACGACCCTGAACGATACGCTGCCATCGCGCGCTTTCGCACCCTGCGTGAGCAACTGGCGACCGATGCCAACCAGTTCATGACCACGGTAGATGTGCCAGCTCGCCCGCCAATACCGGAATTACCTGCTGGAACTACGCCTAAACAGGTACTGCAACGTATCTATGAAAACAGCAACGGTCTAGTGGTCGGCGAGTCGCACAGCAGCCTTGGCAGCAAGCGGTTGTTGATCGAAAACATGGGACAGTTGCGCAAGCTGAAAGTGAAGACGCTGTACATGGAGCATTTCACCACCGATTTCCAGCAAGCGGACCTCGACACCTTCAACCGTAGCGGCGTCATGCCGAGGGCGCTGGAGCGGTATGTCACGGCTCAGGACTTCGGGCACCACACCGACCCTGCCGGTCGCTACACCTTCCGCCGGATACTGCTTGAAGCACACAGAAATGGCGTGCGCATCCAGTCCATCGACTGCATGGCCAGCTATCGTCAGGCATGGGCAGAGCCGGTGTCCGATGTAGCGCGTCAGCAAATGATGAATTTCTACGCCCACCTGATCATCGACGCTGACCAGGCTACGCGTGGCCCAGGAAGGTGGATTGCGCTAGTCGGTAACACTCACGCCAACAACTTCCATGGCGTTACCGGCCTGGCTGAAACCGAAGGTGCGATTGGATTGCGGGTCGAAGATACCCCTGCCGGCGGAGTCGATACCTACACAGCCGACCCCGGCACGGATTCCGCTGACAGCAAAGGCAAGCTGTGGCACTTGCAAAGCGACCTGCGGCTGCAAGCGGCGGTAACCCCTGCGCGCTCACCGTCGCCAGACCTGGAAAGCATGCTGGTCAGGCCAGGTGACTACACCTTCGAAGAGGCCAACGGCGAGCAGTACCTGGTTAACCGCAGCCGTGACATGCGCTTGCGACGCACATTGATCAGGCGGGATGGGCGCTTCTACTACATCGAACGGCCAGACTGGCCAACCGTCCATCAACGCCGCCTGACGCACCTTTCCGATCTACATACTTGGCTGAGGCAGCGTGGCATGCGGCACATCACACCTTGAGCTGCTTACGTTTGCTCACCGACTCGCCGACCGTCGTATACGCACAATGGCGCTTTCAACGTGAGGCCGAACGTATGACAGCCATAAGCTTTCGCCCCGCAGTACCTGAAGATGCCGCAGCGTGTATGACCCTGCGCGCATTGACCCAGGAAAACGCATTCACAGAAGAAGACCTGCGCGCGCTGGGCATCACCGTCGATTCATGGAGCAGCGGCATTCGCGATGGAAGCGGCCCAGGCTTCGTGGCCTGGACGTCGACAGGCGAGCACGACGAAGCGGGAGATGAGATCTTGCAGCTCAGGGTCGATAGACGCGCTCGGTGAAACGCAAAAGCCCGCAATCATGCGTAATGCTGTTCACTTAAGTTATCCATCGCCTGTATGGGGGCCGCTTTGCGGCCCATCGCGGCACAAGGCCGCTCCCACAATGTTCGCGCATGCCCTGTAAATAGGGTTATTACGCGGTCGGTGTGGGAGCGGCCTTGTGCCGCGAAGGGCCGCAGAGCGGCCCCGGCATTCTTAAGTGAACAGCATTACGCAATCATGCGGGCTTTTGGTAGCTTCCTGCTATCGGACGCCGGCCGTGGCCGGGCGCGAAATCATTCCCACTCGATAGTGGCCGGCGGCTTGCTCGACACGTCGTAAGTGACGCGCGAGATACCTTCGATTTCGTTGATGATACGGCCGCTGACGGTCTCCAGCAGCTCGTACGGCAGGTGTGCCCAACGCGCAGTCATGAAGTCCACGGTCTCGACGGCACGCAGGGCCACGACCCAAGCGTAACGACGGCCGTCGCCAACGACGCCAACCGACTTGACCGGCTGGAACACCACGAAGGCCTGGCTGGTCTTGTGGTACCAGTCGGCTTTGCGCAGTTCTTCGATGAAGATGTGGTCGGCGCGACGCAGAATGTCAGCGTATTCCTTCTTCACTTCACCGAGGATACGCACGCCCAGGCCTGGGCCTGGGAACGGGTGGCGGTAGACCATGTCGTACGGCAGGCCCAGCTCCAGGCCGATCTTGCGGACTTCGTCCTTGAACAGCTCGCGCAGCGGCTCGACCAGCTTGAGGTTCATTTCCTCTGGCAGGCCACCGACGTTGTGGTGCGACTTGATCACGTGGGCCTTGCCGCTCTTGGCGCCAGCCGACTCGATCACGTCCGGGTAGATGGTGCCCTGGGCCAGGAACTGGATGTTGTCCAGCTTGCTGGCTTCGGCATCGAAGATGTCGATGAAGGTGCGACCGATGATCTTGCGCTTCTTCTCAGGGTCCGCTTCGCCTTCCAGGTTGCCCAGGAATTGTGCCTCGGCGTCGGCACGGATCACCTTGACGCCCATGTTCTCTTTGAACATGGCCATCACCTGGTCGCCTTCATGCAGGCGCAGCAGGCCGTTGTCGACGAACACGCAGGTCAGCTGGTCACCAATGGCGCGGTGCAGCAGCGCGGCAACCACGGAGGAGTCCACGCCGCCGGACAAGCCCAGCAGGACGTTGGCCGAACCAACTTGCTCACGCACCTGGGCGATGGCGTCTTCGACGATGTTGGACGGGGTCCACAGGGCTTCGCAGCCGCAGATGTCCTGAACGAAGCGCGAGAGAATGCGACCGCCCTGCTTGGTGTGGGTCACTTCCGGGTGGAACTGCACGCCGTAGTAGCCGCGCGCGTCGTCGAACATGCCGGCAATCGGGCAGCTCGGGGTGCTGGCCAGCACGTGGAAGTCGCCAGGCATCTGGGTGACCTTGTCACCGTGGCTCATCCACACGTCCAGGCCCAGCACGCCGTCGGCGTCTACGTGGTCTTCGATGCCGTCGAGCAGGCGGCTCTTGCCGACCACATCAACGCGGGCGTAGCCGAATTCGCGCAGGTCGGAACCGGTCACCTTGCCGCCCAGTTGCTCGGCCATGGTCTGCATGCCGTAGCAGATGCCCAGCAACGGTACGTTCAGGTCGAACACAGCCTGCGGCGCGCGCGGGCTGTTGGCTTCGTGTACCGACTCGGGGCCGCCGGCGAGGATAATGCCGCGCGGGTTGAATTCGCGGATCGCTTCATCGTCCATGTCGAACGGATGCAGTTCGCAGTAGACACCGATCTCGCGCACGCGGCGGGCGATCAGCTGGGTGTACTGGGAACCGAAATCGAGGATCAGGATGCGGTGAGCGTGAATGTCGAGGGCCATGACTCAATCTCGTCAGTGGAAATCGGAAACGACGCGGGGCTGTCGTGACAGCCCCGCATGCTGATAGTGCTGGAAGCCTCAGCCTACGCGGTAGTTAGGGGCTTCTTTGGTGATCTGCACGTCATGCACGTGGGACTCGGCCATGCCGGCACCGGTGATGCGCACGAATTCCGGCTTGGTGCGCATCTCTTCGATGGTTGCGCTGCCGGTGTAGCCCATGGACGAACGCAGGCCGCCCATCAGCTGGTGGATGATAGCTGCCAAGGCACCCTTGTACGGTACGCGGCCTTCGATGCCTTCCGGTACCAGCTTCTCGGCGCCGGCCGAGGAGTCCTGGAAGTAACGGTCGGACGAGCCCTGCGCCTGTGCCATGGCACCCAGCGAGCCCATGCCGCGGTAGGCCTTGTAGGAGCGGCCCTGGAACAGCTCGACTTCACCTGGGGCCTCTTCGGTACCGGCGAACATCGAACCCATCATCACGCAGGAAGCACCGGCAACGATGGCCTTGGACAGGTCACCGGAGAAGCGGATACCACCGTCGGCGATCAGCGGGACGCCCGTGCCTTCCAGCGCAGCG
Source organism: Pseudomonas sp. SWRI50 (assembly GCF_014269095.1). Lineage (NCBI taxonomy): Bacteria > Pseudomonadati > Pseudomonadota > Gammaproteobacteria > Pseudomonadales > Pseudomonadaceae > Pseudomonas > Pseudomonas sp. SWRI50. The sequence goes on along the minus strand of NZ_JABWRW010000001.1, from coordinate 214,673 downwards.
GCGACGTTGGCGATGGCGCTGATTTGCGGCACGCCGACACCGGCGACGATGCGGGTGGTGCAGATCGAGCCTGGGCCGATACCGACCTTGACGGCGTCTGCGCCAGCCTCAGCCAGGGCCTTGGCCGCAGCGCCGGTGGCGATGTTGCCGCCGATCACCTGCACTTGCGGGTAGGTTTCCTTGACCCAGCGTACGCGGTCGATCACGCCTTTGGAGTGACCGTGGGCGGTGTCCACCACCACCACGTCAACGCCAGCGGCAACCAGGGCAGCAACGCGCTCGCCGGTGTCCTTGCCGGTACCGACGGCAGCACCGACGCGCAGGCGACCTTGGTCGTCCTTGCTGGCCAACGGGTAGGCCTTGGCTTTTTCGATGTCTTTGACGGTCATCATGCCCTTGAGGCTGAACTTGTCGTCGACGATCAGGACTTTTTCCAGGCGGTGCTTGTGCAGCAGCTCGCGGACTTCGTTCTTGTTGGCGCCTTCGCGCACGGTGACCAGACGCTCTTTGGGCGTCATCACATCGCGGACCTTGGCATCCAGACGGGTTTCGAAGCGCACGTCACGGGAGGTGACGATACCGACCAGGTCACCGTTCTCCAGCACCGGAACACCCGAAATGTTGTTCAGGCGGGTCAGGTCGAACAGGTCGCGCACGGTGGCGTCTGCTTCGATGGTGATCGGGTCCTTGACCACGCCAGCCTCGAACTTCTTGACCTTGCGCACTTCGCCGGCCTGCTGTTCGATGGTCATGTTCTTGTGGATGATGCCGATGCCGCCTTCCTGAGCCATGGCAATGGCCAGACGCGCTTCGGTCACGGTATCCATGGCGGCGGAAACCAGAGGGATGTTCAGCTCGATGCCACGAGTCAAACGGGTCTTGAGACTGACTTCATTGGGCAGTACCTCGGAATAGCCAGGTACAAGGAGGATATCGTCGAAAGTCAGGGCTTCTTGGCTGATACGCAGCATCGCGGGGGCTCCCGGGCGGGAAAAATGGAAGCGCGCCATTATACTCATCCACGGCGCGCCGCTCAATGCAAAATAAGGGCCTTCGGTCAGCGTTCTGGCAGTTTTACCTGCACGACCGCCACTGGCTGGTCGAGCCAGTCGGCGAAGCTGTCGAGAAAGGCCTGGGTGAACCCGGCCTCGCCCCAGTTGTTGAAGATGAACCCCAGGTTGGAAAAGGCACATGGCTGCAGGTAAAGAAAGCCATTGATGTCGTCTTCGAAGCCGCACAGCGGGCAGGTAAAGTTGTCACTGACCCCTGGCATCCACTCCTCCAGGCTCTCGAACAGCGGCTCGCCGACTTCACGGCGGCACTCCGGGCAGCCGGCTTCTTCGAGAAAACCGTCGGTCGGGGTATAGATGCAGCGCTTGAGCATGATCTCGAGGCCGCTGGCCTGCTCACCGAAGGGCAGTTTCTCGGGGTGCAGGGCTACCTTGCGCGCACCTTCGGCCAAGGCATGGCCCATGCGGTTTCCGGTGCGGCCACAGGTGGTGAGTTGCTCTTCGACGATTTTCTCGCGCACCAGCCAGCGTACGATCGCCCGGGCGCGGGCCTCGTTGGCCGGAACGGTGGAAAGCTTGGGGACGATGATGCTCTGGGTGTTCATTAAGGAAGCAAACCTGCGAACTGCGGTAATGCCGCAATTCTACCGCTCACAGGCTCAGGTAGCGACCAATCATGGCCAAGCCACTGGCCAGCACCAGCCACGTGACCAGGCGCACAAAGGCCTCGCGGGACAGTTTCAGCGTCAGCCGGCGCCCTAACCACAAGCCGAAGAACATCACCGGCAACAGGCAGGCAGCGAGCAACAGCAGGCTGCTGTCGGCGTAGACCCCGGCGATCAGGAACAGCGACAGGCGCACCACCGTGCTGCAACTGATCAACGCACTTTGGGTAGCCCGCACCTGCTCTTTCGCCTCCAGGCGAGCACTGAGGTACAGCGCATAGAGAAAACCACCACTGCCGAACAATGCGCCGAACAAGCCCCCTATCGTGCCCATGGGTACCGCCCAGAAGCCGGACAAGGTCGCCGGACGCACCTTCACCGCCAGGTTATAGAACGCATAGGCGCTGACGAACAGGCCCATCAGCAACAGCAGTAGGTCGGACTTGAGCCGCAGCAGGAACACCACCCCCAAGGTGCACCCTATCGCCATGAAGGGCAGCAGACGCAGCAGCTCGCCGCGCACCACATCCCGGCGCGACGGCAGCAAGTTGCCGAAGGCCGCCACGAAGTCCAGCAGCACCAACAGCGGGATGATCCGGGACAGCGGCATGAAGTGGATCAGCACCGGCGCCGCGACCAGCGCAGTGCCGAAACCGGCAATGCCGAAAACGATGTAGGCCAGGCCGACACCGAGCAGGATGGGCAGCCAATCGAGGCCGGAAAAGGACAATGAGGTGAACATGGCGTGTGTTCCTGAGATGTTACGCAAAGGTTAGCCAGCCATGAGCCATGCCGACTAATATGCCTTTGCGCCATTACCCATCTCGAAAAGGCATGACATGACGTCGATCCGCCAGTTGCGTTACTTCGTGGAAATTGCCGAGAGCGGCAGTTTCAGCGCCGCCGCCGAGCGGCTGTACATCGCCCAGTCGGCGCTGAGCCGGCAGATCAAGGAGCTGGAGCAGCACCTGGGCACGCCATTGTTCGAACGCACTGCGCGCCTGCCACGCCTGACGCTCGCCGGGGACGCCTTTTTGCAGCGTGCCCGCCGCTTGCTGGCCGACCTGGCACAGGCCGAGCGCATCACCCGCGACATGGGCGACGGCTTGCAAGGCAGCCTGCGCCTGAACCACTCCAGCACCGTGCCGCTGACCGGGCCTCTGCTGGCTCGCTTGGGCGCGTACTTGCAAGGCAACCCTGGGATTGCACTGGAGATTGCGCAGCAGTCTTCAGAGGCGCAATTGGAAGATATCGCCGCCGGGCGGCTGGATATCGGCCTGTTGCGGCTGCCGGTGCTGCGCCAGCATGAAGGCGTGGTGCTGCATGAGCTGTTCAGCGAGCCTTTGTTGCTGGCTGTCGCCGCCGGGCACCCCTTGGCTAAAGCGCCGGTCGTGCAACTGGAGCAGCTACGTGGCGAGCGCTTCATTTCGATTCCTCACCGGGACCGCGGCGGGTTGAGCTACTTGTCGGCCTCGCTGTGCATGAATGCAGGGTTTTTCCCGCAGGCGGCCCAGGTGGTTTCACGCAAGACCACGCAGCTGCAGCTTATTCAGGCAGGGTTCGGGGTGGCGCTGTTGCCGGCATGCATGCGCGATATTGCGCCGGCATCGGTCAGGTTCGTGGCGCTGGGTGAGGTGTGTGAGAGTACGGTGGCACTGGCGTGTCGGCGGGATGCTGGGCTGATGGTGCGCCAGTTTTTGGCGGCGATGCAGGGGGTGTGATGGGGGCCTTGGTGCATGACGGGGGATTTTCGGCGGCGTTGAGATCGAGCGCCCAACACCCGCACGCCCCCAACCCAATTCCCGCCACCCCCCGATGTCCTTTATGATGCCTGCCATGATCAGAGACCCTTTCGAACGACTCGGCCTGGACCGCGAGGTCCTCACCGTCAGCCAACTCAACGGCCGCGCCCGGGTGCTGCTGGAAGACGTATTCCGCAGCGTCTGGGTGGAAGGCGAGATTTCCAACCTCGCCCGCCCGGCCTCCGGCCACATGTACTTCACCCTCAAGGACAGCGGCGCCCAGGTGCGCTGCGCGCTGTTCCGCCAGAACGCCACGCGGGTCCGCCAGGCCCTGCGTGATGGCCTCGCGGTGCGGGTGCGTGGCAAGGTCTCGCTGTTCGAGGGGCGTGGCGACTATCAGCTGATTCTCGACACCGTCGAACCGGCCGGGGATGGCGCCCTGCGCTTGGCGTTCGAGGCCTTGAAAGAAAAACTCGGCGCCGAGGGCCTGTTCAGCGCCGAGCGCAAAAAGCCGCTGCCGGCCCACCCGCAGCGCATCGGCATCATCACCTCGCCCACCGGCGCGGTGATCCGCGACATCATCAGCGTATTCGGCCGCCGCGCCCCGCAGGTCGAACTGAACCTGATCCCCACGGCGGTACAGGGCCGCGAGTCCATCGCGCAAATCGTGCGCGCCGTACAACTGGCCGACAGCCTCGGTTTCGATGCGCTGATCCTGGCCCGTGGCGGCGGCTCGCTGGAAGACCTGTGGAGCTTCAACGAGGAAGCTGTGGCACGTGCCGTGGCCGCCTGTGTCACGCCCATCGTCAGCGCCGTCGGCCATGAGACCGACGTGTCGATCTGCGATTTCGTCGCCGACGTACGCGCCCCCACGCCATCGGCCGCCGCCGAACTGCTGGCCCCCGACAACAGCGGCCTGCAGCAACGCCTCGACGGCCTGCAACGGCGCCTGCTGCTGCGCATGCAAAACCGCCTGAGCCACGACCGCCTGCGCGTGGAATCGCTGGCCCGACGCCTGCGCCATCCGGGTGAGCGCCTGCGCCAGCAAGCCCAGCGCCTGGACGACCTGGACATGCGCCTGCGCCGCGCCTTCTTGAACACCCTCAACCAGCGCCGCGAGCGCCTGGGGCGCCTCGACACGCGCCTGGCCGCGCAACACCCGGGCCGCACCCTGAAGCTGCTCAACCAGCGCCTGGACAGCCTCGCCGAACGCCTGCCTCGGGCCATGCGCGAGGTGCTCAAGGACCGTCGCCAGCGCTTCCAGGCACAACTGCAGACGCTGCAAGTGGTCAGCCCGCTGGCCACCCTCGCCCGCGGCTACAGCATCCTGCTCGATGAGCGTGGCCAGGCCATCCGCAGCGCCGAGCAAACCCACAACGGCCAGCGCCTGACCGCCCGCCTCAATGAAGGCGAACTGCAGGTGCGCGTCGAAGACAACCACCTGACGCCCATCACCCTCTCACTACTGGATTGACCCATGCCCCGCCTGTTCGCGCCCCTGCTCGCCCTTTCCCTGCTGTTGCTGGCCAGCGGCGCCCAGGCCAGCTATATCACCCGTGCCTTGAACAAACCGGTGCCCGGCGGCGTGGCGGTGGTCGATCTAGGGCCCGGCAGCGCAGCGCCGAACGCGCGCTTTGACGGCAAGCCGGTGCTGGTGGTCAAGGAGCAGGACAACTGGCTGGCGATCGTCGGCATTCCGCTGACCCAGAAGCCCGGCACCGCGGTGTTGAGCCAAGGTGGCCGCAACCTGCCCTTCACGGTCGGCAGCAAGCAGTACCCCGAGCAGCGCATCACCCTGAAGAACACGCGCCAGGTCAACCCAAACCCGGCCGACCTCAAGCGCATCGACCGCGAGCTGGCCGAGCAGATCAAGGCCTACCGCAGTTTCAGCCCGACCTTGCCGAGCAACTTGATCCTCGACAAACCGGTCAGCGGCCCGCTGTCGAGCAAGTTCGGCGTGCGCCGCTTCTTCAACGGCGAAGAGCGCAACCCGCATGCCGGGCTGGACTTCGCCGTGCCGGCCGGCACGCCAATCAAGACCCCGGCCAATGGCCAGGTAATCCTGGTAGGGGATTACTTCTTCAATGGCCGTACCGTGTTCGTCGACCATGGCCAGGGCTTTATCAGCATGTTCTGCCACATGTCGAAGATCGATGTGAAGGTGGGGCAGGCGTTGCGTCGCGGCGATGTGGTGGGCCGGGTTGGCTCGACCGGTCGAGCTACCGGGCCGCACATGCACTGGAATGTCAGCTTGAACGATGCGCGGGTCGACCCGGCCATCTTCATTGGTGCGTTTCAACCCTGAGATCGGCGCCAGCCTTTTCGCGGGCAAGCCCGCTCCCACAAGGCTGGCGGCGCAGCTCAGATCCCTGTGGGAGCGGGCTTGCCCGCGAAGAGGCCGGGCCAAACACCCCCACTTCCCTTGTCTTGCGCCATCAAAAAGTACCGCGCAAAAACCTCAAAGCCTTGCCGCAATAAGCGCTACAAAATCTCGCTATATAGCTTTTTTTAAGCATTCCTCTCAATTTTTTACGAACACTTGCCATCCCTCACCCCACTGGTTAGGGTTGAGGCATGAAAACCTTCAGCACCCTCATTCTGCTCCGACAACATCGCAGCCTCTGCCTGGTCAGTGCCCGACTACCAGGGTGAATCGCGTCGCCTCGCCTTTTCATCTCGTTATTGCTCGGCAGGCCCGATCTCGGCCGCATACAAAAGGATTGCTTCCATGACCATGCTCAAAGACCCTTCGAAGAAATACCGCGCGTTCCCGACCATCGACCTGCCTGACCGCACCTGGCCGTCGAAAACCATCACTGCAGCGCCGATCTGGTGCAGCTCCGACCTGCGTGATGGCAACCAGTCGCTGATCGAGCCGATGGATTCGGAGAAGAAGCTGCGTTTCTGGAAGACCTTGGTGCAGGTTGGCGTCAAGGAAATCGAAGCCTCGTTCCCGTCCGCTTCGCAAACCGATTTCGACTTCGTCCGTACCCTGATCGAAGACGGCCACATCCCGGACGACACCACCATCCAGGTGCTGACCCAGGCCCGCGAAGACCTCATCGCCCGTACGTTCGAATCGCTGCGCGGCGCCAAGAAGGCCATCGTCCACCTGTACAACGCCACCAGCCCGTCGTTCCGCCGCATTGTCTTCAACCAGGACAAGCAAGGCGTGAAAGACATCGCAGTGAACGCGGCCAAACTGTTCGTCAAGTACGCCGCCCAGCAGCCGGAAACCCAGTGGACCTTCCAGTACTCGCCTGAAACCTTCAGCGCCACCGAACTGGAATTCGCCAAGGAAGTCTGCGACGCGGTCATCGAGGTGTGGAACCCGACCCCTGAGCACAAGCTGATCCTCAACCTGCCGGCCACCGTGGAAGTCGCCACGCCGAACATCTACGCCGACCAGATCGAGTGGTTCTGCCGCAACATCAGCCGCCGTGACAGCGTGATCATCAGCCTGCACTGCCACAACGACCGCGGCACCGGCATCGCCGCCACCGAGTTGGGCTTGATGGCCGGCGCCGACCGCGCCGAAGGCTGCCTGTTCGGCAACGGCGAGCGTACCGGCAACGTCGACCTGGTGACCTTGGCACTGAACCTCTACACCCAGGGCATCGACCCGCAGCTGGACTTCTCCGACATCGACGGCGTGCGCAAAGTCGTCGAAGAGTGCAACCAGCTGCCGGTGCACCCACGTCACCCGTATGTGGGCGACCTGGTCCACACCGCGTTCTCCGGCTCGCACCAGGACGCCATCCGCAAGGGCTTCGCCAAGCAACAGGAAGGCGAGCTGTGGGAAGTGCCCTACCTGCCGATCGACCCGGCCGACATCGGCCGCAGCTACGAGGCGGTCATCCGCGTCAACAGCCAGTCGGGCAAAGGCGGCATCACCTACCTGCTCGAGCAGGAATACGGTATCAGCCTGCCGCGCCGCATGCAGATCGAATTCAGCCAAGTGGTACAGGGTGAAACCGACCGCCTCGGCCTGGAAATGACCGCCAAGCAGATCTACAGCCTGCTGCAGAAGGAATACCTCCAGGCCAACGCCCCGTATGCGCTGGTCAGCCACCGCCTGCAGGAAGAAAACGGCCACAGCGCCGTGGAAGTGGAAGTCGCCGGCGAAGGCGAAACCACCCTGCACTGGCGCGGCAAGGGCAATGGCGCCCTGGAAGCCCTGGTGGCCGGCCTGCCGATTGCCGTGGAAATCATGGACTACAACGAGCACGCCATTGGCGCTGGCACCAATGCCAAGGCGGCAGCGTACATCGAACTGCGCGTGGCCGGTGGTCGCCCGGTTCATGGTGTGGGCATCGATGAAAACATCACCACAGCCAGCTTCAAGGCGTTGTTCAGCGCGCTTAACCGCTCGCTGAGCCAGCAGGAAGCCAAAGCGGCCTGATGCGCTTTGTAAAGAAACCGCACCCAGCGTGCGGTTTCTTTTACAGCACCAACCTCACTCAGTATCGGCTGCCAGGTGTATGGTACGCGCCGTAGTTAAATATCCATCGGCCACTATTTCCAGGGAAGTTGTGCCCCTTCATCAAGGCGGCTTCTTGAATCTCACCCCACCCTAATGGCTTTACCGAGTTCGCGCTGGCCACAGTGATAATGGAACTGGTTGCCATCGAGGTCAGAATACAAAGGTCTTCCCTGAATGTCTCACCGCCTATTTGTTTTGTCTTTGCATACTTGAAGAAATCTGCAAAACCCCCGGCCCCCGTGACACAATGGGCATATACCAAATGCATCTGATAAAAATTATAAATTCCAGGCCCTTCAATTTCAATTTTTCGGGAGCGGCCCGTTGACTTGCTGATTCCCTCAGTCGTACTAGACGTTAACTTCCCCCCCACCACACTGCCCAAAAAACCAGCACCTAGGTTGACTTCAGTTTCCATGGAAGAGGTGAATGCGTAACTGTATCCCTCCACAATGGAAACTTCCTCAGCATGAGTAACGCTACTGGGTACCCGCGCCATCCCCAGGTACTCAAGATAGGCCAAGATCGGCGTACTGTAGGTGCCCCAGTTCTGATTCCCGAGATACATATCCCCATAGACCGTATCGCCAAAAATCCAGCAGCCAGCATTGACTTTTCCATCACCTCCATACAGATGTTTCTCAATGTCGTAAAGCCCACGCTTGTGTGGGAAATTATCAATCTGCCTGATCATTTCTTTATCAATAAAGCTCATGCAACATCTCCAGCACGCTTATTTAAATGTAACGATTGAATTTCTCAATCTGCCCAACATCAGCGAGCGACGTCATATCGAAAGCTGATTCCTGCAGTAGCTTCTGCTTAACTGCACTCCACGACTCAGGCTCGACGCTATCCTCAAGTTTGACTGCCAAGAGCCGGTCGAAGCCAAGGGACGACAGCATGATCCGTTGGCTATCAACGCTATGAAATGCCTCAGATAGCGCCTGACTGCCCTGAATTTTTTTTAATGACTTACCCACTGCACAATGGGCATACACCATGTGCATTTGATAGATAGAGAAGTGCCCCGCTCCGCTCAGGGGAATGTCCTTGAAACAAGTACTTGGCTTCGCCCACAGTTTGCGCGGAGATACACCACACACAATACCCGACAGGGCATTGACTCGATCGATACCCGGACTGACTTTGAAGCCTCCCACCACTTCGGAATAAAACCAGCTACTGAAACCACACTGATAGGGTTGGCGATGAACACTCCCTCCCGAGACGGTGCCTTGCACCATCTCACAATGCGCCAGATACGCATAAACCGGCCGAGTGAAGCACTCCAGTGACTTTCCGTGAACGTGTATAGCGCCTAGAACCGTATCACCGCCTACAAAAACTCCAGACTCGCCTACACTCAAGGAGTAAAGACTTCGCTCTATTTCATACGACCCATTAAATCTTACTGATGCGTAATCACTCATTACTGACGCTCCGCGATCAAAATTGGCGCATCATCATAGCCATCACGTTATGGCATAAATAATCGGGAAAGAGTTCTCACCCCGTTTGAATAAGCTCCATGAGCAGAGGGCTGACTGCATTAAGATTGAAAGCATCAATGCACTGCACAACAGCAGGCATTAAAGATACTCTTCACTGAATGCTGGAAAAGTGCGGCTGCGATTGATTTCTCGCAGGGAAATAGGTGTAGACCACTAAGTCGCTGCCACAGCAACTTCAGCCAAGATGCTTCTTCACACTTAAAAAAGGTTCTTCACGGAATCCCGGGAAAGACAGAAACAAGAACGGCGGCTTGATAGATGATGATTAACTGGGTTCGAGTGGATGAGGCCAACCGCCTGCGGCATGACAAACTTCCACGCAAGCTCATCAAGCAAGCGCAGTGGCATGGCTTGCTGATGGAAGTGCGTTACCGGCACTGAAGCAGTTTGCTAAACGACGGAGGGGCTACTGGCGCGGATCCTGAGCAGGGGTGCGTTTGCCCATGCACACTGGACAGCTAGAAGGGATTAACAACCGGATCAAGGTCAAAAAAAGGGGGCGCCGACCAAGCGCCCCATAAGCCGTAAAGCACACAACAAATTCAGTTAGCGTCCAACAACGCCATCGCCTCGGCACTGCACGCCTCGATCCGCGCCCAGTCGCCGTTCTTGATCCAGCTGCTGTCGAGCATCCAGGTGCCACCCACGCACATCACATTGGGCAGCGCCATGTAGTTGCGCACATTAGCTGGGTTGACCCCGCCAGTTGGGCAGAAGCGAATGTCGCCAAACGAGCCGCCAAACGCCTTAATCCCCGCCACGCCACCGCTGATTTCCGCTCGAACAGTTTGGACTGGTGATAACCGACAAGCTTGATGCCTTAAACAGCCAGGCCTTGTGGTTACTTATACCCATCAATCGTCGACATCAAAAAAATCGTTGTGAATTGGATCATTTCACCCCGAAAAACAATTTGTTTAACTCCATCGAAAACAATAGGAATTGACTGTAACGTAGCAAGGATAAATCCTACGACCAGGAAGGACGTTTCGCCCTAGTTAAAATCCATTATCGAAAGCACACTCCAAGGCACCTCGCCATTCACTTCGAATGCGAACTTAAAAGGTGCTTACGATGAACACACTTATAAAAACCCACAACTCAAGCATTACAGAAAACGAAATCATAATTTTAGATGGCGAAGTAACCATACCTCTTGACTACTTACGAAGTCGTTGCACGCTTGAAAGCACCAGCACTTTGATTGCATCAGGCTCTCTGATTGAGGGAATAGGATCAATCCACTCCGATATAGACTGCATCGTGTTGTGCGAAGCTCGCCCTAAGGCGAACGATGTAACCGCAAGCAATCATGCGCTAGTAACTGACATAAACTACCACTACCTGCGCCAGAACAGCGAAGTTCACAACACAACTGACTTCTATGGCACAAGCGGCCTACACATTGATATAGATTACATTACATACACAGAGGTTCATGAAATAATAAAAAAAATCCATACATCCTACAATGAAGTTACGAAAGACCAACGATTCCTATATAGCCCAGTGCTCCTAGAGCGGGAAAACAACGTAATCCATCGAACACTAACCGGGCACCCACTATTTAATATCCCACTATACAGTGAACTTAGATCTCGCATCCCAAAGGATAAACACACCTATCTATCCCATAGAGAAAAGCTGCCGGTATTCTATGCATTCCAAGATATCCAGGGATGCTGGCAATCCGGGAATTTATGGATGGGATGCGAGATAGCACGTGATTTAATGTTCAAATCAACGATGAGTCTTACATTTTTGTCCGGAATGACAAACAAGCACCCCAAGTGGATTTACTCCAATATGCATATGTTGTCTGGGCATGAAGAGCTAAAGAATAGTTTTTTTGAGCTTTCTCGACGTGGAGCACGCTCGGAATCAGAATGCCGTAGATATATCGAAGAAACCCTAAACTATATTGACCGTGTATTCAAAGCATTGGAAAAAATTCTAGGCACCTCAACAAGTTTACCCTCACAGAAAGAATCGCTGGCCGCGTTGGATGAAGAGTTTAACAATAGAAAGCATACAGAGCACAAAGTATCCACTTGTGAGTACTATTTTCGGAAAAAATATTTTGCCGCCGAGGACACCCCCTCATTAGTAAGCCTTTTAAAAGAATGGGACTAAAAATGACACCCATCCTCCCCTACGAAAGAACAATACTTTCTATAAACGTTGGAAGCTCTTCCATAAAGAGCGCAATATTCAATCGAGACCAGCGAGTAGATATCAATATAAATTACATCGGACTAAAAAAACAAACCGTCAAGATCACATTCAAAAACATAACAACGCATGAAAACAAAATATTTTCACTTTTCATCGGCGATGATTTGGATCTTGCTGCATCAACACTTATCAGCCTACTCAATACAGCAATTAGAACTCTTGACTGGAAAAAACCATCCATTATTGGACATCGAGTTAAATTTGCAGGTCATGGTGCTGACATTGAAAAGTTATCACCTAGAATTGAGCAAATACTTGAATTTAACGACTACCTAAGTTCTCGACACAACAAACTTTGCCTATCAGTTATCTCGCATGCGAAATCCTCATTCAAAGAAACTCAGCAATTCATAGTTCGTGACCAAGCAGTTTCTGATCTATCACTGCATACACCCAATGAAATCCCGTTCGAAAGTAAAATTATTCGCCGTTATGGCCTTATCTCGCATGGCTATCACGGACTTGCTTCAAAAGCTTGTTTGAGAACACTAGAAAAAAAGTATGGCATTCCGAATTTTACAGGTTTGCTTACTCAGATTGGCTCAGGCGTAAGCGTGACGGCCATCGTCAACGGCGCCATTTCATATAACAGCATGAAGTTTGCTGCTTGCGACGGGCCGGTTATGCACAACAGATCAGGATCCCAGCCTCTAGGCTTAGTTTTGCGCATGCTTAAATATGGCTTTCCAGCCAATAGGCTTTCTGAAGCTGTTAACCGTAATAGCGGGATTTATGGGCTTTCAGACCTTCCATCTAATAGCACCGTTACTGTCGAAGAAATCCTTGGTGATGAGCAACACAAGGAAGCTTGCGACAACTACCTACTATCAATTGCATGTGAAATATTCAGATTAACCTCAAAGAACAAAGATCTACACCATTTTATATTTTCGGGAGGTCTGGCAACCCGACATCCTTGGCTGGCCCCGAAAATCCTACAGATTGCTAAAATTATAAATCCTGACGAAGCAGATGAGTTGACTCGACAACTAAAAAACGGATCACATACAGCGTCAACCGCTTTCACAGAAATCTATTTGGTTGATATCGACGAACACGAAATAATACGAAACATATTGCTCACACCAAAACCCTCCCCCATCATTTTTGACACAACCGGCTCGATTTGCGAGGTTGCTGGCACTACGATTGGAAAAGTTCTGCATGGTATTACCCCAACTGACTACAGTGCTATTAGCATAAACTTTGCAGATACCCCCTTTGACTTAAAAGCCCCGCCACCCCTGGCCTATATATTTGCAGGAACTGATCGATCCTCCTTTTTTGTTCGGGCCAGCGTCGCAAGATCTCGCGAAATACCGACACTATTCATAAACTCAATCAAAACTGCAAAAAAACTAATTAACCGCTCAATATATCTCGACACCCCAACAAGGACAATTATCGAATATGATTAACTCAATCAGCGAAAGCCTCAAAGAGCTACTCAAATTAAATATTATATCAAAAAGCATATTTGAACATTGCGTAAACATTTCGGAGGAAACTACCAGTTTTTCCAAAATTAACCATGCATTCCTTTACCAAATAGGCGCTCGTCTAGCACAAGAAGGCGATAAGGAAAAATCTCTCACCTGGAAAACGCTTTCACTATGCCAGCTTACTCAGGAAATTATACTCGAATGCAACTTATTAAAAGCGCAAACCCCGCCCAATTATGAATTAGATATAGATACTCAGACCTCCCTTAGACTTCCGTATTTTTACTCAGAAACTGAACACCCTCTCTCTCAGTTATTTGATCACTTAAGCGCCCACACGCCTGACGCAACCATCGTTTCAGTCCTATCAGGACGCTACATGGAGATCCTTCATGAGTTAATTACCTCCTCCAACATGGACTTTATACTCAAGGACATCAAATGAACAACATAAAGTCTATTTCTGATCAAGCCCCACCCACCAAAAGATTGAATTACTTTAACGCATCAGGCATATCAAATAAACTATACACCAAAATATTGGCACATCACGAAGCCATAAACCACAAGAACCTAGACAACTGCATTGTATTTAGCGTAATGCACCTAAGCACCACCGTAAATTTGAGCATTGCCAATCAATGGAGCGGCATTTTTTAGAACCTGTATTTGATACCCAAAAAAAGCTCACTCAATAAGGATCTTTTAGCTCACATCAGTGATCCAACGAGAATAATAAAGTCTCGCTCTCGCAGAAACTTTGAAACAACCGTTGAAGAAGTCTTACGAATATCAGCAACTAGCACCCTTCCAATAATAATTATCGACATAGGGGGCTATTTCGCTCCTTTCATCAATGCAATTCAAGAATCTCTAGGCAATCGCCGTCTCTTGATAATTGAAGACACTGCCAATGGTCACAAAAAATACGAAAGTACTCGCATTTTCAAATCAGATGAACTTTTCAAATCAGTAGCATTTTCGCCTCACAAAATGGCAGAAAATGTCATGGTAGCAAACCTGATAGTTGCGAACCTGCCGTCATTCATACAGTCATGGAACTTACAGAAAAAAATGCTGGTAATAGGCTACGGGCGTATAGGCCGATCATTATGTCTGGGATTGAGGGCTCACGGCGCAAAATCAATATATGTTCTGGACCAAGATGCAACAAGACTTTTCATGGCTGCCACAGAGAATTTCCCCACACTAAACCGCTCAGATATGAATTCATATAACGATTTCTTTGATTATTGCTTTTCGATGTCCGGCGATAAAGGTACTGACTTTCAAGTAGCTCGCCTCTTAAAAAATAACTCCTGGATAACATTTGTCACTTCCTCAGATGATGAACTTTCCCCCGACCTAATCGAAGTGATTGACCTCCAAAACGGTATGTTACAAACTTCTACTAACAAGAAAATCAACATCATAAACCATGGGCACCCAATAAACCTAACAGACGGGGCAATATTTGACACGCGAAACCTTTCTCTTCACTTCACATTCACCAGAATCTTAATAATATGCCTTGAGTTCCTGGAACTCAGCTCGAAGCACCCTGTGCCGGACGATTTGTTTGACGACATAATTAAAGAAATCAAAACTCTAAATAGGCACGGGATCAATCAGTGGAAATAATAAAACTTGCGATACCCCTTACACTGTCGAGAATTGGGGAAATAATCTTATCTTTTCTTTATTTTTCTTTTATTGGCCATATCTTCGTAAACACGCTCGAAGAAGCTTCTATAGCTTGGGCTTTAGTTTCATTTCTCACTGTACTAGGCATAGGCTTCTTTTCTCCGCTAGTGGTAAGGGTGGCAGGTGCGTCCGTAAACAATAAGGCGCATAGCACTGCTTACTTACAAACTACCGCATCCTTACATTATGCCTTGGCAGGTGGCACTATAGTTGCCCTGCTCGCTTTCGCATTCCTACATGCATCTACACCCGCGGGAACAATATCAAATCACACTCCACTCTTACTGCTCACAAGCTTGCCTGCCATCTACATTCAAACTGTAATTTTCAACTTTTTCAATGCCACAGGCAAACCGAAACTCGAAATAATTTTTACGACCTCACTCAACTGCTCTCTACTTATATACATTACATTGACTCTCTGGCTTTCACCTTCCAATACTGTCTTAGATTTCATTGTCGCATACTCCACCCTTCGATGGATCCATGTCGGCTTCGTAGCAACCCTCTACTACCGTGAACTCAAGAAGCAAAACATTGCATTACCCAGTAATACTTCGAAACTCCTAAGATATAAAAACATCTTTAAAGATGGAGTACCTATGGCTGTGTGCTTCGCTGGCGAGAGCGCTGTCTACCTTATCATTACGCTGATCGCCAAAACTCAAGAAAATATAAGTCTACCTGCATACCAAGCCTCGCTTCACTTTATGACGTTTGTATACATGGTGTCGATTGGCAGCGCAACAGCGACAGGTATACTTACCGCACGAGACTACAAAAAAGAATTAAAGAGAAAATTCTGCATTGACTTTCGAAACGGCATGATCTGTGGGGCAGTTTTACTCATGCCACTGATAACTGCATGCCTCTTTTTCGGTGACTTTATCGCAAGCCTCTACACGTCCGACCCTGAAATAAAACTGGACATAGCAAAATGCCTGACTGCGTCAACACCTTTCTTAATATGTGAGTACATCTACATCGTTACTCGCTCCACACTTAGAAGCATGCTTGACTTTTGGATCCCCACACTAATGAGCATAGCCTCATTAAATTTTATCGGAATTGGTTTAATTTATAGCTTAATTGATACCTCACCTGATCCACTGCTTTTTATCTACTATTCTTTATCCTTCTCATCTTTTATTCTAATGCTTCTGCTGCTTTGGCGCTTTCGAGCTAAGTACAACCAGTTTTCCTGCAACTGCGCACAACGCATGAGGGAAGATTAACCCCCCAAAAAAAGGGGCGCCGACCAAGCGCCCCATAAGCCGTAAAGCACACAACAAATTCAGTTAGCGTCCAACAACGCCATCGCCTCAGCACTGCACGCCTCGATCCGCGCCCAGTCGCCGTTCTTGATCCAGCTGCTGTCGAGCATCCAGGTGCCACCCACGCACATCACATTGGGCAGCGCCATGTAGTTGCGCACATTGGCCGGGTTTACCCCGCCAGTCGGGCAGAAGCGAATGTCGCCAAACGGGCCGCCAAACGCCTTGATCGCGGCCACGCCACCGCTGATTTCCGCCGGGAACAGCTTGAACCGGCGATAGCCCAGGGCGTAGCCCATCATGATCTCGGACGGCGTACTGATACCCGGCAGGAGCGGGATATCGCTTTGCACACCGGCTTCGAGAATGTCCTGGGTAATGCCCGGGGTCACCACGAACTGCGCGCCAGCCGCTTCGACTGCCGCGAACATGCCGCGATCGAGCACAGTACCGGCACCAATGCACAGCTCTGGGCGCTGCTCGCGCAGCACCTGAATGGCCTTCAGGCCGTGCTGGGAACGCAGGGTCACCTCAAGGGTACGAATGCCGCCCGCAGCCAAGGCGTCGGCCAGCGGCAGGATGTCTTCCTCACGGGCGATGGTGATCACCGGCAGGATGCGCGCCTTGTCGCAGATCGCGTCGATCCGGGCGGCTTTGTCGGCCATCGAGAGCAGAGTCTGTGGGCGTTCAAGGGTGGTCATGACAGTGGATCCTTGGCTCATGGGCACCAGTAGATGTCCAGGGGGTCGTGAAGAAAGGCGCGTATCGGCATTTCGGTAAGGTCTTCGCCCGCCAGCGCGGCGCGCAGGGTAGCGAGTTTGCCCTGGCCTTGCACGGACAGCGCGGTAAACGCGGCACTGGCCAGCAAGGCGCGGGTCATCGACAGGCGCTGATGCGGCACGCTGGGCGCCAGCATCGGCAGGCAGCGACGGGAGCTGTTTGGGGCCAGGCCGTCGTCCAGGTTGGGGCTGTTCGGGAACAGCGAAGCAGTATGGCCGTCGTCGCCCATGCCCAGCACCAACACGTCGATGGCGGGCAGGTCTGCCAGCGCCTGGTCGGCGTTGGCGGCGGCGCGCTCAAGATTTTCAGCCTGCTGATACAGGCCCATGAAGCGTGCCTTGGCGGCAGTGCCCTTGAGCAGGTGGCGGGCCAGCAGGCCAGCATTGCTGTCGGCATGCTCCACCGGCACCCAGCGCTCATCCGCGAGGCTCACGGTGACCTTCGACCAGTCCAGCGCCTCGGCGGCCAAGCGCTCGAGAAACGGCACCGGGCTGCGCCCACCGGACAACACCACGCAGGCCTGGCCTTTGGCGGCAATTGCCACCCGCAGGCGCTCGGCCACATCCCGGGCCAGCGTTGCGGCCAGGGTCTTGGCATCCGCCAGTTCGTGCGCCTTCACCGCCGCCGGCAGTTGCAGTTCAGATATCGCCATACCACGCCCTCCCATCTCGTGTGATCAGTGCAATCGAGCTCATCGGCCCCCAGGAGCCCGCCGCGTAAGGCTTGGGCGCATCACCTGCGCTTTGCCAGCCGGCGATCAACTGGTCGCACCATTTCCAGGCATATTCAATTTCATCCTTGCGCACGAACAGGTTCTGGTTGCCGCGCATCACCTCGAGCAACAGGCGTTCGTAGGCATCCGGAATCCGCGCGCTGCGCCAGGCATCGGAAAAATTCAGCTGCAACGGGCCGCTGCGCAGTTGCATGCCCTTGTCCAGGCCTTGCTCCTTGGTCATCACCCTTAAAGAAATACCTTCGTCCGGTTGCAGACGGATGATCAGCTTGTTACCCACCTGCAAACGTTGTTCCGGGGCGAAGATGTAGTGCGGTGTTTCCTTGAAGTGGATGACGATCTGCGACAGCTTCTGCGGCATGCGCTTGCCGGTGCGCAGGTAGAACGGCACGCCCGACCAGCGCCAGTTGCGGATATCGGCGCGCAGGGCAACGAACGTCTCGGTGTCGCTCTGCGCGTTGGCGTTGTCTTCTTCCAGATAACCGGGCACCGGTTTGCCGTCGCTGTAACCGGCAATGTACTGGCCACGCACCACACGGGTGCTCAGCCCTTCGCCGGTGATCGGTGCCAGGGCCTTGAGCACCTTGACCTTCTCGTCGCGAATGCTGTCTGCCGAGAGTTCGCTGGGCGGGTCCATGGCGATCAGGCACAACAGCTGCAGCAGGTGGTTCTGGATCATGTCACGCAGCTGGCCGGCCTTGTCGAAATAGCCCCAGCGGCCTTCGATGCCGACCTTTTCGGCCACGGTGATCTCCACATGCGAGATCGAATTCTGGTTCCACTGGGTTTCGAACAGGCTGTTGGCAAAGCGCAGCGCGATCAGGTTCTGCACCGTCTCCTTGCCCAGGTAGTGGTCGATGCGGTACACCCGGTTCTCGGGGAAGAACCGTGCCACGGCATCGTTGACCCGGCGCGACGACTCCAGGTCGTGGCCGATCGGTTTTTCCAGCACCACCCGGGTACGGGAGGCCAGGCCAGCTCTGTCGAGGTTCTCGCAGATGGCACCATAAACGGCCGCCGCCGTGGCGAAATAGGCAATCAAGGGCAGCTCGCCCGGCGACTGCTCAGCCAGCGCCTGGTAGCCCTCGGGCTGGAGAAAATCCAGGTGCTGGTAGCTCAGCCGGCCGAGGAAGCGGCCCAGTGTCGCGGGCTCAAGGTCCGCGTCGGGGACATGCCGGCGCAAATGCGCTTCGATGGTGCTCAGGTGGTCCTGCGCACTGCCGCTCTCGCGGGCCAGCGCCAACAGACGCGTGTCCGGGTGCAGCAGGTCGGCGCGGTCGAGCTGGTAAAGCGCAGGAAACAGCTTGCGCAATGCCAGGTCGCCCAGGGCGCCAAACAGGGCAAAGGTGCAAGGTTCGACACTGATCGCAGCCATGATGTTGGTTCTTTCCTAAAGTTGGTCTAGGAATACCGCTTTCACATACGGTTTTCAAGGGGTAATGTAGTAAAACTAACAACATTACCGACGAGTATTACAGACAAGTGGTGCGCCACACGCACCGACAGTACGATAGACGACCGTGCAAAAGGCCTGCTGCTCCGTCAGCCGGCTGTCTTCCCGACCCAAGGACACACCCATGGACCGCGTGCGAAACCTCCTGGAACAGATCCAGGGACGCCTCGACGAGCTGAACAAGGCCGAACGCAAAGTCGCCGAAGTCATCCTGCTCAACCCACAACAAGCCACCCGGTTCAGCATTGCTGCGCTGGCCCAGGCGGCCAAGGTCAGCGAACCGACCGTCAACCGCTTCTGCCGTTCGTTCGGCGTCAGCGGCTACCCCGAGCTCAAGCTGCAACTGGCGCAGAGCCTGGCCAGTGGCGCTGCCTATGTCAGCCGCGCGGTCGAGGCCGACGATGACCCTGCCGCCTACACCCAGAAGATTTTCGGCAGCGCCATCGCCTCGCTCGACAGTGCCTGCCAGCAACTCGACCCGCAGCAGGTCAGCCGCGCCGTGGACATGATGATCCAGGCCCGGCAGATCCACTTCTTCGGCCTGGGTGCCTCGGCCCCCGTGGCGCTGGACGCCCAGCACAAGTTCTTCCGCTTCAACCTGGCGGTGTCGGCCCACGCCGACGTGCTGATGCAACGCATGCTGGCCTCGGTGGCCCACACCGGCGACCTGTTCGTGATCATCTCCTACACCGGCCGTACCCGTGAGCTGGTCGAGGTGGCACGCGTGGCCCGCGAAAACGGCGCCTCGGTACTTGGCCTGACCGCTGCCGGCTCGCCGCTGGCCCAGGCCTGCAGCCTGAGCCTGCACATTCCGTTGCCAGAAGACACCGACATCTACATGCCGATGACCTCGCGGATCATCCAGCTGACCGTGCTCGACGTGCTGGCCACCGGCATGACCCTGCGCCGCGGCGTGGACTTCCAGCCGCACCTGCGCAAGATCAAGGAAAGCCTCAACGCCAGCCGCTACCCGATCGAGGACGACGAGCTCAACTGAGCCGGTGCGCCTGCAAACGCAAGTGGGCACGCTGCCCCGGGGCCAGGCTGAGGCCCTCGCCACTGCCACTGGCGGCTTCGACACAAACAAAGCCCAGGCACTCGCGACCGCTCACGCCCATCAGCGGGCGATTGCCCGGGTGCCAGACCACGGTATCGTCGCTGTCACCGGTATCGATGCACAGCTCCCGCTGCCAGGCCGGGTCCTGTAGCTGCACCCGCGGGGTGCCCGGGTACACTTTCTGGCAGCCGCCCTTGAGCTTCAGCGCGCCATCTTCGCGGCAGGCCTGGCGGTTCAGGCGGTCGTAACCTTCGATATCCTCAAGCCCAGACAGCGCTATCTCGGACACGTCACTGATACGCCAGTACGCCAGCAGCGCATGGCTCAGCTGGCAGGGTTCGCTGTCCTGGTGCTCGGTGCTCAGGCTCAGCTCCATACGGCTGCCCAGCCGCGCATGCAGGTCGACTTGCCAGTCGCACAGGTCCAACCGCCACTTCAGCGTCACACCCTCTTCATCCTCGCGGCTGTCCACCAGCTTCCAGTCGAGCAGGCGCGCCCAGCCATGGGCCGGCCACAAGTCTTCGCTGGGGTGGCGGCCATACCAGGGCCAACACACCGGCACACCGCCACGAATGGCCCCCACTTGCGGCCACTGTTCGGCGCACCACAGCCAAGGCCGTTCGCCGGCCGGTTGAAAGTGCAGCAACTGCGCACCCTGCCGGCTGAATACCGCCTGGCAACGGGGGTGGTCGATGATCAGCACATCGCGCTGCTGGTAACGCTCCCACTCGAACGTCGGCCGGGGCCGTTGCGAGGAAAAGAAGCGATGTAGCGGATGTTCGGGCATGGTTCAGAGCTCTTGTTGTTTGAGATAGCGCTGTCTCGGCCTATCCCCGACAACCACTGCAAGCCAGTGGATGCCGGGAGCCGAAAATGGATTGGCGTAAATTTACAACAAATGCCCTCAGAATGACGACTGAATCTTCAAGCCCGCGACCAGCGCGTTATCCACCTCATCCACACCACCGGGGCTCTTGATGTACTGAAGGTTCGGGCGCACCGTCAGCCAGTTGGTGACGTGGAAGCCGTAATAGAGCTCGGCGTTGTACTCGGTGCGCTGCAGCGGCACGAAGCCTGGGTTGTCGTAGTCGTTGATGCCGCTCTGGCCATTGAGCAGCTCGGCGCGCTTCTTCACGTCGTCGTTGACGTGGATCCGCGCGACGCCAAAGCCGATGTCATCCTTGGGCCGAGCATCGAAGGCGCCCTTGTACACCAGGCCGACCTGCTGGTAGTTGTCGACCACGTTGGTGGCCTTGTCGTGCACGGTAAAGTTGGCGAACAGGCTGAGGCCACGGTTGACGTCACCGCCGTGGGCCGTGACCTGCTGCTGCGCCACCACCCACCAACCGTGCTTGCTCGAATGCGACTTGAAAGCCGCGCCCGTCAGGGCCTGCGGGTTGCCATTGACGTCGTCGTACACGTCGTCGGCCTTGGCCGTGCTGTAGTAGTAACCCAGGCGGTATTCACCCGGCAGGCCATTGACCTTGGGCGACCACACCGCCTCCACCGGCAGGATCGCACCCTTGGTGCCGCTGCCGCTGAGTTTGAAGCCGTTACCGGTTTCAAGGTTCGAGGGGTTTTGCTCGAAGGCGCCGACCTGGACGAAGAATTCCGGCGTGATGTTGTACTTGACCCGCAGCGCCCACTGGCTGACCGGCCAGTTGTACCAGATGCCACCCACCCAGTTACCTACCTGCGAGCCGCAGAACGCCAGGTTCTGGAAGTCGCAGGGGAAGCTGTTGAAGTCCTCGCCTTCGCCGAAGCGGCCGAACTTGACGTCTAGCGCCCCGTCGAAGTACTTCTGCTTGACCCACATCTGCGTCAGCCGCCAGGTCTGGCCGCGCCCCCACACTTCCTGCACCGAGCTGAATTGCCCGGCACGCGGGTCGCTGATGCGGTCGTTGGACAGGTTGCGGCCGCTGCGCTCGGTGATCGCTAATTTGAATTCGGCATCGTGCCAACCCAGGATCTTCTGCAAGTCCAAGTGCGCGCCAAGGGCAAACTGGTCGCTGTAGCGCGCCGTCTTGTCGTCGTTGTAGCCGCCGTTGAGGTTACCGGCCACTTCGCCGACGTAGTCGAGGGTGAAGTCGTAGCCTTTTTCCAGCAGCTCGGTGCGGGTGCCGCCCCAGTCGCCGGTCATCCATTTTGACTCGCTGGAGAAAGCCTCGGCGGCCTGCGCCCCACTGCTGCCCACCACGGCAAGCAAGGCCAATGAGCCCAAGGTCTTGATGCGATTGCGCTGTTCCATCCCTTTGCGTCCTCTTTTTTCTTATTGATGGTGTAGACGATTCAACGGCTCTTGAAGTGAGTCACGTTGTCCTTCACTGAAGCGTTGGCGGTGCTCACGTCCAGGCGCTCACCGCTGGCGGCGTCGAACAGCAGCACCCGCGCCGGGTCGAATTGCAGGTTGAGGCTATCGCCAACCCGGCACGCCACATCCGGGGCCAGGCGGCAGCAGACCTTGGTCTGGTTGAGGGTGACGAACACCAGCAGGTCAGGCCCGGTGGGCTCGGTCACCTGCACGTCGGCGCGAATGCCGGGCAGGCCGTTGCCCTCCCCCGTGCCAAGGGCGATCTGCTCGGGGCGGATGCCGAGGATGATCTCGCGCCCGTCCAATTCATCACTGGCCAGGCCCAAGGGCAGCTCGCAGCGCGCTTGGCCGCTGTCGAGCAGCGCCAGCAGGCGCCCCTCTTGCCGGGCCAGGCGAGCTGGGATGAAGTTCATCGGCGGCGAGCCGATGAAGCTGGCGACGAACTGGTTGGCCGGGTCGTTGTAGATCTGCTGCGGGGTGCCGAACTGCTGGATGATGCCGTCCTTCATTACCGCCACTTTGTCGCCCAGGGTCATGGCTTCGATCTGGTCGTGGGTGACATACACCGTGGTGGTCTTCAGGCGCTGGTGCATCAGTTTCATTTCGGTGCGCATCTCGACCCGCAGCTTGGCGTCGAGGTTGGAAAGCGGTTCGTCAAACAGGTAGATCTTCGGCCGCCGCGCCAGCGCCCGGCCCATGGCCACACGCTGCTGCTGGCCACCGGACAACTGCGCCGGCTTGCGCGCCAGCAGGTGCTCGATCTGCAGCAGCTTGGCGACCCGCGCCACCTCTTCGTCGATGGCGGCCTGAGGCATCTTGCGAATCTTCAGGCCAAACTCGATGTTCTCGCGCACGCTCATGGTCGGGTACAGCGCGTAGGACTGGAACACCATGGCGATGTCCCGGTCCTTGGGGCTCATGCCGCTGACGTCCTGGTCATCGATCAGGATCGCGCCGCCGCTGATGTGCTCGAGGCCGGCGATGCAGTTCATCAAGGTCGACTTGCCACAGCCCGAAGGGCCGACCAAGATCAGGAACTCGCCGTCCTTGATCGACAGCTGGATGTCCTTGAGGGTGTCCGGCAGGCCGCTGCCGTAGGTCTTGTTCACATTGCGAAGTTCAAGCGTTGCCATGACTTACCCCTTGACGGCGCCGGCCGTGAGGCCGCGGACGAAATACTTGCCTGCCACCACATAGACCAGCAGGGTTGGCAGGCCGGCGATCATCGCCGCCGCCATGTCGACGTTGTATTCCTTGGCCCCGGTGCTGGTGTTGACCAGGTTGTTGAGGGCCACGGTGATCGGTTGCGAGTCGCCGCTGGAGAACACCACGCCGAACAGGAAGTCGTTCCAGATCTGGGTGAACTGCCAGATCAGGCAGACCATGATGATCGGTGTCGACATCGGCAGGATGATGCGGCGGAAAATGGTGAAAAACCCGGCACCGTCCAGGCGCGCGGCCTTGACCAGCGCCTCGGGGATGCTCACGTAGAAGTTGCGAAAGAACAGCGTGGTGAAGGCCAGGCCGTAGACCACGTGCACCAGCACCAGGCCACCGGTGGTGCTGGCCAGGCCGAGCTTGCCGAGGGTGAACGAGGCTGGCAGCAGCACGGTCTGGAACGGCAGGAAGCAGCCGAACAACAGCAAACCGAAGAACAGCTGCGAACCGCGGAAGCGCCACATCGACAACACATAGCCATTCAGCGCGCCAATGGCCGTGGAGATCAGCACCGCCGGTACGGTGATCAAGATCGAGTTCCAGAAGTAACCACTGACGGTACCCCAGGCCTTGACCCAGCCAATGCCGCTGACCACCGTCGGCCAGCTCAGCAGGTTGCCGGTGCTGATGTCTTCCGGGGTTTTGAAGCTGGTCAGCAGCATCACCACCAGCGGTACCAGGTAAAGCACCACCGCAAGCAGCAGTACCGCGTGGATGGCCAGGCGGCCGAGGCTCAGCGCCGGTTTGTCGGCAGGGCTATGCATGGCGTTTGCTCCGCAGCTCCGAGTACAGGTAAGGCACGAGGATCGCCAGGATCGCCCCGAGCATGAGGATGGCACTGGCCGAGCCCATGCCCATCTGGCCGCGGCTGAAGGTGAACGAATACATGAACATCGCTGGCAGGTCAGAGGAGTACCCCGGGCCACCGGCGGTCATTGCCGCGACCAGGTCGAAGCTCTTGATGGCGATGTGCGAGAGGATCATCAGCGCACTGAAAAACACCGGGCGCAGGCTTGGCAGCACCACGGTCCAGTAGATGCGCGGCAGGCTGGCGCCGTCCATCTGGGCGGCGCGGATGATCGACTGATCGACGCCACGCAGGCCCGCCAGGAACATCGCCATGATGAAGCCCGAGGCCTGCCATACCGCGGCGATCACCAGGCAGTACACCACCCGGTCAGGGTCGATCAGCCAGTCCAGGCGAAAACCTTCCCAGCCCCAATCGCGCAGCAGTTTGTCCAGGCCCATGCCGGGGTTGAGCAGCCACTTCCAGGCAGTGCCGGTGACGATCATCGACAGGGCCATGGGGTACAGGTAAATAGTGCGGATGAAGCCTTCGCGGCGAATGCGCTGGTCCAGCAGCACCGCCAGCAACACGCCGATGGCCAGGCTGATGGCGATGAACAGGCCGCCGAACAGCAGCAGGTTCTTGCTCGCCACCCACCAGCGGTCGTTGTCGAACAGCCGCGCGTACTGCGCCAAACCCGCCCACTTGTAGGTGGGCAAGAACGTCGAGGTGGTGAACGACAGCACGAAGGTCCACAGGATGTAGCCGTAGAAGCCGACCAGGACGATGAACATGCTCGGTGCCAGTACCAGTTTGGGTAGCCAGCGCTGGAGAGCGTCCAGGGGTGAGGCCCGCAATTGGGCGGTGGTTGTGGTCATAGATCACCTTAAAGGCGTTGCTCACTTGTGTAGGAGCGGCCTTGCGTCGCGAAAGGGCTGCGCAGCAGCCCCACGGGTAGCCTGCACGCTCTGTCGGGTTGTCTTTTTCTTGAGGGCCTGGGGCTGCTACGCAGCCCTTCGCGACGCAAGGCCGCTCCTACAAGAGCAATGCGCCTGATTTGGAATTGGCTATTGGGCGGCCTTGATCGCCGCTGCCAGCTTCTTCGCCGCGTCGGCCGGATCGGCCTTGGGGTCGTTGATGTAGTTGGTCACCACATCGAAGAAGGCGCCCTGCACGGCCAGCGTGGTGGCCATGTTGTGCGCCATGCTCGGCTGCAGGCCGCCGGTCTTGGCGTCAGCCAGGAAGTCCTTGGCCGAGGTCTGGGCGCAGGCGTCGAAGCCGTACGCGCCCATGTCGGCGAGCATGTCGTTACGCACCGGGATCGAGCCTTTGTTGGTGCTGAACACCTTCTGGAAGTCCGTACCCAGCACCTTCCTGGCGATGTCCTGCTGGCCGGCCGCCGTGCCGGGGTCCTTCTGCTTGAACACCACCAGCGAGTCGATGTTGTACAGGAAGCCATTGCTCGTGCCGGGGAACGGCACGCACTGGTAGTCTTTGCCCGCGACCTTGTTGGCCAAGGTCCACTCGCTCTTGGCCCAGTCACCCATGATCTGCATGCCGGCCTTGCCGTTGATGACCTTGTTCGCCTCTAGGTTCCAGTCCTGGCCTTTGCCGTCAGGGTCCATGTAGGTGGCGATCTTCTTCAGCTCGGTCAACGCCTTGATCATGTCCGGGCCGGTCAGTGTGGCGCTGTCCAAGTCGACCATGGCCTTCTTGTAGCCTTCCACGCCCATCACCGAGAGCGCCACGCTTTCGAAGACAGTGCTGTCCTGCCACGGCTGGCCACCGTGGGCGAGCGGGATGAAGCCGGCCGCCTTGAGCTTGTCGGCGGCGGTGTAGAATTCGTCGAGGGTCGCGGGCGCTTTTTCGATGCCGGCTTTTTTGAAGACCTCGGGGTTGATCCACAGCCAGTTGGTGCGGTGGATGTTGACCGGCACCGCGACGTAGTCACCGTCGTACTTGACGACGTTAGCGACTTTCTGGTCGAGCAGGCTGTCCCATTTTTCGTCCTTCGCCACGTCCTTCAGCACGGCGCTGTCGAGCAAGCCGGTCGCGGCCCAATCCTGGATATCGGGGCCTTTGATCTGCGCGACACCTGGCGGGTTGCCGGCCACCGCGCGGCTTTTCAGCACGGTCATGGCCGTGGCACCGCCACCGCCGGCAACTGCACCGTCCTTCCAGGTAAAACCATCTTTCTCGACTTGCGCCTTGAGCACATCGACAGCGGCCTTTTCACCACCGGAGGTCCACCAGTGCACGACCTCGACATTGCCTTTGGCATCGGCAGCGAGGGCGCTGAGCGGGAACAGAGAAGCGAGGGAAATCGCGGCAGCGAGACGGAGCGTGGAATTCATCGAAGCACCTTTCTTGTTGTTATGCCGTGCAAGTCGGTCGCTTGCGTTGCATGCAGTCTAAGCGGCGTAGCCGACGCGCCAGGTAACGAAGCGATGCGCGAATGTCATCGTTTGGTGACATTCGCGGGGATACCCGCACACACGCTCACTCCAGCCCTCGCGGCAGATACAACGTGACCCGCAAACCACCCTCGCGCAGGTTGAGCAAGCTCACTTCACCGCCATGGCTATGGGCTATGTTGCGCGCAATCCCTAAGCCCAACCCGTACCCCTGCTGCTGCCCGGCCAGCCTGAAGTGCGGCTCGAACACCTGCTCCATCTGCTGCTGCGGCACCCCCGGCCCGTGGTCATCGACCTGCAGGACAAAGCCCTCGGCGCTGTCGATAACCCGCAGCCGCGCGCGCTCGCCGTACTTGATGGCGTTGTCGATCAGGTTGCCGATGCAGCGGCGCAACGCCAGCGGCTTGCCCGGGTAGGGCGCCAGCGCTTGGCCCTCCACCGTGATGCGGCCATCGCCAAGGTAAGGCTCGGCCAGGATGTCCAGCACCTGGTTAAGGTCGACCGGCTCGATGTTCTCGTGGATATCGGTGTCTTTCACACACTGCAACGCGCCTTTGACCAACAGCTCCAGCTCATCCAGGTCTTGGCTGAACTTGGCCTGCAGGCGCTCGTCTTCCAGCAGTTCGACGCGCAGGCGCAAGCGCGTGATGGGCGTACGCAGGTCATGGGAAATAGCGCTGAACAGCTGGCTGCGTTCGGTCAGGTAGCGGCTGATCCGCTCGCGCATGCTGTTGAAGGCCCGGCCGACTTCAACCACCTCACTGCCCCCGCCTTCGGCCACGGGGGCCACATCGGCGCCCAGCGACAACTCCCGCGCAGCGCGCGCCAGGCGCTTGAGTGGCCAGCTTTGCCAGTGCACCAACAGGCCGATGAACAGCAACAGCAAGGCGGTGGTGAGCACAATGAAACCGATCTGCTGGCGGGGCAGGCGCTCGGCCTCAAGGCCGGTGTAGGGCTCGGGCAGCAGCGAGGCGATGTACAGCCACTCACCCTCGCCCAGGCGGATCTGTGTCACCAGTACGGGTGGGTTGAGCGGCTCTAGGGTCAGCGAATAATGCGCCCAGGAACGTGGCAGTTCATCGAGTTTCAGGCCACTGTTGAAAATGCGCAGGTCATCGGGGGCGACGAACGCCACGCTGACTTCCATCTGCGGCCCCAAGCGTTCGTGCAGCACCTGCTGGAACACCTCGATCACCGCCTGCTTGCGTGGGGTGACGGGCAGCACCGGCATGTCCAGCGGCTTGTCGTTGAGCGACACGAAAAAGCGCGTGCCACCCATGCTGCGCAGCTGGTCGAGCACCATCGGCCGGTAGGCCACGGGCAGCGACCGGAAGTAGCTGACGCTGGCACTCATCGAATGGGCCAGGCTGCTGGCACTGGCGCGCAGGCCTTGCAGCTGGCTGGCACGCAGTTGAGCGACCCAGATGACACTGGACAAGCCTTGGGCCAGCAGCACCACCAGCAAGGTCAGCAGCAGCATGCGCCCGAGCAGCGAGCGAGGCAGCAGGCGCCAGCGCCGCTCAGGAAGCGCAGCAGACATGGGCAGCCAGCAGGTAGCCACTGCCACGCACGGTGCGGATCAGCCGTGGTGGTTTTTCGGTGTCGCGCAGACGCTGGCGCAGGCGGCTGACCGCCATGTCGACGATACGGTCCAGCGGCATCGGTTCACGCCCCCGGGTGGCATTGCCGATGGTGTCGCGGTCGAGGATTTGCTGGGGGTGATCGAGAAACAGTTTCAGCAGGGCGAAATCGGCACCCGACAAGATCACCTCTTCGCCATCGCGGTGAAACAGGCGGTGGCTGACCGTGTCCAGGCGCCAGTCATCAAAGGCCAGCACGGCACTGCTCGGCGCCGCCTGGCCGAACTCGGCACGGCGCAGCAAGGCCTTGATCCGCGCCTGCAGTTCACGCGGGCTGAACGGTTTGCCGAGGTAGTCGTCGGCGCCCAGCTCCAGGCCGATGACCCGGTCGGCTTCGTCAGAGCTGGCGGTGAGCATGATGATCGGCACCCGCGCTTGACGCGGGTGTTGACGCACCCAGCGGCACAGGCTGAAGCCATCTTCATCGGGCAGCATCACATCGAGAATGACCAGGTCGCAGGGCGTGTTTTCCAGGGCCTGACGAAAGCCCCGCCCGTCGGCCTCGGCGTGTACCTGGAAGCCGGAACGGCTCAGGTAGGTTTGCAGCAGTTCGCGGATTTCCTGGTCGTCGTCGACCATCAGGATCGATTTTCCGGCAGTGCTCAAGATGGTCCGTCCTCTTGTTGTATGCAGGTCTTTTTGCCTGCTGTCGGGTATTGCTATTGGGGCTGCTTTGCAGCCCTTCGCAGCACAAGGCTGCTCCTACAGGAACCACGCCATCAGTGATCCAGCGCCATCCTGTAGGAGCAGCCTTGTGCTGCGAAGGGCCGCAAAGCGGCCCCATCAGTGATCCAGCGCCTGCTGCAACGCCACCCCGGCCCCCAGCAGCCCCGAAAACTCCGCCGTCACCAACCACACCGGCACCCCGGCAAAATACCCACTCATGCAGCCCTTGTCGGCAAAGCTCCTGGCAAACCCACTGCGCAGGAACAGCTCGGCAAACCGAGGGATCACCCCCCCGACAATATAAACCCCACCGCGCGCGCCCAAGGTCAGCACATTGTTACCCGCCACGCGGCCCAGAAAGCGGCAGAACTGCTCGACCACCGCCAACGCCCGCGGCTCACCGCCCAGGGCGGCATCGGTAATCTGCGCCGGGGTCTTGTGGCGCGGTGTGTCGCCATCCAGCGCGCACAGGGCTTGATACAAGCGCACCAGGCCTGCGCCACTGAGCACGGTCTCAGCACTGACATGGCCAATCTGGCTGTGAATCTGTTGGTGGATCGCGGCCTCACGGGCATTGCCCACCGGCAGGTCGACATGCCCACCTTCACCGGGTAGCGCCTGCCAGTGCTGCTCGCCAAGGCGCAGCAGGCTGCCGACACCCAGCCCGGTACCAGGCCCGATTACCAGCGCAGGCCGCAGCGGGTCGGCATGGCCAGGGCACACCTCGTGAAACTCGCCCGCTTGCAGGCGGGTCATGCCCAGCGCCATGGCCGAGAAGTCGTTGATCAGCATCAGCCGCTCGACCTGCAGCGTGTTGCAGAACGCCCGGCGGCTCAGGCGCCAATGGTTGTTGGTGAAGCGAAACTCATCGCCATCGACCGGCCCGGCCACCGCCAGGCACACCGCCGACAGGCCACCCCGGGCAATGCCCTGATCCTTCAGGTAGGCCTCGATGGCCTGCTCAGGGCTTGTGTAGTCCGCGGTCGCGAATACCTTCACCTGGTACAGCTGGTTGTCACGCCACAACGCAAAACGGGCATTGGTGCCACCGATGTCGCCAACCAGCAAGTCCTTCATTTGAGGTTCTCCAAAGCCGAGGTAAAGGCGCTGGCGCCCTGTTCGGCCGGGCTGAACGCCATGCGCATGAAGCCGAACAGCTCGCGCCCGCAACCCAGGTCATTGCCTTGGGGGGCGGGTGGCAGGTCACGGCTGGCCAGTTCTTCGGCCGATACCTTCACCTGCAGCGTGCCGGCAACGCCATCGACCCGCACGATATCACCCTCGCGCACGCGCGCCAGCGGGCCGCCATCGTAGGCTTCGGGGCACACGTGGATGGCGGCCGGGATCTTGCCCGACGCGCCCGACATGCGCCCGTCGGTCACCAGCGCCACTTTGTAGCCGCGGTCCTGCAGCACACCCAGGAACGGCGTCAGCTTGTGCAGCTCGGGCATGCCGTTGCAACGCGGCCCCTGGAAGCGCACCACGGCGACGAAGTCGCGCTCCAGCTCACCAGCCTTGAAGGCATCGGCCAGCGACTGCTGGTCGTGGAAGATCCGCGCCGGGGCCTCCACCACCTGGTGTTCGGGGGCAACGGCGGAGACTTTCATCACACCACGCCCCAGGTTGCCTTCCATCACCCGCAGGCCGCCTTCGGCCGAGAACGGCCGCGCCGCTGGGCGCAGAATGCTTTCGTCCAAGCTCTGCGTCGGCCCTTCGCGCCAGACCAGCTTGCCGTTGTCGAGGAACGGCTCTTGGGTATAACGGCGCAAGCCATGGCCTGCCACGGTGTTGACGTCTTCGTGCAGCAAGCCGGCATCGAGCAGCTCGCGAATCAGGAAAGCCATACCGCCGGCGGCCTGGAAGTGGTTGATGTCGGCCTTGCCGTTGGGGTAGACGTGAGACAGCGTCGGCACCACTTCGGACAGGTCGGCCATGTCTTGCCAGGTCAACTGGATGCCTGCCGCCTGGGCGATCGCCGGCATGTGCAAGGTGTGGTTGGTGGAGCCGCCGGTGGCGTGCAAGGCAACGATCGAGTTGACCAGTGCCTTCTCGTCGACGATCTCGCCCAGCGGCATGAAGCTGCCACTGGCCTTGGTCATACGCGTGACCTGCTGCGCCGCCTCGGCGGTGAGCGCGTCACGCAATGGCGTGTAAGGGTTGACGAACGAGGCGCCCGGCAGGTGCAGCCCCATCACTTCCATCACCAGCTGGTTGGTGTTGGCGGTGCCGTAGAAGGTGCAGGTGCCTGGGCTGTGGTAGGAGTTCATCTCCGATTCCAGCAGTTCTTCGCGGCTGGCCTTGCCTTCGGCGTAGCGCTGGCGCACGTCGGCCTTCTGCTTGTTGGAGATGCCCGACAGCATCGGGCCACCTGGCACGAAAATGGTCGGCAAGTGCCCAAAGCGCAGCGCACCCATCATCAGGCCGGGGACGATCTTGTCGCAGATGCCGAGCATCAGCGCGGCGTCGAACATGTTGTGCGACAGGGCAACAGCGGTGGACATGGCGATCACTTCACGGCTGGCGATGGCCAGCTCCATGCCCGGCTCGCCCTGGGTCACGCCATCGCACATGGCCGGCACTCCGCCGGCGAACTGGCCAACCGAGCCGACGTCGCGCAGGGCTTGTTTGATCTGTTCGGGGAAGTGCTGGTACGGCTGGTGCGCCGAGAGCATGTCGTTGTAGGCGGAGACGATGGCGACGTTGGCCGCGTTCATCAGGCGCAGGCTCTGCTTGTCCTGCGCGCCACAACCGGCGACGCCGTGGGCGAAGTTGGCGCACTGCAAGCTGGCACGCATGGGTCCGTCACTGGCCGCGCCGCGAATCAGCTGCAGGTAGCGTTCACGGGTGGCACGGCTGCGTTCGACCAGCCGTTGGGTGACCTCAAGGATGCGCGGGTGCATGTACTGGACTCCAGGCTAACTGTAGGGGCGGCTTACCGGGCATTTCCCCTCCAAACGATTGCGACCTAGGCTCTAGGAAAGGGCCTGGAGGTCTCGCTGGGGTGGCCTGCCCGACCACTCGTTGTATGTTTAAACAAAATACTGCCACTAAAAAGGCTTGTTTTCTATCTGATAGTGAATAATCTTGTAATTCCAACAACAAAACCGTTTCAGTGAAGCCCCTTTGTGCCACAGGCCTCACTCGAACCGCCAGAGGTAATGCCATGACCCTTCGCATCGCCATCAATGGATTCGGCCGCATTGGGCGTAATGTCCTCCGCGCACTGTATACCCAAGGCTACCGCCAGGACCTGCAGGTCGTCGCCATCAACGACCTGGGCGACAGCGCCATGAACGCCCATCTGCTCAAGTACGACAGCGTGCACGGCACCTTCGACGCCAGCGTCGAAGCCGATCATGAAAGCCTGACGGTCAATGGTGACCGCATCGCAGTCAGTGCCATCCGCAACCCGGCCGAACTGCCCTGGAAGGCCGAAGCGATCGACGTGGTGTTCGAATGCACCGGGCTGTTTACCGAACGCGCCAAGGCCGCCGCGCACCTCGCCGCCGGGGCTGGCAAGGTGATCGTCTCGGCGCCAGCCAAGGGCGCCGATGCCACCGTGGTGTACGGGGTCAACCACGACGTGCTGCGCGCTTCGCACCAGATCATTTCCAATGCCTCCTGCACCACCAACTGCCTGGCGCCCATCGCCCAGGTGCTGCACCGCGAGTTCGGCATCGAGCAGGGCCTGATGACCACCATCCATGCCTACACCAACGACCAGGTACTGACCGACGTCTACCACAGCGACCCCTACCGGGCGCGCTCGGCCACCCAGTCGATGATCCCCAGCAAGACCGGCGCCGCCGAAGCCGTAGGCCTGGTGCTGCCGGAGCTGGCCGGCAAGCTGACCGGCATGGCGGTACGAGTACCGGTGATCAACGTGTCGCTGGTGGACCTCACCGTCAACCTCAAGCGCGAAGCCAGCGCCGACGAAGTCAACCAACTGTTCCTGGAGGCCAGCCGACATTCCAGAGTATTGGGCTACAACGCGCTGCCTTTGGTTTCCTGCGATTTCAACCACAACCCGTTATCGTCGATCTTCGATGCCAACCATACCCGGGCCAATGGGCGGATGCTCAAGGTGCTGGCCTGGTATGACAATGAATGGGGGTTCTCTAACCGGATGCTGGATAACTGCCTGGCGTTGTGCAGCGCCCAGTAAGCCA
This sequence comes from Pseudomonas sp. SWRI50, assembly GCF_014269095.1. Lineage (NCBI taxonomy): Bacteria > Pseudomonadati > Pseudomonadota > Gammaproteobacteria > Pseudomonadales > Pseudomonadaceae > Pseudomonas > Pseudomonas sp. SWRI50. The sequence continues at coordinate 181,376 of NZ_JABWRW010000001.1, read as the reverse complement.
GCGGCATACGTTTTCCTGCAGGAGCAGCCTTGTGCTGCGAAGAGGCCGGTACAGCCCAGCATTTTCGGGGCGTCTACCGGCCTCTTCGCAGCACAAGGCTGCTCCTACAGCGGGAGGCGCTAGGTTGGGTTAATCACAATCTTTACCATTTCTAAACACTTCCAGACTTGACCTTTGGTACAGATGATAAGCATTATCATTAACCTTTCGTCGGCCAGGTCCCCCCCGTGAGTCAGTCCCGGTTCAACTCCGTCTTCCTCGTCCAACGCCTGACCCTGCTGCGCACCCTGCAACGCATGGTGGGCAACCCCAGCACGGCCGAGGACCTGCTGCAGGAAACCTATCTGCGGGTGTCCCGTGCCTTGAGTGAGCGGCCCATCGAGCATATCGAACCCTTCGTGTTCCAGACTGCGCGCAACCTGGCCCTCGACCACCTGCGCGCACGCCGGGTGCAAGCACGCATGTTGGTCGATGACGTGCCCGACGAGGTGCTGCACAGCATTGCCGCCCCTGCCAGCAGCAGCGAAGACGCCGCCCACGCCGAGCAGTTGCTCGAGCACCTCAGCGTCAGCCTCAACCAACTCAGCGAGCGCCAGCAGCGCATCTTTATCCTCAGCCGCCTGCATGGCGCCACCTACCTGGAAATCGCCGAGCAATTGAACGTCTCGGCCAGCACGGTTCAGAAGGAACTGAAACTGATCATGGCGATCTGCATGGGCGTCGCCGACCGCCTCAAGTGAAACGACCACCGGCCCGCCAGGCAACGCAAAGCGCTTGCCACACCCCGCCTTAGCCTTGATCATTCGTGAATAACCCTTTCAAGGATTCACCGTGACCGACCACCCCGCCCCTCGCCCGACACCCGCCGGGCTCAATGCCCGTGCCCGTGCCAGGGACGAGGCGCTGGACTGGCTGGTACGCCTGCAATGCGCCGATGCACAGGACACCCAGGCCTTCGAAGCCTGGCTCAGCGCCGCACCGGAAAACGCCGAAGCCTACGTTGAAGCAGAAGCGCTGTGGAATGGCATGCCGCTGCACCAGGCTGCCGTGCAACTGCATCAGGGCCAGCGTCGGTCGTTGCGCGGGCGCCTGCGCAGCCACTGGAAGCCCTTGGCCACCGCTGCGGTGCTACTGGTCGGCCTGTTCACCCTCGGCAACCTGCCCATGCGCCTGCAGGCCGACCACCTGACCGTCGTCGGTGAGCGCCAGCGCCTGCAGCTGGACGACGGCGCAAAAGTGCTGCTCAACACCAATTCGGCGTTTGCCAGCGACCTGCGCGAAGGGCGTCAGGTGGCCCGTCTGCTCCAGGGCGAGGCCTACTTCCAGGTCCCTGAGGGCGGGCAAGTGCCGCTCGAAGTCCAGGCCGGCCCTTTGCGCGCCCAGGTGCGTGATACCGACTTTGCCGTGCGTTACCTGGACGGCGAAGCCCAGGTGCGGGTACAGCGCGGTGACGTTGACCTGCAGGCCTCAAGTGACCAGCGCATCCGCCTCAGTGCCGGCGACAGCATCAGCGTCGGCCCTCAGGGCTTTGGCCAGCGACAGCGCGCAGACATGCAAAAGGACCTGGCCTGGGTCGATGGCCGCCTGGTATTCGAGAACTGCCCGTTGAGCCAGGTGCTGGCCGAGGTCAGGCGCTACTACCCCGGCTGGATCATCAACCGTAACGCCGGCCTCGAAGACGTTGCGGTGACCGGCAACTATCGCCTCGACCAACCGTTGGAAACCCTGCGTGCCTTAGCCCACATCACCTCTGCCCGGCTGCATGAATACCCCGCGGTGGTCATCCTCAACTGAGTGACCGCTGCATCCCTTGCCTGTGCGATAAATTATTTTTACGCGATCGCGCTGCCCCGCCCGTCTCGTTATAGCCAATGCAACTGATTCTTGTTTGAAAACAAGAACGGTCATCACCTATAACAGTTCGCGCGTCTGGGAGCGCTTTCGATGTCCACAGGTCCAACTCGCCCGTCCACACTTTCCCGCCGTACAGGGCAATTGTCCCTGCTGAGCCTGGCCCTGCTCGCCTGCGGCGCCTGCAGCCTGCCAGCCCTGGCCGCCGAACCTGCCCAGGCCAGCAGCCCGCGCATGGGCGACTATCGCTTCAGCATCGGCCAGCAGCCGCTGGTCTCGGCCATCAATGCCTTCAGCCAGGTGACCGGCTGGCAAGTCGGTTTCAGTGCCGAGTTGGCCGATAACGTGGCCTCGCCAGGGGTGCAAGGCGCGCTGCCACCAGAAGCTGCGCTCAAGCGCCTGCTCAAGGGCACGGGCCTAGGCTATCGCAAGATCAGTAACGGCAATGTGGTGCTCGAACGCCAGACCACGGGCAATGTCATCGCCCTGCAGCAGGTGACTGTCAGCGCCACGCGCAGCGCCCAGGACGTCAGCCAGGTGCCGAGCACCGTCAGCGTGCAGACCCGCGAGCAATTGGACCGGCAAAACGTCAACAACATTCAGGACCTGGTGCGTTACGAGCCGGGGGTTTCGGTGGCGGGTACCGGCCAACGCAGCGGCCTGAACGGTTACAACATCCGCGGCATCGACGGTGAGCGGATCCTCACCCAGGTCGACGGCGTGTCGATCCCCGACAGCTTCTTCTACGGCCCTTACGCCCAGACCCAGCGCAACTATGTCGACCCCGAAATCGTCAAGCGCGTGGAGATCCTGCGCGGCCCGGCGTCGGTGCTGTACGGCAGCAACGCCATCGGCGGTGCGGTGAGCTACTTCACCCTCGACCCAGACGACATCATCAAACCCGGCAAGGACGTCGGCGCCCGCTTGAAGACCGGTTACAGCTCGGCCGACGAAAGCTGGCTGACCTCCGCCACCGTTGCCGGCCGCCAGGGCGACGTCGATGGCTTGCTGCACCTGAGCCAGCGCAACGGCCACGAGACCGAATCGTACGGTGGCCACAGCGGTGACGGCCTGGCCCGCACCGAAGCCAACCCGCAGGACGCGCGCACCACCAACGTGCTGGCCAAACTGGGCTGGAACTACGCCGACGACGCACGCCTGGGGTTCACCTACGAGCGTTACAAGGATGACCGCGACCAGAATATTCTCAGTGCGGTGGGTGGGCCGTTCATTCCAGGTTTCGGCGGCATGGGTTACTACAAGGCACGCAGTGGTAACGACACCATCACTCGCGAGCGCTTCGGCATCAATCATGAATTTGGCCTGGACTCGCTGGTAGCCGACCACATGAAGTGGAGCCTGAACTACCAGATCGCCAAGACCGACCAGCACACCGAGGAAGTCTACGCACCACCTGGCCGTCAGGTTCTGCGAACCCGGGACACCACCTACAAAGACCGCCAGTGGGTGTTCGATGCCCAGCTGGACAAGGCCTTCAGCATCGGTGCTACCGACCATTTGCTGACCTATGGCACCACCCTCAAGCACGAGAAGGTCACCGGATCGCGCAGTGGCACGGGCACCTGCCTGGCGGTTGGCTCGGGTTGCAGCGCCGCCGGTGCAGACCGCCCGGCAGACGGCCAGGCCCTGGTCAGCGACTTCCCGGACCCGACCGTGAACACCTACAGCCTGTTCGTCCAGGACGAAATCCGCTGGAACAACTGGACCTTCCTGCCCGGCGCCCGCTACGACTACACGCACATGGAGCCCACGTTCACCGACGCCTTCCTGCGTGGCCTGGAGTCTACCGGCACGGCGCCTACCTCCCAGGACGACTCGGACAAGAAGTGGCACCGCGTCTCGCCCAAATTCGGCCTGACCTACGCCTTCAACGATAACTACACCTGGTACGGCCAGTACGCCGAAGGCTTCCGCACCCCGACCGCCAAGTCCATGTACGGCCGCTTCCAGAACCTAGAACAAGGCTACCGCGTAGAGGGCAACCCGGGGCTTGAGCCTGAGAAGAGCAAAAGCTACGAAACCGGCCTGCGCGGCAACTTCGATGCCGGTAACTTCGATGTGGCGGTGTACTACAACAAGTACCGCGACTTCATCGACGAAGACGCCGTGCAAAGCGCCAACCTGGAGCAAACCTTCCAGGCCAACAACATCAAGCACGCCACCATCAAGGGCGCCGAGGTCAAGGGCCGCCTGAACCTGGATCACTTCGGTGCGCCGCAAGGCCTGTACACCCAGGGCTCGATTGCCTACACCTACGGCCGCAACGATGACACCGGCCAGCCATTGAACACCGTCAACCCGCTCAAGGGCGTGTTCGGCCTGGGTTACGAACAGCAGAACTACGGCGGCCTGTTGAGCTGGACGCTGGTCAAGCGCAAGACCCGCGTGGACGACACCCACTTCTACGCGCCCGACGGTTCGAGCAGCAAGTTCCGCACCCCGGGCTATGGTGTGCTGGACCTGACCGGCTTCTACAAGGTGACCGACGACGTCACCATCAACGCCGGCCTGTACAACCTTGCCGACAAGAAGTACTGGCAGTGGGATTCGGTGCGCAGCTACGACGGCCAGGGTGAAGCGGCTGTGACCCAACCGGCCAACATGGACCGCCTGACCATGCCGGGGCGTAACTTTGGAATCAATGTGGTGTGGGATATCTGAGGTAGGCCTTGGGTGCTATAGCGCCTATGAGACCGAGCGCCGCCCGCGCGGCGCTCGATGTCCCAGGCGCTACACCACTCAAGGCCCACACCAGAAAACCCCAGTTTTTTTACTGTCCCGCCCCCGCTGTTTCGTCTTGTCTCTAGACGCCCCCTTTTTCCAAGGACTGCCCCATGACCGAACGCCCAGCCCTGCGCTCCCAGCGCCTCAACCAGATCACCCACGCCCCGCACGCCGAGCTGGATGCCCTGGTCAAGTCCCACGCGCCCTTCGACAGCCGTGAAAGCTTCGCCCGCTTCGTGGTCGCCCAGTACCTGTTCCAGTCCGAACTCAAGGCCTTGTACACCGACCCGCAACTGATCGCCATCGTCCCCGATCTGGCCGAGCGCTGCCGCGCCGAGCAGGCTCGCCTGGACCTCGCCGACCTCGACACCGAAGTGCCTGGCCCAGTGCCCGGCGCGGTACAAAATCCGAGCCTGGGCGAAGCCATGGGCTGGATCTTCGTCTCCGAAGGCTCCAAACTGGGCGCTGCGTTTCTGATCAAGCGGGCCGTGGCCCTGGAGCTGTCCGACAGCTTTGGCGCTCGCCACCTGGGCGAACCGGCCGGCGGCCGTGCCGAAGGCTGGAAACAGTTCACCCGTATCCTCGATGGCCTGGCGCTGTCGGCCGACGAAGAGGCCGCCGCCGAACGCGGCGCAGTCGCAGCCTTCGAGCGCTTCACCGAGCTGCTCAAACACGCCTATGCCGCGGATGCCGCGTTGGTCTGACACGCTATGCCCGGCCACCCCACCGGTGGCCGAACCGTTTTTTGCAGTGAGACCATGACCCAACCTGCCCGCTCGAAAATCGCCCGCCTGCTGTATGGAATCCTGGCTTACGTCAGTTTGGGGATAGGCCTGGTCGCGATCGTCATTCCTGGCCTGCCGACCACTGAGTTCATCTTGCTGGCCGCCTGGGCCGCCACCCGCAGTTCACCGCGTCTTTCTGCCTGGCTGGAGAACCACCGGTTGTTCGGGCCGATTCTGTTCAACTGGCGCAATGGCAAGGTGATTCAGCGTCGGGCCAAGGTCAGTGCAACCCTCTGCATGCTGCTGTGCGCGGGGCTGATGCTGACCTTCCTCGACCATCACTGGCCCGTGTTTCTGGCGATTGGCGGCATGACCCTGGGCAACCTGTGGATCTGGTCACGCCCAGAACAGGCCTGCCCAGCCGGCTCACAAGCTCAGCAACCCTGAATACAGGGCATACGCCGCCAGCGCAGCGCCCGCCAGCACCGCGGCAAAAATGAGCTTCTCCCACGTCGTGAACAGGGTCTGCCCCTGCTCGTGCTTGGCCCTGGCGAACAGAATCACCCCAGGGGCATACAACAGTGCCGACAGCAGCAGGTACTTGAGCCCACCGGCATACAGCAGCCACACCGCATACAGCAGAGCAACCAACGCCACCAGCAGGTCTTTGCGCCGCAACGCCGCTTGCCCGGCGTAGGTGTCTGCACGTACCGCCAACAACACCGCATACGCCGCTGACCACAGGTAAGGCACCAGGATCATCGACGACGCCAGGTAGATCAGGCTGGTGTAGGTCCCAGCCGAAAACAGCGTAATCAGTAGAAACCCCTGGATCATGCAGTTGGTCAGCCACAGGGCGTTGGCCGGTACATGGTTGGCGTTTTCCTTGGCCAGAAAGCGCGGCATGGTCTTGTCACGCGCGGTGGCAAACAGGATCTCCGCACACAGCAACGCCCAGGAAAGCAGTGCGCCGAGCAGCGAAATGGCCAAGCCGATACTGATCAGCAACGCACCCCACGGGCCGACGATGTGCTCCAGCACCGAGGCCAACGACGGGTTCTGCAAACCCGCCAGCTCTGGTTGGGTCATCACGCCCAGCGACAGCACGTTGACCAGCACCAACAGCGCCAGCACCCCCAGAAAACCGATCACCGTGGCCTTGCCCACATCCGAGCGGCGCTGCGCACGCCCGGAATACACACTGGCGCCTTCGATACCGATGAACACGAACACGGTCACCAGCATCATGTTGCGCACCTGGTCCAGCACATTGCCGAACTGCGGGTTGCTCAAGCCCCAGATATCACGGGTAAAGATATCGGCCCGGAATGCGAAGGCCGCGATGACGATGAAGATCAGCAACGGCACCACCTTGGCCACGGTGGTCACCTGGTTGATGAACGCCGCCTCCTTGATCCCGCGCAACACCAGAAAGTGCACCGCCCACAGCAGCAGCGAAGCGCAGCCGATGGCGATGGGCGTGTTGCCCTCGCCAAACACCGGAAAATAAAACCCCAGCGTACTGAACAGCAGCACGAAATAGCCGACGTTGCCGAGCCAAGCACTGATCCAGTAACCCCAGGCCGACGAAAAGCCCATGTAGTCGCCAAAGCCGGCCTTGGCGTAGGCATACACACCCGAGTCCAGTTCGGGCTTGCGGTTGGCCAGCGTCTGGAACACGAACGCCAGGGCCAGCATGCCAACCGCGGTGATGGCCCAACCGATCAGCACCGCCCCCACATCGGCACGCGCCGCCATGTTCTGTGGCAGCGAGAAGATCCCGCCGCCGATCATCGAGCCAACCACCAGTGCGATCAACGCGCCCAAGCGCAGCTTCTGTCCCGGTTCGCTCATGTGCCTCCCTTTTTTCACCCGCTGTCATGCGTTTGAAACAGCCGTGGCGGCCATATAAAAGGCATGATTTATATTGAATAAGGCCATAAAAGCTATAGCAGTCATAACTGCTTTGTCTATGCGATGCCTCAGTAAAAACTAGCAGCTGCCCAGCAACTAGGGAAGAAACTGTTAACACTCGAAATTCTTGTGAAAAATTTGCGAAAGCCTCAAAAACAGCTAGCTTCAAGCATCGCAGGCCGAACAGAGCGTTTGCTCTAGAAGGACATGGAGGTGCCAGCGTGCAAGGCCTGCAGCAAAGCTGTCGGCACTCTCCAGGAGCCACGTGAAGGATTTTTCCTACTTTACGTGCCCGTGAACTGACCCAAGTCAGCCCATGGTGCAGGCGTCGGATTTACTCTGTCGTCAACTTTCTCCTGGCAGGAGTTGTTAAATGTCTGATTCATCCGGAAAACTAAAACTCGGTGCGTTAGTTGCACTGGTAGTGGGCTCAATGATTGGCGGCGGGATCTTCTCATTGCCGCAAAACATGGCGGCCAGCGCGGGGGTTGGTGCAGTGCTGATCGGCTGGGCCATCACCGCGGTCGGCATGCTGACCCTGGCGTTCGTGTTCCAGACCCTGGCCAACCGTAAACCTGACCTGGACGGCGGTGTGTACGCCTACGCCAAAGCCGGTTTCGGTGACTACATGGGCTTCTCGTCGGCCTGGGGTTACTGGATAAGCGCCTGGCTCGGCAACGTCGGTTACTTCGTGCTGCTGTTCAGCACCCTCGGTTACTTCTTCCCGATCTTCGGTGAGGGCAATACCCCCGCCGCGATCATTGGCGCCTCGATCCTGCTGTGGGCCGTGCACTTCCTGGTGCTGCGCGGGATCAAGGAAGCGGCGTTCATCAACCTGGTCACCACGGTCGCCAAGATCGTGCCGCTGGTGCTGTTCGCCCTCATCTGCCTGTTCGCCTTCAAACTGGATGTGTTCACCGCCGATATCTGGGGCCTGGGCACACCAGAGCTGGGCAGCGTGATGAACCAGGTGCGCAACATGATGCTGGTCACCGTCTGGGTGTTCATCGGCATCGAGGGCGCGAGCATCTTCTCGTCACGGGCGGAAAAACGCAGTGACGTGGGCAAGGCCACCGTCATCGGCTTTGTCACCGTGCTGTTGTTCTTGGTGCTGGTCAACGTACTTTCGCTGGGCATCATGACTCAACCGGAACTGGCCAAGCTGCAGAACCCATCGATGGCCGCCGTGCTTGAACATGTGGTCGGCCATTGGGGGGCGGTGCTGATCAGCGTCGGCCTGATCATCTCGCTGCTGGGGGCACTGCTGTCGTGGGTGCTGCTGTGCGCCGAGATCATGTTCGCGGCCGCCAAAGACCACACCATGCCGGAGTTCCTGCGCCGCGAAAACGCCAACCAGGTGCCGGCCAACGCCCTGTGGCTGACCAACGCCATGGTGCAGATCTTCCTGGTCATCACGCTGTTCTCCAGCAGTACCTACCTGTCGCTGATCTACCTCGCCACCTCGATGATCCTGGTGCCTTACCTGTGGTCGGCGGCGTATGCCTTCCTGCTGGCACTGCGCAGCGAAACCTACGAGCAAGCCCTGGCCGAACGCAAGAAGGACCTGTTCATCGGCGCCGTCGCCTTGCTGTACGCCATCTGGCTGCTGTACGCCGGCGGCGTGAAGTACCTGCTGCTCTCGGCCCTGCTGTACGCCCCTGGGGCCATCCTGTTCGCCAAGGCCAAGCGCGAGGTTGGCCAACCCATCTTTACCAACGTGGAAAAACTGATCTTCGCGGCCGTGGTCGTCGGCGCCCTGGTGGCTGCCTATGGCCTGTACGACGGCTTCCTGACCCTTTGACCCACGTCTTCGCACACATGGAGGAATGAACAATGTCCGCTGAAAAACAGAAGTACGGTGTCCACTCCGAAGCCGGCAAACTGCACAAAGTGATGGTCTGCTCCCCTGGGCTGGCCCACAAGCGCCTGACCCCGACCAACTGCGATGAACTGCTGTTCGACGATGTGATCTGGGTCGACCAGGCCAAGCGCGACCATTTCGACTTCGTCACCAAGATGCGCGAGCGCGGCGTCGATGTGCTGGAAATGCACAACCTGCTGACCGACATCGTGCAGCAACCGGAAGCCCTCAAGTGGATCCTGGACCGCAAGATTACCTCCGACACCGTGGGTGTCGGCCTGACCAACGAGGTGCGTAGCTGGCTCGAAGGGCTGGAACCACGCCATCTGGCGGAGTTCCTGATTGGCGGCGTGGCCGGCCAGGACCTTCCAGTAAGCGAAGGCGCCGAAGTGATCAAGATGTACAACAAGTACCTGGGTCACTCCAGCTTCATTCTGCCGCCGCTGCCCAACACCCAATTCACCCGTGACACCACCTGCTGGATCTACGGTGGTGTAACGCTCAACCCGATGTACTGGCCTGCGCGGCGCCAGGAAACGCTGCTGACCACCGCCATTTACAAGTTCCACAAGGAGTTCACCGGTGCCGACTTCCAGGTCTGGTATGGCGACCCGGACAAGGATCACGGCAATGCCACCCTCGAGGGCGGCGACGTGATGCCAGTCGGCAAGGGTATCGTGCTGATCGGCATGGGTGAGCGCACCTCGCGCCATGCCATCGGCCAACTGGCTCAGAATCTGTTCGAGAAAGGCGCTGCCGAAAAAGTCATCGTCGCTGGCCTGCCCAAGTCCCGCGCAGCGATGCACCTGGACACCGTGTTCAGCTTCTGCGACCGCGACCTGGTAACGGTATTCCCCGAGGTGGTGAAGGAAATCAAACCCTTCATCATCACCCCAGACTCCAGCAAGCCCTATGGCATGAACATCGCGCCGCAGGATGCCTCGTTCCTCGAGGTGGTATCCGAGCAATTGCTGGGTAAGAAAGACAAGCTGCGCGTGGTCGAAACCGGCGGCAACAGCTTTGCCGCCGAGCGCGAACAGTGGGATGACGGCAACAACGTGGTGGCCATCGAGCCGGGCGTGGTCATCGGCTACGACCGCAACACCTACACCAACACCCTGCTGCGCAAGGCCGGTATCGAGGTCATCACCATCAGCGCCGGCGAACTGGGCCGGGGCCGTGGCGGCGGCCACTGCATGACCTGCCCAATCGTGCGCGACCCAATCGACTACTAACGACCATACGCCCGGCCGCGCCCACAAAGCGGCGGCCGGGATGTTTGCCAAACTCAAGGAGAAACTGTCATGGCGTTCAATATTCACAACCGCAACCTGCTCAGCCTCGAACATCACACCACGCGCGAGCTGCGCTACCTGCTGGACCTGTCCCGCGACCTCAAGCGCGCCAAATACACCGGTACCGAGCAGCAGCACCTGAAGGGCAACAACATCGCCCTGATCTTCGAGAAGACCTCGACCCGCACCCGCTGCGCCTTCGAAGTCGCCGCCTATGACCAGGGCGCCAACGTCACCTACATCGACCCCAACTCCTCGCAAATCGGCCACAAAGAAAGCATGAAGGACACCGCCCGCGTGCTCGGGCGCATGTACGATGCCATCGAGTACCGCGGCTTCAAGCAAGAGATCGTCGAGGAGCTGGCCAAGTTCGCAGGCGTGCCCGTGTTCAACGGCCTCACCGATGAATACCACCCCACCCAAATGATCGCCGACGTGCTGACCATGCGTGAGCACAGCGACAAGCCGCTGCACGACATCAGCTACGCCTACCTAGGCGATGCCCGCAACAACATGGGCAACTCGCTGCTGCTGATCGGCGCCAAGCTCGGCATGGACGTACGCATCGCCGCGCCCAAGGCGCTGTGGCCACACGACGACCTGGTCGAACGCTGCAAGAAATACGCGGAAGAAAGCGGCGCACGCATCACCCTCACCGAAGACCCGAAAGCGGCGGTCAAGGGCGTGGACTTCGTGCACACCGACGTCTGGGTATCGATGGGCGAGCCGATCGAAGCCTGGGGCGAGCGCATCAAGCAGCTCAAGCCTTACCAGGTGAATGCCGAGCTGATGAAGGCCACCGGCAACCCACGGACCAAGTTCATGCACTGCCTGCCGGCCTTCCACAACTCGGACACCAAGGTGGGCAAGCAGATCGCCGAACAGTACCCAGACCTGGCCAACGGTATCGAAGTGACCGATGACGTGTTCGAGTCGCCGGCCTGCATCGCCTTCGAGCAGGCGGAAAACCGCATGCACACCATCAAGGCGATCCTGGTGTCGACCCTGGCTGACCTTTAAAAGCCACACCTGATCTCTGTGGGAGCGGGCTTGCCCGCGAATAGGCCAGCCGCAACAACGCGTTGCCTGAGCTGACGCCTTCGCGGGCAAGCCCGCTCCCACAGGATCGGCGTCGACCGTCAACATTTCCGATAAAGGACATTCCCCATGCGTATCGTTGTTGCATTGGGCGGCAACGCCCTGCTGCGTCGCGGCGAGCCCATGACCGCTGACAACCAGCGCGCCAATATCCGCACCGCCACCGAGCAGATCGCCAAGATTCACCCCGGCAACGAACTGGTCATCGCCCACGGCAACGGCCCACAGGTGGGCTTGCTGTCGCTGCAGGCGCTGTCCTACAAGCCGGACGAAGCCTATCCGCTGGACGTGCTCGGTGCCGAAACCGAAGGCATGATCGGCTACATGATCGAACAAGAGCTGGGCAACCTGCTGGAGTTCGAAGTGCCGTTCGCCACCCTGCTCACCCAAGTCGAAGTGGACGCCAACGACCCGGCCTTCAAAGACCCGACCAAATTCATCGGCCCGGTCTACAGCAAGGAAGAAGCCGAGCGCCTGGCCAAGGAAAAAGGCTGGGTGGTCAAGGCCGACGGCGACAAGTACCGCCGTGTGGTGGCCAGCCCCAAACCCAAGCGCATCTTCGAGATCCGCCCGATCAAGTGGCTGCTGGAAAAAAGCAGCATCGTGATCTGCGCCGGTGGCGGTGGCATCCCCACCATGTACGACGAAAACCGCAAGCTCAAAGGTATCGAAGCGGTCATCGACAAGGACCTGTGCTCCGCACTGCTGGCCGAGCAATTGGAAGCCGACCTTCTGATAATCGCCACCGACGTCGATGCGGCCTACATTGACTGGGGCAAGCCTACGCAAAAAGCCATTGCCCAGGCCCACCCCGACGAACTCGAACGCCTGGGCTTCGCCGCTGGCTCCATGGGGCCGAAGGTGCAGGCGGCCAGTGACTTTGCCCGCAACACCGGCAAAGTGGCGGTGATCAGCTCGCTGGAGAACATCGAAGACATCGTCAAAGGCACCGCCGGCACCCGGGTTTCCACAGCCAAGCCTGGGATCAGCTACCGTTGAATGCAGTGGGTGGGCGCCTAGCGCCCGCCATTTTCGACCTTCCAAAGGAGCTTGCCATGGCCCAGTACCACCCTGGTCATGTACACATCGAGCGCAGCGCGCTGAACACCAATGACCACAGCTATGACCTGAACATCGAATACGAGGCCGCGACGGACCCCAAGGAAGGCAGAGGCATTCAGTTTCACATGCATGGCAGCATCGAAGGCAAGCCGGTGGAAGAAAAGTTCTTCCTCGCCAAGGACCAAGTGTTGCCCAGCTTCCTCATGCTGTTGACCCGCAAGGCTCAGTCTTACCTGGCCCCGCCGAAGAAGTTCGAGAACCTGAGCTCACCGCACAAACTCTACGACTACATGTTCGCGGACATTCGCGAAAAGCTGGACGTGAAATCGGGCGACGCGATCAAGCCTGAACATCTGGAGTGACCCAATCGCCGGCAAGCCGGCTCCCACAGGTACTCCACTATCTTGGGTCCAGCGGGGTACTTGTGGGAGCCGGCTTGCCGGCGATTGGGTTTAACACTGCTCCCAAGGCATACTACTGGCCTCCCCGGCCATGACCATCCGCCTCCCCCATGCGCATCCACGTCAGCTTCATCGACCGCGTCGGCATCACCCAGGAAGTCCTCGCCCTGCTCGGTGCCCGCAACCTCAACCTGGACGCCGTGGAGATGGTCCCGCCGAACGTCTACATCGACGCCCCGACCCTCAGCCCCGCCGTGCTCGAAGAGTTGCACGACGCCTTGTTCGAAGTGCAGGGCGTGCAGTCGGTGGATGTGGTCGACATCCTCCCGGGCCAACGCCGCCACCTGCAGCTCGACGCCCTGCTCGCGGCCATGAGCGACCCGGTGCTGGCGGTGGACAGCGCAGGCCTGGTGCTGCTGGCCAACCCGGCGTTGATTGCCCTGGGCGGGCGCGAGTCGGCCGGGCGCTCGGTGGGTGAACTGTTCGGCGACAACGGCCTGCTTCAGGCCCTGCAAGACAACAACTTCCACCTGCCAATGCGCGAGATGCAGCTCAATGGCCAGAGCCTGCTGCTCGACGCCACCCCCATCACCAACGCCGGCGGCCTGCTGACCCTGTACCCGCCGACGCGCATGGGCGAGCGCCTGTCGGCCTTGCACCATGACCACGCCGAAGGCTTCGATGCCTTGCTCGGTGAGTCACCGGCCATCCGTACCCTCAAAGCCCGTGCCCTGCGCGTGGCGGCCCTCGACGCACCCTTGCTGGTACATGGCGAGACCGGCACTGGCAAAGAGCTCGTGGCCCGCGCCTGCCATGCCATCAGCAGCCGCCATGCCGCGCCGTTTCTTGCCCTGAACTGCGCCGCGCTGCCCGAGAGCCTGGCCGAGAGCGAGCTGTTCGGCTATGCCCCAGGCGCCTTTACCGGTGCGCAACGCGGTGGCAAACCGGGGCTGATGGAACTGGCCAACCAAGGCACGGTGTTTCTCGACGAGATCGGCGAAATGTCGCCCTACCTGCAGGCCAAGCTGCTGCGTTTTCTCAGCGACGGCAGCTTCCGTCGCGTGGGTGGCGACCGTGAGGTGAAGGTGGATGTACGCATCATCAGCGCCACCCACCGCGACCTGGAGCGCATGGTGGCCGAAGGCACCTTCCGTGAAGACCTGTTCTACCGCCTCAACGTGCTCAACCTGCAGGTGCCACCGCTGCGCGACCGTGGCCAGGACATCCTGATGCTGGCGCACTTCTTCATGCAGCAGGCCTGCACGCAGATCCAGCGCCCACCCTGCCGGCTTACGCCAGCTACCCACTCGGCGCTGCTTGCCAACCCATGGCCAGGCAACGTGCGGCAGTTGCAGAACGTGATTTTCCGCGCTGCGGCCATCTGCGAAGGCAACCTGGTGGACATTGGCGACCTGGACATCGCCGGCACTTCGGTGGCCCGCGGCCAGGACGGCGAAGTGGCGAGCCTGGAGCAAGCTGTGGGCGACTTCGAGCGAGAACTCTTGCAGCGCTTATATGCAAGTTACCCCTCAACACGGCAATTGGCCGGCAGGCTGCAGACCTCGCATACCGCCATTGCGCAGCGGCTGCGCAAGTACGGTATACCCGGAAAGTCATGAGGCCTGTTGAACAGCCCGAAGGTTATTGACCGGACGCAACAGGGTGCTCAACCCCAACAGCACGAAGGCACCAATCATCATCACCGCCCAAGCCCAGTGCAATGAGCTGAGCTGGTCACGCACGATACCGGCGAGCAGTGGCATGCTGGCGGCAATCAGGTACCCACCACCTTGCACGAACGCCAACAGCGCGCCGGCCTTGGACGGTGAATCCGCGTGGTCCATGGCAACGATCAACGAGAGAGGGAAAAGCGCCCCAATGCCCAGGCCCAGGCATACCGTCGCCACGGCCGCCAACGCTACCGGCGCGACCATCAGGCACGCCAACCCTGCTATCAACAACAAAATGACCAACACCAAGGGGTGCCTGCGGTCAGGAAAGCGCTGGATCAAGGATGACACGAGCAACCCGGCGAGCACTTCGGTGACGGTCAGTGCCCCCAGCAGGTAACCCGCCTGGGCCGCTGTCCACCCCAACTCGATGTAGAACGGCGGCAACCAGGCCAGCACCAAGGTGTAGGCACCAGTGCCAATGCCGAAGAACAGCAACAGCAGCCAGGCCCGCGCGCTGCGGTAGGGCAATGTGGCCGCCACCTGTCCGCCAGGCGTACCACGCGCTAGCAACAGCCAGACGATCAGGGCGACCAATGCCGGGACGGCAGCGTAGCCCAACGACAGTTGCCAGCCGAACAGGCTCGCGCCGGGTGCTGCCGTGGCGGCGGCCAACGCGGCGCCCGCCATGATGCCGGTGGTGAACAACCCCATCAGCATGCCGGCACTTTGCGGATGGCTGCCTTTGAGGAACGCTGGCATCAGCGCCTGAATGATCGCAATGCCGATACCGCCCAGTGCCGCCGTGGCGATGAGCGCTTCGGCAGTGCTGACGTAGGCGCGTGCAGCGCAGCTCAGCGCAATCAGCACGATGCCTGTCGCCACGCCCGTGGTCTCGCCGACCAGACGCAGCAGCCAGGGGCCGGACAACGCGAACACGCCCATCATCATCACCGGCAAGGTTGTCAGCAGGCCGGCTTGGGTATTGCTCAGCCCCAGGTCGTGCTGCAGCAATTGCAGCAACGGGCCGATGGCAGCCATGACCGGGCGCAGGTTCAAGCCGATCAGTATCGCCAGCAACCCGACACAGGCTTTGTTGGGGGTATCAGACATGATGGAGGGGCTCCTGCAGAAACGCACCGGTTACCTGGTTGAATGCCTGTGCCAGCGGTACGTTGAATACGTGCCCCTCGCCAGCGAGGGTGGCCAGGCGAGCGTGACCGATGTTGCTGCAGATGGTTTCGGCCTCGGCGCTGGGGCTGATCGGGTCAAATTCTGCGGCAAGCACCAGTGTGGCAGCCTGAATGCGTTGCAAATCGCCAGTCAGGTCGTACTGCTTCATGCCCTCGCACCAGCGGACCTGGTTGTGCGCCCGCAGCTGCGCCGCCTGGGCGTGCCACGCCTGGTAAAGCCGCTGACCATCGGGCGAGGCGGCGAAGTCCGCACCCACCAATGCAGGCCAGCTCGATTTGAAGCGCTTGAGGCAACCATCCTGCTTGCCCAAGGCGGCCGCCCACTCGCTGAGCAGCCCTCGGCGATGCGCCGTGCTCATGCTGGCGAAGGTGCCGGCAACGATCAGTTTCTCTACGGCGTGCGGTGCATGGCAGGCCATCTCAAGGGCCACCATGCCCCCCAGGGACAAGCCGATCAGCTGGATGCTGTCGAGCCCAAGGTGGTCCAGCAGCGCCAGCATCTCCAAGGCTTGGGCGTGCGCGGTGATGCCTTCGGGTGCATCACTGGATGCACCGTGCCCTAGCAGGTCGGGTACGATGACACGGTGCCCGAGGCCAAGCAGCGCGCTGAGCTGCGGCATCCACGCCCTGCCGCTGTTGCCCAACCCGTGCAGCAGGAGTACAGGGCTACCGGAGCCGGTGTCATGATAATAGTGACGATGCTGTCCATGTATGAAAAAAGCCATGCTGCCTCCTGATCCTTGAGCTTCACCGCGCCAAGATAGCTTAACGTTAAGATTGTTAAAAGGTGCGGGGGTTCAGAAGATGCGCTGGTTACACATTTCCAGGTTGAACGATGAGTGCAGCAATGAACGATCATGTCGATTTCGTCGTCGCGCAGTGGGCGCAGGCGATGCCTTCCGTGGATGTTTCCTCCATGGAAATCTTTGGCCGAATGGCGCGTATCAGCAAGCACCTTGAGCGCATGCGTGCAGAAGCCCTGGCGCAGTATGGTTTCAAGGAGGGCGAATTCGACGTCCTGGCAACCTTGCGCCGTGCGGGGGCGCCCTACCGCCTGACGCCCACCGAGCTGTATCGCTCGTTGCTGATAACGTCCGGCGCGATGACCAACCGCTTGGCGAGACTGGAAAGCGCCGGCATGGTCGAGCGCATTGCCGACAATCATGACAAGCGCAGCTCCCAGGTGGCCCTCACAGCACAGGGCAAGGCATTGATTGATAAGGCCGTCCTTACCCATACTGAGATCCAGGAGCTGGTACTGGCCCCCCTGAGCGCCGAGCAGCGAGCACACTTCGCTCAGCTGTTGAAGCAAATGCTCGCTCATCTGCCAGGTGAGGGTGCGCCCAGGCAATGAACTGGAAAATTCAGGAGGAATTTTCATGCTTCACAGCAATTACCTGAAGCAATTGGATCTGCAGGACATCGTGGTGTTCATCAACCTGCTCGAACTGCGCAGCGCCAAGCGGACTGCCGAATTGATGAATGTCAGCCAGCCCACCGTCAGTTATTGCCTGAAGCGCCTGCGCGGGTGCTTCGACGACACCTTGTTCTCGTCGTCGCAAGGGGTGCTGAAACCCACCACCAAAGCGGAAAAGATTGCCCCGTACCTGCGCGTGGTGGTCGAGTCCGTCAACCGCTGTGCCGAGGACGACAGCAGCGCCTCGCCACAAGCACAGCGCAAGATCTGGCGCATCTGCGCGCCCGAGTATTTCGAACTGTCCTTCTTGCCGCAGGCGCTGGCGGTACTGTCACGTACCCACGGCAATACCTCGCTGCACCTCGAACGCTTGAGCCGTGACCTGCCGGTGGACCGGCTGATTTCAGGCGACATCGACATTGCCATCGGCTTTGGCCCGGGCTACCACCAGATGCACCCCGAGCTGCAGTGGCAACCCGTGCTCAGCGATGATTTCGTGTGCGTAACCAGCCAAGGCATGCTCGCCAGTGAAGAGGCCATGAGCCTGGACGAGTTCTGTGCGTCGCCCCATGTGTTCCCCACACCGTGGATATCGGAAAAGAACATGGTCGACAGCTGGCTGGACAAGGTTGGCCGATCACGCAACGTGCTGGTGCGCGCCAACGGCTATCAGGCCTGCGTGAATATCGTGGCCGCCGTGCCCGCCACGGTGGCACTGCCCGCACGCCTGTTGCCGCACCTGCGCATCGCGCCTGGGCTTAAGGTGTGCAAACCGCCACTGGGGTTCCCCAGTTTCACCCTCGACATGATCTGGTCGCGCGACCGCAGCGACAGCAAGGATATTTCCAGCCTGCGCGCACTGGTCGAAGCGGTGGCGCAAACGCTGTTGACGGAACGATGACCCGGCTTTATTAAATTTTCCCATCGCGTTTAAATTTCTTAAAACCAGCAGCTTGTTCTTTTCACTTACTGTGAGGTCATCGGGTAGCGGTGTTCTACCTGACCCACAGTTCACGGAGGAATAAGTCATGCTGGCGCACGTACAACCCACGGTGTTTCCGTTCTATCGACAACCGACGCCGTGCTACGGTTTTGAATGTATCTATGCCGTCGACCGCGACCTGCGGGTAGGCGATTCAATCAACAGTGCAACACTGTATGAAGACCTCGCCCACAGTGGCGCAATTATCTACCGCGACTTTGCCGATACGCTGCCGGACTTCAACGACTTCGTCAGTGCGCATTCCGCCCGCGTGACATTCGACCCGGCCCGCAAAGCCGCCACGTCCAACACGGCAGAAATCGAGGCCGGGGTGAATGAAATGGGGCTGCACCGTGAGAACGGTAACTTGCCATTCAACCCCGACCTGCAGTGGTTCTACTGCCTGGAGCCAGCAGCCGTGGGCTCTGAGACGACCTTGTGCGATGGCCAACGCGTACTGTTCGACTTGTCTTCGAAAACCCGAAAGTGTTTTGAGAACCGTGAGATTCGTTACAGCCGGCGCATCCCTTGGAACAATGTAAAACGTTTTCTGAGCATTGAACTGCAACTGCCCATCGATGACATTACCGACGAGCATTTGCACCACGTCAATCAACTTGTCAGTGGCCAAACTTACCGTCGCATCGATCAGAACCTGATTGCGTCCGAACTGGTTATCTCCGCGGTTGAAACCAGTTGCTTCAGCGGCAAGAAAGCGTTTTGCAATTCAATGCTCGGCCCCAGCGTCAATTATGAACCGCCGCTTATCACGTGGGCCGATGGTGAAGATATCGCCCTGGATATCTGGGACGAAATCAAAGAAGTCACCGCCCGCAATACCTATAGCCACTTCTGGCAGAAGGGCGACCTGGTGGTGATCGACAACACCCGGGTGATGCACGGTCGCCGACGCCTGGATGACCCCTCACGGCGCATATTCGGCGCGCAAAGCTACCGCCTTGGAGGTATCGGCCAATGATCAGCCAAAAAATGCAGAACTACCTGGCCGCCACCCCCGACCGCGTAGTGATCAAGGAAATGAACGGTCGCGCCTACACCTTGCACGAATTGCGCCGTGACGTGATGCGACTGGCCAGTGCCCTCGAGGGGCGGGTTGGCCGCTGCGAACGCAAAGTGTTTGGCATCGCCATGCGCTCTTGCTACGAGTGGGTGTACACCTTGTTGGCGATCCAGAAAGTGGGCGGTGTGTTGCTACCGGTGCCCATCGAGTTTTCCGACGACCAGATCGGCAGCCTGCTCGGCAAGGCAGCGGCAGTGTTCGTCAGCGATGAGCAAACCGCCGGTCGCCTGCACGCTATTTTGCCGGACAAGGCGTGCTTCATCCCCGCGCAACTCATGCACGAGACCATTGGTGATGAATGGCGCCAGGAGGACGAGCTCATCCCGGACGGCATTGTTTCGATCATCCACACGTCCGGCACCACCTCCAAACCCAAAGGGGTGATGATCCGCGACGAGGCCGTCGGGTTGCTGGTCGATAACGTGATGAAGCGCCTGCCACAACAGCCGCTGCACTACTTCTCGATCGTCCCCATGAGTTTGCTGATCGAGCAGGTGCTGGGGGTGTTCATCCCGATTCTGTCCGGCGGCACCTTGACCCTCATGCCCGAAGGCATGACCGAATACGGCGCAGCCAGCGGCAACGCACGGCAGTACCTGCAGTTGATAGCCCCCAACCAGCCGAACTTCCTGTACCTGCCGCCCAAGCTGCTGGAAGAGGCCAACCTGCTGCTCGAGCACTGCTCGGTCGAGGAACTGTTCGGGCCACAACGCCCGCACATCATCACCGGCGGCGCGAAGATTCCGGTAACGGTTTTGCAAGCCTTGGAAGCGCACGGCGTGCAGGTGTTCGAAGCCTATGGCCTGAGCGAGAACTCTTCGATCATTTCGCTCAACTCACCGGCGCAACGGCGTATCGGCTCGGCAGGCACACTGCTCGATGGCATCGAACCCAAGCTGGTCGACGGTGAATTGCTGGTCCGCACGCCGACCCTCTGCGCCGGTTACTACAACGCCGACGATACTGCCTGCGACCTGTCCGACGGGTATCTGCATACCGGCGATATCGCCGAATTTCGCGACGGTTATCTGTACATCACCGGCCGCAAGAAGCACGTGATCATCCTGTCTACCGCACGCAACATTTCGCCTGAATGGGTCGAGAACGTCTACAAAGAGAGCGCCCTGGTAGACGACATGATCGTCATGGGCGAAGGCAAGGACGAGCCTTGCGCCATCGTCTTGAGCAGCGCCTGCGCTGACTCGGTCCGCCAGGAAATGGCGCGCCTGGAGCACCGGCTCGCCGACTTTGCCAGGGTCAGGCAGATTCGCGTCATCGCTGACATCGCCACCTTCCGTGATCAGTTCTACACCGTCACGGGGCGGCCACGCAGGGCCGAGATCGAAGCGCGGTTCATCGACCAGATGTACGCCTGAGGAAGCCACCATGTACATCGTGCGTAATTTCTACAAAGGCCGACCTGGCTACCGATGCCTGCAGGAAGCGGTACGTGCCCACTACCTCAAGCACTATGGCGCGACGCCAGAGCCACAGCCTGATCTGTTCGTCTGCCTGACCGGCGCCAACGGTGGGGCTCCAGGTTACGCCTGTGCGGGGATCAGCTACGGCGATTCCGGCAAGCTGTTCAGCGAGTACTACCTGGATCAAAGCCTGGATGAGCGCTACCACATCGATCGGGCACGCATTGCCGAAGTGGGCGCATTCGCCTCGTTCCATAGCGGCAGTGGGGCCGGGAAGTACTTGCTCAACAACGTGATCAAGACACTGGCCCTGCGAAATTTCGGCTTGGTGGTGCTGACCGCGACCGAGCAGGTGCGCCAGCTGCTGATCCCCCTGGTAGACACCCTTGAGGACCTGGGCGGTGCCGACCGCAGCAGGCTCAAGGACCCTGGCGTCAACTGGGGCAACTACTACGAACACGGACCGCGGGTGGTGGCTTCGCGCCTGTCTGCACCGAGTACCTGGGGCAATGCCCCCGCCCTGGCGCTGAGCCAGCCGCATTTCACCTGCCAGGCATCCGCCTGACCACATCTGGCTCCGGGCATGGCCGTGCCCGGAGCACTGGAGGTAACCATGAACGCAAACAAGCGTTACGAGAATTTCATCGTGTTCCTTGCGCCCCTGATCAACAGCGTCGGGGGGATCGCCATCGACCTGTATGCGCCGAGCATGCCGTCAATCGGGCATGAGCTGGGCGCCAGCCCGTCGCTCATGCAAAACACCATCACCATCACCTTGCTGTTCTATGCCATCGGCCAGCTATTTTTCGGCATCATGACCGATGCGCGCGGGCGCAGGCCGGCAGTAATCCTGGGCCTGGCGCTGTTCCTCAGCGGTAGCCTGCTGGCCACCTTCTCGACCTCCATCGAAATGCTGTTGGTGGCCCGCGCACTGCAAGGTTTTGCAATCGGTGCCTGCCAAGTGGTTGCCCGTGCCTTGTTGGTCGATATCGTCAAGGGCCCGCGCTTCTATGTGGCGATCATCTACCTGAGCCTGGCGTTCGGCCTCGGGCCCGTCATCGCACCCTATGTGGGCGGCATGATCGAGGTCTACCTGGGGTGGCGCTACAATTTCGTCCTGTATGCGGTCTACGCCGTGATCGTGATGGCGTTCGTCCTGGCTGGGCTCAAGGAATCGCTGCCCGCCACTGCCCGCCGCAGTGCCATGCAAACGTTGGTGGGCTACCGGTGCATCCTGGCTGACGGGCGCTTCCGCTCTTCGGTCATCGTACTGGGGGCAAGTTTCTCGGCGTTTCTGCTGTGGAACGTGATTGGCCCGCATATCGTCCAGGAGCGGCTGGGCCATGACGCACAATACTTCGGCACCACGGCACTGGCGGTGGGCAGTTGCTATCTGGTCGGGACGCTGGTCAATCGCGCGTTGATCCGCAGGGTCCAGGCGGCCACATTGATGTGGACGGGCATGCTGTTGTTCCTGCTCGGTGTGTTGAGCATCGCCGCCATGCCCGCCGGGTTGAACCTGGTCAGCATCCTGGGTGGCATCATGCTTGTCGCGTTCGGCCAGGGCTTTATCTTTTCCAACGCCATGGCCCGCTCCATGTCCCTGTTCCCCGACCGCGCAGGCGTAGCGGCAAGCCTGCAAGGCTGCCTGATGCTGGTGTTCGGGTCGCTGGCGTCGGGCATCGTCAGTGCGCTGCCGTTGGCGTCCAACCTGGCGATCGCGGGCGTGTTCCTGGTGCTCTGGCTGATCTCGCTGTCGGGGATGCTGACGGTGCGCCTGCAACAGCGCCAAGCGTCGCCAGCCTGAGCCAGGTGCCGACCGCTAGGCTTAGATGACGTGTGTGTATTGATTTCAATACATCGTAATGGAATCAATACACACCCACACCGATCTGTATCTATAAGGGTTTGCCACGACTGGCGATTTGGGCCGTGGACCTTCTGTATCGATTTCATTCCGGCCTCGTTTTCACGAGCATTTCGATAATCTATCAAACCATTGATTTATAAGCGTTTTATTTTATTGGCCACATTTTTGCTACAGGAAATCCAACAAGTGCGTGGCTGACCACGCCTACCGCCCTGCTTTTCGAGGATTTCCCATGAGCGAGTTGCGTTTTACTGAAGATCACGAATGGCTGCGCGTCGAAGCTGACGGCAGCGTCACCGTGGGCATCACCGCCTACGCCCAGAACGCCCTCGGCGATGTGGTCTTCGTGCAACTGCCAGAGTTGCAGCAGTATGAGAAAGGCAGCGAAGCGTCCACCGTCGAATCGGTAAAGGCCGCCAGCGGCGTGTACATGCCGCTGACCGGCGAAGTGGTCGAGGTCAACGGCCAGCTCGAAAGCAGCCCGGAACTGGTCAACGAAGACCCGATGGGTGAAGGCTGGTTCTTCCGCTTCAACCCGGCCGACATGAGCGAAGTGACCGCCCTGCTCGACCAGGACGCCTACGACCGCCTGATCAAAGCCAACGACGACGCCTGAGGAACCGCACCATGACCATCAACCTCAGCACCGCCAACGAATTCATCGCCCGCCACATCGGCCCACGCACCGCTGACGAACAGGCCATGCTCGCCACCCTGGGCTTCGACTCCCTGGACGCCATGACCGCCGCGGTCATCCCCGACAGCATCAAGGGCACCAGCGTGCTCGGTGCTGAAGACGGCCAGAGTGAAGCCGACGCACTCGCCTCGCTGAAAGCCATCGCCGGCAACAACCAGCTGTTCAAGAGCTACATCGGCCAGGGTTACTACAACACCCACACCCCGGCACCGATCCTGCGCAACCTGCTGGAAAACCCGGCCTGGTACACCGCCTACACCCCTTACCAGCCGGAAATTTCCCAGGGGCGCCTGGAAGCGCTGTTGAACTTCCAGACCCTGATCAGCGACCTGACCGGCCTGCCGATCGCCAACGCCTCGTTGCTCGACGAAGCCACCGCTGCCGCCGAAGCCATGACCTTCTGCAAGCGCCTGTCGAAGAACAAGACCAGCCACGCCTTCTTCGCCTCCAGCCACTGCCACCCGCAAACCCTCGACGTGCTGCGCACCCGTGCCGAGCCGCTGGGCATCGACGTGGTGGTGGGCGACGAACGCGAACTGACCGATGTCAGCGCCTTCTTCGGCGCACTGCTGCAGTACCCGGCCAGCAACGGTGACGTGTTCGACTACCGCGACCTGGTTCAGCGCTTCCACGCGGCCAACGCCCTGGTGGCCGTGGCTGCCGACCTGCTGGCCCTGACCCTGCTGACCCCGCCAGGCGAGTTCGACGCTGACGTGGCCATCGGCAGCGCCCAGCGCTTTGGCGTGCCACTGGGCTTTGGCGGCCCACACGCGGCTTACTTCGCCACCCGCGATGCGTTCAAGCGCGATATGCCGGGCCGCCTGGTCGGCGTGTCGATCGACCGCTTCGGCAAAACCGCCCTGCGCCTGGCCATGCAAACCCGCGAACAGCACATCCGCCGCGAGAAGGCCACCAGCAACATCTGCACCGCCCAGGTGCTGCTGGCCAACATCGCCAGCATGTTCGCCGTGTACCACGGCCCGGCCGGCCTCAAGCGCATCGCCCAACGCACCCATGCACTGACCGCCATCCTCGCCGCCGGCCTCAAGGCCATGGGCGTTCAGGTCGTCGGCGACAGCGCCTTCGATACCCTGACCCTGGCCACCGGCGAAGCCACCGCCAGCCTGCATGCCAAAGCCCGTGACCAGCGCATCAACCTGCGCCAGGTCGACGCTGGCCACGTCGGCCTGTCGCTCGACGAGACCACCGCCCAGGCGGATGTCGAAACGCTCTGGCAACTGCTGGCCGGCGACCAACCGCAACCGGACTTCGCCGCCCTCGCGGCCAGCACGGGCTCGCTGCTGCCGGCCAACCTGCTGCGCCAGTCGGCGATCCTCGAACACCCGGTGTTCAACCGCTACCACAGCGAAACCGAGCTGATGCGTTACCTGCGTCGCCTGGCCGACAAGGACCTGGCGCTGGACCGCAGCATGATCCCGCTGGGTTCGTGCACCATGAAGCTCAACGCTGCCAGTGAAATGATCCCGGTCACCTGGGCCGAATTCGGCAACCTGCACCCGTTCGCTCCGGCTGAACAAAGCCAGGGTTACCTGCAGATGACCACCGAGCTGGAAGCCATGCTGTGCGCCGCCACCGGTTACGACGCGGTGTCGCTGCAACCCAACGCCGGTTCCCAGGGCGAGTACGCCGGCCTGCTGGCCATCCGCGCCTACCACCGCAGCCGCGGCGAAGGCCACCGTGACATTTGCCTGATCCCGTCTTCGGCCCATGGCACCAACCCTGCGACCGCGAACATGGCGGGCATGCGTGTGGTGGTCACCGCCTGTGACGCCCGTGGCAACGTCGATGTCGAGGACCTGCGCGCCAAGGCTATCGAACACCGCGAGCGCCTGGCCGCCATCATGATCACCTACCCGTCGACCCACGGCGTGTTCGAAGAAGCGATCGGCGAAATCTGCGCGATCATCCACGACAACGGCGGCCAGGTTTACATCGACGGCGCCAACATGAACGCCATGGTCGGCCTGTGTGCCCCTGGCAAGTTCGGCGGCGACGTTTCGCACCTGAACCTGCACAAGACCTTCTGCATTCCGCACGGTGGTGGCGGCCCGGGCGTCGGCCCGATCGGCGTCAAGTCGCACCTGGCGCCGTTCCTGCCCGGCCACGCGCAGCTGGAGAACCCGCAGGGCGCGGTGTGCGCCGCACCGTTCGGCAGCGCCAGCATCCTGCCGATCACCTGGATGTACATCCGCATGATGGGCGGTGCCGGCCTCAAGCGCGCGTCGCAAATGGCCATCCTCAACGCCAATTACATCGCCCGCCGCCTGGAAGAGCACTATCCTGTTCTGTACACCGGTGGTAATGGCCTGGTTGCCCACGAGTGCATCCTCGACCTGCGCCCGCTGAAGGACACCAGCGGTATCAGCGTCGACGACGTGGCCAAGCGCCTGATCGACTTCGGTTTCCACGCCCCGACCATGTCTTTCCCGGTGGCCGGCACGCTGATGATCGAGCCGACTGAAAGCGAGTCCAAGGAAGAGCTGGACCGCTTCTGCGACGCGATGATCCAGATCCGCGAAGAAATTCGCGCCGTCGAGAACGGCAGCCTGGACAAGGACGACAACCCACTGAAAAACGCCCCGCACACCGCAGCGGAGCTGGTTGGCGAATGGGCCCACGGCTACAGCCGTGAACAGGCGGTGTACCCGCTGCCGAGCCTGGTGGAAAGCAAGTACTGGCCACCTGTCGGCCGGGTCGACAACGTGTTCGGCGACCGCAACCTGGTCTGCGCCTGCCCGTCGATCGAGAGCTACCAGGACGCCTGATAGCGTGGGGCCGCTTCGCGGCCCATCGCCGGCAAGCCAGCTCCCACAGGTCAGCGCAGACCTCTAGGCATGCGCCATCCCTGTGGGAGCTGGCTTGCCGGCGATGGGCTGCGCAGCAGCCCCAACGGTTTAAACGGAGGAAGCAGCATGTCACTGAGCGTCTTCGACCTGTTCAAGATCGGCATCGGCCCCTCCAGCTCCCACACGGTCGGCCCAATGCGCGCCGCCGCACGTTTTGCCGAAGGCCTGCGCCGCGACGGCCTGCTGGCCAGCACGGTCAGCGTCAAGGCCGAGCTGTATGGCTCGCTCGGCGCCACGGGTAAAGGCCACGGCAGCGACAAGGCGGTGTTACTCGGCCTGGAAGGCGAGCACCCCGATACCGTCGATACCGAAGCCATCCCCGCCCGCCTGCAGGCCATCCGCGACAGCGGCCACCTGCGCCTGCTCGGCGAACACGGCATCGCGTTCGTCGAAAAGCAGCACCTGGCGATGATCCGCAAGCCACTGGCCTACCACCCCAACGGCATGATCTTCCGCGCCTTCGACCACGCCGGCCTGCAGATCCGCAGCCGCGAGTACTACTCGGTAGGCGGCGGTTTCGTGGTCGACGAGGACGCTGCCGGCCACGACCGTATCGTCGAGGACAGCACGCCGCTCCCCTACCCATTCAAGTCCGCCAAGGCGCTGCTCGGGCACTGCACCGCGCAACACCTGTCGATCAGCCAGGTGATGCTGGCCAACGAGGCGGCCTGGCGCCCGGAGGCCGAGACCCGTGCCGGCCTGCTGCGTATCTGGCAGGTGATGCAGGATTGCGTCGAGGCCGGTTACCGCCATGAAGGCATTTTGCCGGGTGGGCTCAAGGTCAAGCGCCGGGCACCGGCGTTGTACCGGCAACTCAGCCAACACCCGGAAGCCAGCCTGCGCGATGCGCTGTCGGTGCTCGACTGGGTCAACCTCTACGCGCTGGCGGTAAACGAAGAGAATGCCTACGGCGGCCGCGTGGTCACCGCACCCACCAATGGCGCCGCGGGCATCGTCCCAGCGGTCTTGCACTACTACATGCGCTTTGTACCGGGTGCCAGCGAAGACGGCGTGGTGCGCTTTCTGCTCACGGCGGCGGCCATCGGCATTCTCTACAAAGAAAATGCCTCCATCTCCGGCGCCGAGGTTGGCTGCCAGGGCGAAGTTGGCGTGGCCTGCTCGATGGCCGCCGGAGCCCTGTGCGAAGTCATGGGCGGTAGCGTGCAACAGGTCGAGAACGCCGCCGAGATCGGCATGGAACACAACCTGGGCCTGACCTGCGACCCGATTGGTGGGTTGGTTCAAGTGCCCTGCATTGAACGCAACGCCATGGGCTCGGTGAAGGCGATCAACGCCGTGCGCATGGCCTTGCGCGGTGACGGGCAGCACTTCGTCTCGCTCGACAAGGTCATCCGCACCATGCGCCAGACCGGCGCCGACATGAAAAGCAAATACAAGGAGACCGCCCGCGGCGGTCTGGCCGTCAACATCATCGAGTGTTGACCCGATAACAACACCAAGGAGTCACTGATGTCCGAAACACTGCTCAAGACCCCGCTGCACGCCCTGCACCTCGAGCTGGGCGCGCGCATGGTGCCATTCGCCGGCTATGACATGCCGGTGCAATACCCACTGGGCGTGCTCAAGGAGCACCTGCACACCCGCGAGCAGGCAGGCCTGTTCGACGTCTCGCACATGGGCCAGATCATCCTGCGCGGCAGCGACGCTGCCAAGGCGCTGGAAAGCCTGGTGCCCGTGGACATCATCGACCTGCCAGTGGGCATGCAGCGCTATGCCATGTTCACCAACGAACAAGGCGGCATCCTCGACGACCTGATGGTCGCCAACCTGGGCGATGACGTGCTGTTCCTGGTGGTGAACGCCGCCTGCAAGGACCAGGACCTGGCCCACCTGCAACAACACATCGGCAGCCGCTGCGAGATTCAGCCGCTGTTCGAGGCCCGCGCGCTGCTGGCCCTGCAAGGCCCGGCGGCGGTCAAGGTGCTGGAACGCCTGGCCCCGGAAGTGGCTGGCATGACCTTCATGCAGTTCCGCCCGGTCACCCTGCTCGGCGAAGACTGCTACGTCAGCCGTTCAGGTTACACCGGTGAAGACGGTTACGAAATTTCGGTGCCGGCCAACGCCGCTGACGCCCTGGCCCGCCGCCTGCTGGCCGAGCCCGAAGTGCAACCCATCGGCCTGGGTGCGCGCGACTCGCTGCGCCTGGAAGCCGGCCTGTGCCTCTATGGCCACGACATGAACACCCAGACCACGCCGATTCAGGCCAGCCTGCTGTGGGCCATCTCGAAAGTGCGCCGCGCCGACGGCGAACGTGCTGGCGGCTTCCCCGGTGCTGACATCATCTTTGGCCAGCAGCAGCACGGTGTAAAACAAAAGCGTGTCGGCTTGCTGCCGCAAGAACGTACACCGGTACGAGAAAGCGCAGAGATTGTCGATGCATACGGTAACCCGGTGGGCAAAGTCTGCAGTGGTGGCTTTGGCCCAACACTTGGCGCACCGGTTGCAATGGGTTATGTCGATATCGAACATGGCGCGCTAGACACATCACTGTTTGCATTGGTACGGGGCAAGAAGGTTGCCTTGAAAGTCAGCAAAATGCCTTTCGTACCGCAACGTTACTACCGTGGCTGAATGCAGAACATGAGGTCGGTGAACAGGCTCGCCCTATTCGATTTCGAACCTGTTCAATAACGAACGAACATGGCGCCAGCCCAGGCGCCATGCCGTTTGCGACAAATTGTTCGGCTATCGGCAAAAGCCCAGTTTTCCTGACGAGCAAGGGCTTGTTTTTCGCGCAGGAGTTGGCGTAGAGTCACTGCACTGTGTTTGCATGGGTCGCAACAGTTCGTGACCTGGGCCAGTAGCCGCAATCTGCTACAACCCGTTCGACGTCTCTTACTTTCCAGCAACCCAGCCCAGTCAGCTTTCATTCAATAACGATGTGAAAGTAACTGTTATCAAATTAATAGATTCATAGGAAATAAGAAAATGACACAGCGTCAGAACGGTACCGTCAAGTGGTTCAATGACGAGAAAGGTTACGGTTTCATCACTCCAGACAGCGGTCCGGATCTGTTCGTACACTTCCGTGCCATTCAAGGCAACGGCTTCAAAAGCCTGAAAGAAGGCCAGAAGGTTACCTTCGTAGCCGTTCAAGGCCAAAAAGGCATGCAGGCTGACGAAGTCCAGGCCGAAGCCTGATAATCCCTAAAAAAGAGCCCCTGCGTTGACGCGCAGGGGCTTTTTTTTGCCCGCAGTTCCCTAAAATGGGCCTTTGCCATCTGGAGCTGCAGCGTAATGTCCAAGCCTCCCCTCTTGCCTCAGGGTGACTTTCCGCCCGCTGGGCTAGGCCGCCGGCTGGCGGCGATGTTCTATGACTTTTTGCTGTGCACTGCCCTGCTGATCGTAACGGCGGGCGCTTACAAGATGATCCAGATGGCGATTATCGGCGAGGCCCGCATGCGTGAGCTGACCGATGCCGGGGCGCTGGATGGCGACCCGTTGTTGTCGACGATTCTGGTGTTCGCACTGTTTGGTTTCTTTGCCAAATTCTGGACCCACGGCGGGCAGACCCTGGGCATGCAGGTGTGGGGCGTGCGGGTGCAGAATACCGATGGCAGTGCCATCAGCCTGTGGCAGGCGCTGTTGCGCTTCGTGGTCTCGATCGCGTCGTGGCTGTGCCTGGGGTTGGGTTTCTTCTGGGCGTTGATCGACAAGCGCAAACGCGGGTGGCATGACATCTATTCGGAGACACAGCTGGTGCGGGTGCCGAAGCAGAAGAAATGACGCGCAGTTACGCACACTCTTCAATGCGGCCACCGTCTCTGTAGGAGCAGCCTTGTGCTGCGAAGAGGCCCGTGACAGCAGCCAAGATTGATTGTGCTGTCCCCGGCCTCTTCGCAGCACAAGGCTGTTCCTACAGGCCAAGGTCAAGCACACGCCTAAAGCCAGAATTGAACCCTCAAAAAAGCCGACCCTGAGGTCGGCTTTTGTACATCGATCAAACCCTCAACCCGCTCGGCGGAGTAACCACAACCCTGCCAGTGCGCAGATCCCGGCCGGTATCACGACCGCCAGCAACGGCGGGAACCCGAACACCTGGCTCGAAGGGCCTAGCAGGTCCTGCGCGATGCGGAACACGAAGCCCACCAGCACACCGGTGAATACCCGCTGGCCGAGGGTCACCGAGCGCAGGGGGCCGAAGATGAAGGAAATCGCCATCAGCACCAGTGCCGCGGTCACGGCCGGCTGCAACACCTTGGTCCAGAACGCCAGCCAGTAGCGGGCATTGTTCAAGCCTTGGTCGGACAGGTAGTGGATGTACTCCCACAAGCCGGTAATGGACAGCGATTCCGGCGCCAGGATCACGGTATTGAGCAGTTGCGGCGTGACCGAAACGTCCCAGCGCTCTTCCGGCGTCTTCACCACTTCCGTGTGGTCACCACGGAAATACGTGGTGCTGACATCGCTGAGCTGCCAGTGGTCGTCGTTGTACTGCGCCCGGCGGGCGAAGCTGGAGGTGACGATCTTGCGCTCACTGTCGAAACGGTAGCGGGTCACGCCCAGCAACAAACCATTGGGCTGCACGGCGTTGATGTGCACGAACTCTTCGCCCTGACGGTGCCACATACCCCGCTTGGAGCTCTGCGCCTCACCGCCACCCTGGGCCAGGGAACGGTCGGCCTGGGCCTTGTTTTCGGTGACCGGCGCCACGTACTCGCCAATCAACACGCCCACCAGCATCAGCACCAGCATCGGCTTCATGACCGCCCAGACGATACGGCCGATGGATACACCGGCAGCGCGCATGATGGTCAGTTCGCTGCTGCTGGCCAGGCTGCCCAGGCCGATCAGGCAGCCAATCAATGCCGCCATCGGCAACATGTCATACAAACGGCGCGGTGCGGTCAGCAGCGTGAACCAGCCGGCATCCATCACCGTGTAGGTGT
This sequence comes from Pseudomonas sp. SWRI50, assembly GCF_014269095.1. Taxonomy (NCBI): domain Bacteria; kingdom Pseudomonadati; phylum Pseudomonadota; class Gammaproteobacteria; order Pseudomonadales; family Pseudomonadaceae; genus Pseudomonas; species Pseudomonas sp. SWRI50. Next base: position 150,316 of record NZ_JABWRW010000001.1, on the reverse strand, counting down.
CGCTCAGGTCACTCATCTCATCGATGAAGGCGAACAGCGAAGCCAGGCCGAGGATGATCCCCAGCACGGCCAAAATGGCCATGAGCACGCTCATGCCGATGTAGCGATCCAGTTTAACCACGGGCCACCTCCGCACGACGGGCAGCGCGTTTGAGGCTCAGCGGTTCCCAGTACATCAGCCCAAGCCCGATCAGCAAGAACAGGCCGTGCACCCACCACATGCCCAGGGCGATCGGCAATTTGCCCTTCTCGAGGGCGCCGCGTACGGAAATCAGCATTGTCAGGTAGGCCATGTACAGAAGAATCGCCGGCAGCAACTTGAGGAAGCGCCCCTGGCGTGGGTTGACCCGCGACAGCGGCACTGCCAACAGGGTCACGACGAAGACTAGGATCGGCAACGACAACCGCCATTGCAGCTCGGCGCGTTCGCGCAAGCCCTCCTGGCCGAACAATTGCGAAGTCGGAATAGCTTCGCGCTCGGTCACTTCCTCGCTGACTTCAGGCTTGGGCAGCAGTACGCCATAGGTGTCGTACTTGATGGCACGGTAATCGGCCTGACCAGGGTTGCCGTCGTAGCGGTAGCCGTTTTCCAGCACCAGGTAGCGGTTACCATCGGCCTGCACTTCCTGGTGGCCTTTTTCGGCGACCAGTACCGACGGGGCGCGGTCCTTGGTTTTGTCCTGGTTGAAGCGTTTTTCGGAGATGAACACGCCACCAAGGTTGATGCGGTCGTCCGACAGCTGCTCGGTGTAGGTCACCCGCGAGCCATCACGCAGGGTCTGGAAACGCCCAGGCACCAGGGTGTCGAACTCGGTCAGGGCATCCTGCTGGCTGATGATCTGCTGCACCTGGGCCACGCCCAGGGGCGCCAGGCTCAGGCTCAGCCAGGCAACCAGCAAGGCCACCAGGGCGGCGGGCGCCATGGTCAGGCCCAGCAGGCGCTGCTGGCTCATGCCCGTGGCCGACAGCACGGTCATTTCGCTTTCCAGGTACAAACGGCCGTAGGCCAGCAAAATGCCGAGGAACAGCCCCAAAGGCAGGATCAGTTGCAAGAAACCCGGCAGGCGGAAGCCCATGATCAGGAACAGCACGCTCGGGTCGAGCACGCCCTGCGCCGCCTGGGCCAGGTACTTGATGAAACGCCCACTCATGATGATCACCAGCAGCACGGCGCTGACGGCGCTCAAGGTCACCAGGACCTCGCGGGACAGATAACGAAAGACGATCAAACCAGACACTCCTGGGTTGTCAGGGCGGACTGCCAAACATTGGCGCCAAACAATGACTTAGTACAGCCAAGACCAATGTCGGTTCGCCACAGGCGAACCTCCATGTAAAGTGCGCGCATTATCCTGTGATTGACCGCCCCTGTCACTTGGCCGCGCATGAAGCCGCAAAACAGGGTTGTCAGCACGCTGGCCGCAGGCTCAAACTGGCAGCTTTTCCACGGGTACGCGACCACGCGGCCTGGCCCGCCCAGAGCGCTTGAATGCAAAGCGCCAACTGTATCGATCATTCGGGGACCCTGACATGGAACTGGTTGTAAAAAGCGTAGCTGCTGCATCCGTAAAAACCGCCACGCTGGTTGTACCGGTAGGTGAAGGCCGCAAGCTCGGCGCTGTTGCCAAGGCCGTCGACCAAGCCTGCGAAGGTGCCATCAGCGCCGTGCTCAAACGTGGCGACCTGGCCGGTAAACCGGGGCAGACCCTGCTGCTGCACAGCCTGCCAGGCCTGAAGGCCGAACGCGTGCTGCTGGTTGGCAGCGGCAAGGACGAAGCCCTGGGCGACCGCGCCTGGCGCAAACTGGTGGCCAGCGTCGCCGGCGTCCTGAAAGGCCTCAACGGTGGCGACGCCGTGCTCGCCCTGGATGATATCGCCGTCAGCAACCGCGACGCCCACTACGGCAAGTACCGCCTGCTGGCCGAGACCCTGCAAGACGGCGAATACGTGTTCGACCGTTTCAAAAGCCAAAAGGCCGAGCCACGCGCCCTGAAAAAGGTCACCCTGCTGGCCGACAAGGCCGGCCTGGCCGAGGTCGAGCGTGCCGTCAAGCACGCCACGGCGATTGCCACCGGCATGGCCTTCACCCGCGACCTGGGCAACCTGCCGCCCAACCTGTGCCACCCAAGCTTCCTCGCCGAACAGGCCAAGGAGCTGGGCAAGGCGCACAAAGGCCTCAAGGTCGAAGTGCTCGACGAGAAAAAGATCAAAGACCTGGGCATGGGCGCGTTCTACGCCGTGGGCCAGGGCAGCGACCAGCCGCCACGCCTGATCGTCCTCAATTACCAGGGCGGCAAGAAGGCAGACAAGCCGTTCGTGCTGGTGGGCAAGGGCATCACCTTCGACACCGGTGGCATCAGCCTCAAGCCAGGCGCCGGCATGGACGAGATGAAATACGACATGTGTGGCGCCGCCAGCGTGTTCGGCACCCTGCGTGCGGTGCTCGAACTGCAGCTGCCGATCAACCTGGTGTGCCTGCTGGCCTGCGCTGAAAACATGCCGAGCGGCGGCGCTACCCGCCCGGGCGACATCGTCACCACCATGAGCGGCCAGACCGTCGAAATCCTCAACACCGACGCCGAAGGCCGCCTGGTGCTGTGCGACGCCCTGACCTACGCCGAACGCTTCAAGCCCCAGGCGGTGATCGACATCGCCACCCTGACCGGCGCTTGCATCGTCGCCCTGGGTAGCCACACCTCGGGCCTGATGGGCAACAACGACGACCTGGTCGGCCAACTGCTGGATGCCGGCAAGCGCGCCGACGACCGTGCCTGGCAGCTGCCGCTGTTCGACGAGTACCAGGAACAACTGGACAGCCCGTTCGCCGACATGGGCAACATCGGTGGGCCGAAGGCCGGCACCATCACCGCAGGCTGCTTCCTGTCGCGCTTCGCCAAGGCCTACAACTGGGCGCACATGGACATCGCCGGCACGGCCTGGGTCAGCGGTGGCAAGGACAAGGGCGCCACTGGCCGCCCGGTCCCGCTGCTGACCCAGTACCTGCTGGACCGCGCTGGCGCCTGATGCCGTGAGGCCGGTGGCGCCTTGCGCGCCACCGGCCGGCAGAGACCACCATGAGCAAAGTCGATTTTTACATCCTGCCCACCGACGCCTTGTCGGCGCGGCTCGATTTCGCCTGCAAGCTGTGCGAAAAAGCCTGGCGCCTCGGCCACCGGGTCTACCTGCATTGCCAGGATGCCGAACAGCGCAGCGAACTGGACCAACGCCTCTGGCACTTCAAGGGCGAAGCCTTCGTGCCCCACGACCTCGCGGAGTTGCACGCGGATGCCACGGTGGCCTTAGGGATTGCTGAAGATGCCGGGCAACACAGTGACCTGCTGATCAACCTGGGCGCTGGCGTGCCCGCGTTCGTCGGCCAGTTCGAACGGGTGGCCGAGATCGTCGTCGAGGAGCCAGGCATCCGCCAATCGGCCCGTGAGCGGTTCCGTTTCTACCGCGAACAGGGCTATGCTCTGCAAGACCACCGCTTACAGCGACTTTGACGACGATGGACAAGCCTTCCCCTTTACCCGACTCCGCCCATCTGCTCGATGACCTCGAGTCGATCCGCCAGTTGCTTGGCGACGCCGACCTGCAACCGCCGCTGCTGACCGAGACGGTGGAGCAGATTCCACTGTTGCTGGACGAGCCCGGCGGCAACGCCGTGTCGGCCGTCGAGCCGATCGCCGCAGCCCCTGAGGAAGACCCGCAAACCCGCCGCCAGGACACCTTGCTGCACCTGGAAAGCGAGCTGCGCGCCGCAGCGCAGGCGATCATGCAAGACGTGATCAATGACTTTACCCCGCATATCGAGAACGAAATCAAGCGCCGGCTGGATGCGCGTATCGAGCGCTTGATCAAGCGTTCTGAGTGATATTTCGGGGCCGCTTTGCGGCCCATTCGCGGCACAAGGCCGCGCCTACAGGGATCGCGGTGCCTGTGGGCGCGGCCTTGTGTCGCGAAAGGGCTGCAAAGCAGCCCCCGGCCTGTCGCCTAAACCCTGTGCCTTCGTTATACTTTTCGGCTTTCCCGAATAAATGCACAGGGTCCCGCCGCGCATGGATAAGACCTACCAGCCGCACGCCATCGAAACTTCCTGGTACAACACCTGGGAGTCCGAGAACTATTTCGCTCCACAAGGTGCAGGTGAGTCCTACACCATCATGATCCCGCCGCCGAACGTCACTGGCAGCCTGCACATGGGCCATGGGTTCAACAACGCGATCATGGACGCCCTGATCCGTTTCCGCCGCATGCAGGGTCGCGACACCCTGTGGCAGCCGGGCACCGACCACGCCGGTATCGCCACGCAGATGCTGGTCGAGCGCCAGCTCGAAGCCAAAGGCCAGAACCGTCATGACCTGGGTCGCGAACAGTTCCTGGAAAAAGTCTGGGAGTGGAAGGACCAGTCCGGCGGCAACATCAGCCGTCAGATCCGTCGCCTGGGCTCGTCGGTCGACTGGAGCCGTGAGCGCTTCACCATGGACGACGGCCTGTCCGAAGCCGTCAAGGAAGCCTTCGTGCGCCTGCACGAAGACGGCCTGATCTACCGCGGCAAACGCCTGGTCAACTGGGACACCAAGCTGCACACGGCCATCTCCGACCTCGAAGTGGAAAACCACGACGAGAAGGGCCACCTGTGGAACCTGCGCTACCCGCTGGCCGACGGCGCCAAGACCGCCGAAGGCAAGGACTACCTGGTGGTTGCCACCACGCGTCCGGAAACCCTGCTGGGTGACGCTGCCGTCGCGGTCAACCCGAACGACGAGCGCTACCAGGCCCTGATCGGCAAGTTCGTCGAGCTGCCGTTGGTCGGCCGCCGCATCCCGATCATCGCCGACGACTACTGCGACCCGGAATTCGGCACCGGCTGCGTGAAGATCACCCCGGCACACGACTTCAACGACTACGAAGTCGGCAAGCGCCACAACCTGCCGCTGCTGAACATCTTTGACAAGAACGCGATGGTCCTGGCCAATGCCCAGGCCTTCAACCTCGACGGCAGCGTCAACGAGCAGGTCGACACCACCCTGCCCGCCCAGTACGCCACCCTCGACCGCTTTGTCGCGCGTAAGCAGATCGTCGCCGACCTTGATGCCCAGGGCCTGCTGGTCAGCATCGACGACCACGCCTTGAAAGTGCCGAAAGGCGACCGTTCGGGCACTGTCATCGAACCCTGGCTGACCGACCAGTGGTATGTCTCCACCAAGCCGCTGGCAGAGCCTGCCATCGCCGCCGTGGAAGATGGCCGCATCCAGTTCGTGCCCAAGCAGTACGAGAACATGTATTTCTCCTGGATGCGCGACATTCAGGACTGGTGCATCAGCCGCCAGCTGTGGTGGGGCCACCGCATCCCGGCATGGTACGACGAGGCCGGCCAGGTCTATGTCGGCCGTGACGAGGCTGAAGTCCGCGCCAAGCACAACCTGGGCGCCGATGTTGCCCTGCGCCAGGACGACGACGTACTCGACACCTGGTTCAGCTCGGGCCTGTGGACCTTCTCGACGCTGGGCTGGCCAGAACAGACCGAGTTCCTCAAGAAGTTCCACTCCACCGATGTGCTGGTCACCGGCTTCGACATCATCTTCTTCTGGGTTGCGCGCATGATCATGCTGACCATGCACCTGATCAAGAACGAGGACGGCACCCCGCAGGTTCCGTTCAAGACCGTGTACGTGCACGGCCTGGTGCGCGATGGCCAGGGCCAGAAGATGTCCAAGTCCAAGGGTAACGTCCTGGACCCGCTGGACATCGTCGACGGCATCACCCTCGACGCCCTGTTGGAAAAACGCACCAGCGGCATGATGCAGCCCAAGCTTGCCGAGAAGATCGCCAAGCAGACCAAGGCCGAGTTCCCGGACGGCATCGCCAGCTACGGCACCGACGCCCTGCGCTTCACGTTCTGCTCGCTGGCCTCGACCGGCCGCGACATCAAGTTCGACATGGGCCGCGTCGAAGGCTACCGCAACTTCTGCAACAAGATCTGGAACGCCGCCCGCTACGTGCTGGACAAGGGCGAGGACTGCGGCCAGAACGGCGAAGCCTACGAGCTGTCGCTGGCCGACCGCTGGATCATCTCGCAACTGCAGCGTACCGAAGCCGAAGTGACCCGCCAGCTGGAGCAGTTCCGCTTCGACCTGGCCAGCCAGGCCCTGTATGAGTTCATCTGGAACCAGTATTGCGACTGGTACCTGGAACTCTCCAAGCCTGTGCTGTGGGACGAGAACGCCCCGGTCGAGCGCGCCCGTGGCACCCGTCGCACCCTGGTGCGCGTGCTGGAAGTGGCCCTGCGCCTGGCGCACCCGTTCATGCCGTTCATCACTGAAGAAATCTGGCAGCGCATCGCGCCGCTGGCTGGCATTCAGGGCAAGACCATCATGCTGCAGCCGTGGCCGGTGGCCAATGAAAGCCGCATTGATGCCGCTGCCGAAGGTGACATCGAGTGGCTCAAGGAGCTGATGGTCGGCCTGCGCAACATCCGCGCCGAAATGAACATCGGCCCGGGCAAGCCGTTGCCTCTGTTCCTGAAAAACGCCAATGCCGACGACCAGCGCCGCCTGCAAGAAAACGAAGCCCTGCTGAAGAAACTGGCCAAGGTCGAGTCGTTCACCGTGCTTGGCGATGCCGACGAAGCGCCACTGTCGGCCACCGCACTGGTGGGTGATCTGCAGGTACTGGTGCCGATGGCCGGCCTGATCGACAAGGACGCCGAACTGGCTCGCCTGAACAAGGAGATCCAGCGTCTGCAGGGTGAAGTCCAGCGCGTGGGCGGCAAGCTGTCCAACGCTGCCTTCGTCGACAAGGCACCGCCTGCGGTGATCGAGAAGGAACGCGCCAAGCTGGCAGAGTCCGAACAGGCCCTGGCCAACTTCACCGAGCAGCATGCGCGGATTGCAGCGCTGTAACCTGACAATGCTGACCTGACCAGCGAGGGCTTCGCCCTCGTTCGCGGCACAAGGCCGCTCCCACAGGAATCGCGCTGCCTTCAAGGAGCCCCACTATCCTGTGGGAGCGGCCTTGTGCCGCGAAGGGGCCGCACAGCGGCCCCCTGGCCAGCACCTGCAGCACCGGACCTGACCATGACCCAGAAACCCACCCTGCACCCGCGCAACCGCCACCAGGGTCGCTACGACTTCCCCAGCCTGATCAAGGCCCACCCTGACCTGGCCCGCTTCACCATCACCAACCCGCACGGCAAACCCAGCATCGACTTCGCCAACCCCGAGGCGGTACGGGTGTTCAACCGCGCCTTGCTCAAGGCCCAGTACGGTATCCAGCACTGGGACATCCCCGCCGACTACCTGTGCCCGCCCATCCCCGGTCGCGCCGACTACATCCATGTGCTCGCCGACCTGCTGGGCGAAGACAATGCGGGTGAGATCCCCAAGGGCGCCCAGGTGCGCGCATTGGACATCGGCGTGGGTGCCAACTGTATCTACCCGCTGATCGGCCACAGCGACTACCGCTGGCGCTTCCTGGGGTCGGATATCGACCCTGTGGCACTGGCGTCGGCCAAGGCCATCGTCCAGGCCAATGGCCTGAGCAAGGCCATTACCCTGCGCCAGCAGGCCAACCGCACGCACATTCTCAGCGGCCTGTTGCAGGCGGACGAGCGCTTCGACCTGACCCTGTGCAACCCGCCCTTCCATGCCTCACGCGATGAAGCCACCCGCGGCAGCCAGCGCAAGTGGAAAAACCTGGGCAAGCAGGACCCCAAGCGCAAACTGCCCGTGCTCAATTTCGGCGGCCAGAACAACGAACTGTGGTGTGAGGGCGGCGAGATCCGCTTCGTGACGCAACTGGTCGGGGAAAGCGCGCAGTACGCCGAAAGCGTGCTGTGGTTCACCAGCCTGGTGTCCAAGGCCAGCAACCTGCCAGGCATCGAGGCTGCGCTGAAAAAAGCGGGCGCCAAGGCCGTGCGCATCATCGAGATGGGCCAAGGGCAGAAGCAGAGCCGCATGGTCGCCTGGAGCTTCCAGGACGACAACGCGCGCCAGGCCTGGCACGCACGGCGTAAAACACAAGGCTGAAAAAAACCGCGCCCGGGCAAGCCCGGGCGCGGTTTCGTCACAGCGTCAACAATTACTTGTTGATGGCGTCGGTCAGCACTTTGGCTGGCACGAACTTGACGACTTTCTTGGCAGCGATTTCGATGGCAGCGCCAGTCGAAGGGTTGCGGCCGGTACGGGCAGGACGCTCGGAGACTTTCAGCTTGCCGATGCCTGGCAGGGTGATTTCAGCGCCGTTTTCCAGTTGGTCAGCAACGATCTGGCCCAGTTGCTCCAGTGCGTTTTTGGCGGTGGCTTTTGGCGCGGCGATCGATTCGGCGATGTCGGCAATCAGTTGGTCTTTGGTCAATGCCATGGTGATGTTCCTTCCCTATCAAATTCAGTAGTTAAGCAGCGAGCTACGACGTTATCGGGCCAGCCCCTGAATTCTGGAGGGCCGCGCCAATCGCGTATGTAGATACGTAAATCGGCGTTTGGTTCGACACGACGCTAGCGTGCTGCCAGCAATGCGCCACGCGAGGGGCGCAAGACCGCGCAAAGCTACCACAGGAATGGATAAATATCCGCTGCGCACTTCGATTTAATGCAGGTTTTTCGGGGGTTTTAGCTTAAAACGCACAAAACTGAACAAAAAACGAACAACCGGCATTTCTGCCAACATCCGGCCACTGCATCACCTTGTCTCTGGGGTAAACTGGACGACTTTTGCAGCGCGGCCGTGCACCGCCCCCAGACTCGCCGAGGACTTCATGCCTATCCGTCATTGTATCGTTCACCTGATCGACAAGAAGCCCGATGGCAGCCCCGCCGTGCTGCACGCACGCGATACCGAACTGGGCGCCTCCGATGCCATCGAAAACCTGCTGGCCGACCTCAACGACAGCTACAACGCCAAGCAAGGCAAGGCGTGGGGCTACTTCCACGGCGAATCGGGTGCCTACCCGCTCAGTGGCTGGTTGAAGCAGTACCTGGAAGCAGAAAAGGACTTCGCGGCGTTCAGCCGCATCGCCGTCGAACACCTGCAAAAGCTGATGGAAGAGTCCAACCTGTCCACCGGCGGGCACATCCTGTTCGCCCACTACCAGCAAGGCATGACCGATTACCTGGCGATCGCCCTGCTGCACCACAGCGAAGGCGTGGCGGTGAACGCGGACCTCGACGTGACGCCATCGCGCCACCTGGACCTCGGCCAACTGCACCTGGCGGCGCGCATCAACCTGTCCGAGTGGAAGAACAACCAGAATTCCAAGCAGTACATCTCGTTCATCAAGGGCAAGAACGGCAAGAAGGTCTCCGACTACTTCCGTGACTTCATCGGCTGCCAGGAGGGCGTCGACGGCCCAGGTGAAACCCGCACCCTGCTCAAGGCCTTCAGCGACTTCGTCGAAAGCGAAGACTTGCCGGAGGCATCGGCCCGCGAGAAGACCCAGACCCTGGTCGACTACGCCACCACCCAAACCAAGCTGGGCGAGCCGGTGACCCTTGAAGAACTGTCCAGCCTGATCGACGAAGACCGCCCGAAGGCGTTTTACGACCACATCCGCAACAAAGACTACGGCCTGTCGCCGGAGATCCCTGCAGACAAACGCACCCTCAACCAGTTCCGCCGCTTCACTGGCCGTGCCGAGGGGCTGTCGATCAGCTTCGAGGCGCACCTGCTGGGCGACAAGGTGGAGTATGACGAGGTGGCGGGGACCTTGATCATCAAGGGGCTGCCGACGCAGTTGATCGATCAGCTGAAGCGGCGCAAGGACTGATACCGCCTGGGGCGCGTAGCGCGCCCTAGGCGTTGCTGAACGAGGCCACCAGCGCCTCCTTGGCCGATTTACGCAGCCGCTTCACCAGCCGCTCCTGGCGCAGCGCTTCGCCTTTGTCGGGCCACTGCTCGACATACACCAGCGCCTGCGCCGGGCTGGTCTTGAAGTACCGCGCCCCTTGCCCTTTCTGATGCGCCAGAAAGCGCCGCTGCGGGTCATCGCTGATCCCGCAATACAGTGACCCATTGGCCGCCCGCACCAGGTACACATACCAAGGTTTTACTGCCTGATCCGGCACTGCTTCACTCACGACGCCTGCTCTTTCCGTTAGTTGCCTTGGCTGTGCTGGAACGCCCGCAGGCCTTTGAACGCCTGCTGGCGCACCTTGTTCTGAATCAGCGGCGACCAGCCCAGCAGCACCCCGGGGGCCCCCAATGCCTGGCGCGACCAGCGCCAAAGGTCGAAGCTGTCGTCATGCTGGCAAATCAAGCCATCGCGAATGACGAAACGTGCCTGGATAGCGTTGACCACAGTACGGCCGGTCTGGCTGAACAGGTAGGTCGCGACCCAGTGCGCACTGCCACCGCGTTCGTCCGCACGGACGTTGCCGAAGGTGAGGGTGAAGTCCTTGGCGCGGGTGGTGAGCATCCGCCACATGTCGCCTGCATCCTTGCCGCGCAGGGTACCGAAGACCGGGTCGCTGAAGACGATATCGTCGCTGTAACAGGCCACCATGGCCTCGGCATCCAGCCGCTGGAAGGCCTGGTAGAAGCGGGTGATCAGGTCGCGGTTGGCGTCGCTCATGGTGCAGGTCCATCCTGGGATCGAAAGGTGCACGATAATCTGCTCGATGCGCTTACGCCAGTGCCGGCCCATTCGCGGGACAAGCCCGCTCCCACAGGAGCCCGCAGCACTGAAAGCACTCCCATCCTGTGGGAGCGGGCTTGTCCCGCGAATGGCCCGGCACTGGCACAATCGGTCTCAGACTTTTTCGCTGGTCACCTGCACATGCAACGCCCGCCCAGCCCCAAGCCCGAAAACAATGGCACCCAGGCCTAGCACGGCAAAGATCCACCCCAGTGCCGCCCAGCCACCGGTCAGGTCATGCACCAACCCCACCGCAAACGGCCCCATCGACGCCAGTGTGTAACCCACCCCTTGCGCCATGCTCGACAGGTTCGCCGCCACATGGGCGTCTTTGGAGCGCAGCACGATCAACGTCAACGCCAGGGCAAACGTCCCACCCTGCCCCAGGCCCAGCAGCACCGCCCACCCCCACAGCCCGGAAATAGGCGCATACAGACAGCCAAACAGCCCGGCCAGGGTCACCAGCATGACAATCACGATGGCCAAGCGCTGGTCCTTGCCGCGCGTGGCCAGCCAGGGCGCACTGAGCGAGCTGATCAATTGCACGATCACCGAGCCCGACAGCACCAGCCCCGCCTCGGTTGGGCTCAGACCACGACCCATCAGAATCGAAGGCAACCAACCGAAGACGATATAGGCCAGCGACGATTGCAGGCCCATGTACAAGGTCACCTGCCAGGCCAGTGGGTCCCGCCACAGGCCACGCACTCGATAGGCAACCTTGTGCAGGCCATGCCCCTGGCGCGCCTGCGGCAGCCAGATCAACATGGCCAACAGTGCCGGCACGGCCCAGAAGCCCAGCCCCAGCGCCCAGTTGCCTTCATAGTGCTGGGCCAGAGGCACCGTGGCGCCGGCCGCCATGGCCGCCCCCAGGCACAGCGCCATGGTGTAGACCCCGGTCAAGGTGCCGGCATGCTGTGGGAAGTCGCGCTTGACGATGCCCGGCAACAGCACGCCGATAATGCCAATGCTGGCGCCGGCCATGAGGCTGCCCAAGAACACCCCCGCCACCCCAAAGGCACTGCGCACCACAATGCCCAAGGCCAAGGTCAGAAGGATGCCGAGGATCACCCGCTCACTGCCAAAACGCCGCGCCAGCACCGGCGCCAGTGGCGCGAACAGGCCCAGGCACAGTACCGGCAAGGTGGTCAGCAAGCCAGCCTGCGAGGCACTCAAGCCCAGGTCATCGGACACCAGGCCCAGCACCGGCGCCATGCTCGACAAGGCCGGCCGCAGGTTCAGCGCCACCAATACCAGGCCCAGCAGCAACAGCCAGGGCCGGCGCAGCAGCACAGGCTGTTGCTGCACCTGCTCGTCATCGACTTCGGCGTCGATCAGCAGTTCGTCGAGTTCCCGCTCGCCGGGCGGGTTGCTACGGGTCATTGATTCAGCCATGGGCTTCTCGTGGTCAGGATTCGATGAGGGTCCGGCTCAGGCGCTTGGCCCGCTCCGAATCACGTTGCTCGATGGCGTCGACAATTTCCCCGTGCAGATCGAACGTGGACTGGCAGCGCGGAACAGTGGCCATGTTGTGCTGCAGCGCAGCGGCCACCACGCCGGAAAAGTACCGGTACAACTCACTCAATGCCGGGTTGTGGGCGGCGTCCACCAAGCGCTGGTGAAACACCAGGTCGCAGCTCACATACGCATCGATGTCACCGTGAAAATGCCCGGCGCTGCCCGCAAGGGCTTCACGCAACCCGTGCAGGTCGGCGTCGGTACGGCGCAGCGCTGCCAGGCCGATGGCCTCGGCTTCGAGGATATGGCGCGTCTCCCGCGCCTGCTCGGGGGTGCAGCGGGACATCGCCTGCACCGCCATCAACGGGTCCTGGGCCGTGCGCAGGTAACTGCCATCGCCCTGCCGTATTTCCACCAGGCCGCTGAACGCCAGCACGCGCATGGCCTCACGCACGGTATTGCGGCTGATGCCCAATTCCTGGGCCAGCTCCGGCTCGGTCGGCAGGCGCTGCCCTACCTGCCAGTCGCCGTTGAGGATGCGCTCGCGCATGCGCTCCACGGCAAGTTCGACCAGGGAACGCTTGGCCAACTCTACGCTCATTACATTCAACCAATCATCCGATGAATTACTGCAGCCTAATGGAAAGCCCTCTGAACAGCAAACCACCTGGCATTTCTGCCAGTTGTGAGCGGCACGCTTTATTGCAACGCTCGCTCTACCGTTCCCGGATGCCCCTTCATGCGATTATCAGCCCTGCTTCTGATGACACTGACGCTGCTGGCAGCTTGCGAGCCGGCGCAGCATGCGCGGCAACCGAAAACCCTGATCATCGGCATCGAAGGCGTGCAACTCGATCGTTACGAAGCCTTGGGCGACGCCAGCAATCTGCAGCAACGCCTGTATTACGGCAGCGCTTACACCGGCGGCATCACTGGCAAGGCCAGCGAACAGCCAACGCTCAGCGGCCCTGGCTGGGTCACCCTGCTCACCGGGGTCTGGAGCAACAAGCATGGCGTTAACTCGAATGCCGAGTCGCTGCGGGTCGCCCCGGCCTTCCCCAGCCTGTTCAAACGGCTGCGCCAGGCACTGCCCACCGCCTACCTGTCCAGTGTGGTGAACTGGTCGCCGATCAACACCGCGTTCCTGCTCGAGGACGCCCACGGCAACGACGTACGCGAAAGTGGCTTATCCGACGAAAACGTCATCGCGCGGGCGCTGCAGATACTGGAGACCACGCCCGCCGACTTCACCTTCATCCAGTTGGGCGAACCTGATGCAGCCGGCCACAACGGTGGCTTCGACAACCGCTACCAGCAGGCACTGCGAAAGGCCGACAACCAAGTGGGGGAACTGCTGGACGCGGTCGACCTACGCAGCCGCCGCCATCTGCGTGAAGACTGGCTGGTGATTGTCAGCACGGACCATGGCCGCGACTATTGGGGCAAAGGCCATGGCGGCGTCACAGAACAGGAAAAGACCATCTTCATCGCCAGCAATAAACCGCTGAACAAAGAACTGACTCAGCCCAGCATTCCGAAAGAAAAGCCAGGGCCAAACAACCTGTACCGTCTGCCTGCGCAGACCTCAGTGGCACCCACCGTCCTGCGCCACATGGGGCTGACACTCGAGCCGCAATGGCTACTCGACGGCACACCCCTGCTGGGTAACACGGGCGCTCGCAAAGCAAGGGCCGATGAAGCCACTGCCCGCCTGCGCTGGCACAGTACTGCCAAGGGCTACGTAACCATCCTCAAGAACGGGCATGTGGTTGCACAAGTACCGGCTGGGGCCGAGCAGTGGACCGACCCGGACGGTATGGATGACGTCAACGACTATGTGCTGCTACTCGATGGCACCCCGGCAGCCGTGCGCAACAGGCCGGCCGGCATGCCGTACAGCATCGAGGAAATCGCTTATTGAGAGCCAGGTTGAGCCCTGAAAGCAAAAGCCCCGCCTGACAATCAGTGCCAGGCGGGGTCAGATCGAAGCAGGCGGCTACGTGAGCCCGCCTTGATCAGTTCAGTGCATCGAGCAACGCCTGGTTCATTTCCGGCGTACCGATGGTAATCCGCAGGAACTGGGCAATCCGCGCCTGCTTGAAGTGCCGCACGATCACGCCTTGCTCACGCAAGCGAGCCGCCAACTCGGCCGCATCCTGCTGCGGGTGACGTGCGAAGATGAAGTTGGCCGCCGACGGCAGCACCTCGAAGCCCTTGGCCGTCAGTTGCTCGACCAGCACTTCACGGCTGTCGATCACCTTGCGGCAGGTTTCTTCGAAGTAGGCACGGTCTTCGAACGCCACGGCCGCACCGACGATGGCCGCACGGTCCAGCGGGTAGGAGTTGAAGCTGTTCTTGATCCGCTCCAGCGCTTCGATCAGGTCCGGGTGGCCCACTGCCAAGCCAACGCGCAGGCCAGCCAGCGAACGGGACTTGGACAAGGTCTGGGTCACCAGCAGGTTGTCGTAGCGGTCTACCAGGCTGATGGCCGTCTCGCCACCAAAGTCGATGTAGGCCTCATCCACCACCACCACCGAATCCGGGTTGCCCTGCAGCAGCTGCTCGACCGCTTGCAGCGGCATCAGGCAGCCGGTCGGCGCATTCGGGTTGGGGAAGATGATCCCGGCATTCGGCTTTTTGTAGTCCTCGACGCGGATCTGGAACTGCTCGTCCAGCGCTACTTGCTCGTAGGCAATGCCGTACAGGCCGCAGTACACCGGATAGAAGCTGTAGCTGATGTCCGGGAACAGCAGCGGTGCATCGTGCTGGAACAGGCCGTGGAAGATGTGCGCCAGCACCTCGTCCGAGCCGTTGCCGACAAACACCTGCCCCGGGGTGACGCCGTAATACTCGGCCACCGCCTGCTTGAGCCGGTCACCGTTCGGGTCCGGGTACAGGCGCAGGTTGTCGTTCAGCTCGCCGCGCATGGCTTCCAGCGCCTTGGGCGACGGGCCATAGGGGTTCTCGTTAGTGTTGAGCTTGACCAGGCGGGCCAGCTTGGGTTGCTCGCCCGGCACGTAAGGCACGAGGTCCTTGACGAAGGGGCTCCAGAATCGACTCATGCTCAGTTCCCCTTCTCTTGGGTCAGGATACGGTATTCGGCGCTGCGGGCGTGGGCGGTCAGCGACTCGCCACGGGCCAGGACCGAAGCGGTGTGGCCCAGCTCGGACGCGCCCTGCTCGGAGCAGAAGATGATCGACGAACGCTTCTGGAAGTCATACACCCCCAGTGGCGACGAAAAACGCGCGGTGCCGGAGGTTGGCAACACGTGGTTGGGGCCTGCGCAGTAGTCACCCAGTGCTTCACTGGTGTGGCGGCCCATGAAGATCGCACCGGCGTGGCGAATCTGCGGCAACCAGGCCTGCGGGTCGGCGACCGACAGCTCCAAGTGCTCAGGGGCGATGCGGTTGGCCACGTCGATGGCCTGCTGCATGTCACGCACCAGGATCAGCGCGCCGCGGCCATTGACCGATTTCTCGATGATCTCGGCGCGTTCCATGGTCGGCAGCAGCTTAGCGATGCTGGCGGCAACGCGGTCGAGAAACTCAGCGTCCGGGCTGACCAGGATGGCCTGGGCGTCTTCGTCGTGCTCGGCCTGGGAGAACAGGTCCATGGCGATCCAGTCCGGGTCGGTCTGGCCGTCACACACCACGAGAATTTCCGACGGGCCGGCGATCATGTCGATGCCGACCTGGCCGAACACGTGGCGCTTGGCGGTGGCGACATAGATGTTGCCCGGGCCGACGATCTTGTCCACCTGCGGCACACTCTCGGTGCCATAGGCCAGCGCGGCGACGGCCTGTGCGCCACCCACGGTGAACACACGGTCGACACCGGCGATGCAGGCAGCGGCCAGCACCAGTTCGTTGACCTCGCCACGCGGGGTCGGCACCACCATGACCACTTCGGTCACGCCCGCGACCTTGGCCGGAATGGCGTTCATCAGTACCGAGGACGGGTACGACGCCTTGCCACCCGGTACGTACAGGCCAGCGCGGTCCAACGGCGTGACCTTCTGGCCCAGCACGGTGCCGTCGGCTTCGGTGTACTGCCAGGAATCCTGCTTTTGCCGCTCGTGGTAGATGCGCACGCGCTCGGCGGCCTTTTCCAGGGCTGCACGCTGGGTGTCGGTAATGCGCGTCAGGGCAAGCTCAAGGCGTTCACGGCCAAGAATCAGGTCATCGATGGACTTAGCATCGACACCATCGAAGCGCTGGGTGAACTCCACCAGCGCCGCATCGCCGCGTTCGCGAACGGCCTTGATGATGTCGAGCACGCGCTGGTTGACCGCGTCATCGGACACACTTTCCCAGCTCAGCAGATGATCCAGATGTCGGGCGAAATCCGGATCAGCGGCGTTGAGACGGGCAATTGCAGTGGACACGGTCATGGCGAGGGCCTCGATTATTAGCGAATGCTCAGGCGCCCTAGGCTACCAGTCCATCCGCGCGGGCACCCGAGAAAAGTGGCTATGACGCGGATAGACGGGCGCGACAGCGGAGGTCGCGCGCAGGAGTCAGCCGCGGTGTCGCGATTCGACGGCCTTGCGCAGGGTGTCGATCAGGCTCTGGATACGGGCGTGCTGCATCTTCATCGATGCTTTGTTGACCACCAGGCGGGAGCTGATCGTGGCGATCATTTCCTGGGGTTCCAGGCCATTGGCGCGCAGGGTGTTGCCAGTGTCGACCACGTCGATGATCTTGTCGGCAAGGTTGATCAGGGGGGCCAGCTCCATCGAGCCATACAGCTTGATAATGTCGACCTGACGGCCCTGCTCGGCGTAATAACGCTTGGCGACGTTGACGAACTTGGTGGCCACGCGCAGACGGCCCTTGGGCTCAGGTGCGCCGACCACGCCAGCGGTCATCAGCTTGCAGCGGGCAATCTGCAGGTCCAGCGGCTCGTACAGGCCCTGGCCGCCGTACTCCATCAGCACGTCCTTGCCAGCCACACCGAGGTCGGCAGCGCCATGCTCGACGTAGGTCGGCACGTCAGTGGCACGCACGATCAGCAGGCGCACGTCGTCCTGCGTGGTGGGGATGATCAGTTTACGGCTCTTGTCCGGGTTCTCGGTCGGCACGATACCGGCCTCGGCCAGCAATGGCAGGGTATCGTCGAGAATTCGGCCTTTGGATAGCGCGATGGTCAACATGGGAAACGTCGGTCCTTAAGCGGCTACTGCCGGCCGGGCCTAGGCCCGACCTCATTCAATTCGTGTGTGGGAGCGGGCTAGCCCCCACATCGTGCGCCTGCGGGCTGTTAACCCGGTACGCGGCGGATCTTGGCGCCCAGCATCTGCAGTTTTTCCTCGATGCACTCGTAACCACGGTCGATGTGGTAGATGCGATCGATCAGCGTATCGCCTTCGGCCACCAGCGCCGACAGTACCAGGCTGGCGGAAGCACGCAGGTCGGTGGCCATGACTGGCGCGCCCTTCAGCGTCTTGACGCCGGTGACGATGGCGGTGTTGCCTTCGACCTGGATCTGCGCGCCCATGCGGTGCATTTCGTAGACGTGCATGAAGCGGTTTTCGAAGATCGTCTCGATCACCGCGCCAGTGCCTTCGGCGATGGCGTTGAGCGAGATGAACTGCGCCTGCATGTCGGTCGGGAACGCTGGGTACGGCGCGGTACGCAGGTTGACAGCCTTGGGCCGCTTGCCGTGCATGTCCAGCTCGATCCAGTCTTCACCGGTGGTGATGTCGGCGCCCGCTTCCTTGAGTTTTTCCAGTACGGCCTCAAGGATGGTCGGATCGGTGTCCTTGACCTTGACGCGGCCGCCGGTGACGGCTGCGGCGACCAGGTAGGTACCGGTTTCGATACGGTCGGGCATGACGCGGTAAGTGGCCGAGTGCAGGCGCTCGACGCCTTCGATGGTGATGGTGTCGGTGCCAGCGCCCTGAACATTGCCGCCCATGGCGTTGATGAAGTTGGCCAGGTCGACCACTTCAGGTTCACGGGCAGCGTTTTGCAGCACGCTGCGGCCTTTGGCCAGTGCAGCGGCCATCATGATGTTCTCGGTACCGGTCACGCTGACGGTGTCGAAGAAGAAGTGCGCACCGCGCAGGCCACCCTCAGGTGCCTTGGCCTTGATGTAGCCGGCTTCGACTTCGATCTTCGCACCCATGGCTTCAAGGCCACGGATGTGCAGGTCGACAGGGCGCGAACCGATGGCGCAACCGCCAGGCAGGGCTACTTCAGCCTCGCCGAAACGCGCAACCATCGGGCCCAGCACCAGGATCGAGGCGCGCATGGTCTTGACCAGCTCGTACGGCGCGACCAGCGTCTTGATGGTGCGTGGGTCGATTTCCACGGCCAGCTTTTCGTCGATCACAGGCTCGATGCCCATGCGCCCGAACAGCTCGATCATGGTGGTGATGTCGTGCAGGTGCGGCAGGTTGGCCACGGTGACCGGGCCGTCAGCCAGCAGGGTCGCCGCCAGAATCGGCAATGCCGCGTTCTTCGCGCCCGAAATGCGGATCTCGCCGTCAAGGCGAGCGCCGCCAGTAATAATCAGTTTGTCCATTGGAGTCTCGCCGCCAAGTTGGCTCAGGTGCGCTCAGCCCAGGCTGCGCTGCTGAAAAATTTCATGGTTACCGCATGGATGCTGCCATTGGCGATCCAGGGATTAAGGTGAGCATAGATCGCCTGCTGACGCTTGACCGGGCTCAGGCCAGCCAACTCGTCGCTGATCACGTTCAACTGGAAGTTGCAGCCTTCGCCTTCAACTTCGACCCGGGATCCCGGCAATTTTTCTTCAAGGAAGCTTTTAACTTCTACGGCCTGCATGCTCAACCTCAATCGGCGCCCGATGCGCACGGGTCGGCCATCATACAAAAAAGCCCCTCGCCTGCGAAGCCCACTGAGGGCGTGCGCTGACCGAGGGGCCATCCTTCAATGCATAGCCATCAAGTGGCCAGCACTTCATCGAGGTCATAGACCCCGGCAATTTCCCGCATGTCGTCGGGCATACCGCGCACCTCAAAGGCCTTGCCGGCCGCCTGGGCATCGCGAATAAACGCCAGCAGCAGCGACAGGCCGACGCTGGACGATTTCGCCACGGCCGAGCAATCCAGCACCATGTGCGGCTCGCGCGAGGCGTCGATCAATGCCTTGCCTTGCTTGCGCAAGGCCGGGCCGCTGCGATAGTCCAGCACGCCGGTCAAACGCAGTACGCCCGGCTCGGCCATGCTTACGCCAGCCTCACTCATTGCACTGCCTTCTCGGGCGACTTATCGGCGGTTTCCTTGGCCTTGGCCACTTCACCGGCCCAACCGTCGATGGTCTTGTCCAGGTTGTTGCCGTTGCGCTGCATGGCATCGGCGAACTGGTCGCGGAACAGTTTGCCGATGTTGATGCCGTTGACGATGACGTTACGTACCTTCCACTCGCCGGCAATGTTCTCCAGGGTGTACTGCACCGGGTACACGGCGCCGTTGTTGCCGGTCACCTTCATGCCGACGCTGGCACGCTTGCCGTCATCAGCCTTGGCCGGATCAACGACGATACCCTGGTTGTTGTATTCCAGCAGGGCGTTGCCATAGAACTGCATCAGGCTGCGCTTGAAGTTTTCCTGGAAGCGCTGCATCTGCTCAGGCGTGGCCTTGCGCGAATACTTCACGGTCATGATGCTGCGGGAAATGCCGTCAGCGTCCACCACCGGGCCCAGGATGCGGTTGAGCGCATCGTAGAAGGCGTTGGGGTTGGACTTGTACTGATCCTTGTTGGCCTTGAGGTCGCCAAGCAATTCGTTGGTCGTGCCTTGCACCACATCGTGAGGCGTCTGCGCCGCCACGGTCAGCAAAGGGAAGGCCGCCAGCAGGACCAGCAGGCCACGTCGCAGGATCGAAATCATGGAAACTCCTTAATTAGCCGGTTGCGCTTCTTTCGGTTCCTTGCCAACGGAGTTGAGCAGGAACTTGCCAATCAGATCTTCCAGCACCAGTGCCGACTGGGTGTCGTGGATGGTCGCGCCATCCTTGAGCACGTCGTCTTCGCCGCCCACGCTGATGCCGATGTACTTCTCGCCCAGCAACCCGGCGGTCAGGATCGAAGCAGTGGAGTCTGTCGGCAGGTTGTCGACGGTCTTGTCCAGCTGCAACGTCACCCGACCGGTGTAGGAATCACGGTCCAGATCGATGGCGGTGACCTTGCCGATCGTCACACCGGCCATGGTCACTTTAGCTCTGACCGTCAAACCGGCGATATTGTCGAAGTACGCATAAACTTTATAGGTATCGCTGCTCGGGCTGGCCGACAGCCCGCTGACTCGCAGGGCCAGCAGCAGCAGCGCCAGGATCCCGGCCAGGAGGAACAGGCCGACACCGATTTCCAGGGTGCGGTTTTGCATCAGAAATCTCCAAACATCAAGGCGGTCAGAATAAAGTCCAGACCCAGGACAGCCAACGAGGCATAGACCACGGTCTTGGTGGTGGCACGGCTGATCCCTTCTGAGGTGGGCTCACAGTCGTACCCCTGGAATACGGCGATCCAGGTGGTGACGAAGGCGAACACCAGGCTCTTGATCAAGCCGTTCAGCACGTCGTCGGTGAAGGAAACACTGTTCTGCATGTTGGCCCAGAACGAGCCCTCGTAGACGCCCAGCCAATCCACGGCGACCCACGACCCACCCCAGATGCCGACCACGCTGAAGATCAGCGCCAGCAGCGGCAGCGAGATGAAGCCGGCCCACAGGCGTGGCGCAACGATGTACTTGAGCGGGTCGACGCCGATCATTTCCAGGCTCGACAGCTGCTCGGTGGACTTCATGTTGCCAATCTCGGCGGTCAGCGCAGACCCTGCGCGGCCGGCGAACAACAGTGCGGTCACCACCGGCCCAAGCTCACGCAACAGGGTCAGGGCCACCATCTGCCCGACCGCCTGTTCAGAGCCGTACTTGGTCAGGATGCTGTAGCCCTGCAGCGCCAGCACCATGCCGATGAACACACCAGACACAACGATGATCGCCAGCGACAGCACGCCCACCGAGTACAGCTGCTTGGTCAGCAGCTGGAAGCCACCGCCAATACCGCCACGCCCGATCAGCGCATGAAACAGAAACAGACAGGAACGCCCGAGCACGGCCAGCACGTCGATCGCCGAGCGACCGAACAGGCGAACACGTTCGAGTAAGGATTTTCTGCGCATCAACGCGCCCCCAGCAGGTCGGCGCGGTAATCAGGCGCGGGAAAGTGGAAGGGTACCGGGCCATCCGGGTCGCCTTTCATGAACTGGCGAATACGCGGGTTGTCCGAGCCCATCAGCTCGTCAGGCGTGCCCTGCCCCAGCACCTGGCCATCCCCTACCACGTAGATGTAGTCGGCAATGCTGGCGGTTTCGGCCAGGTCGTGGGAAACCACGATGCTGGTGATGCCCAAGGCATCGTTGAGCAGGCGGATCAGGCGCACCAGTACCCCCATGGCGATCGGGTCCTGGCCGACGAACGGTTCGTCGTACATGAGGATCTGCGGGTCCAGGGCGATTGCACGCGCCAGCGCCACCCGGCGCTTCATGCCACCGGACAGTTCGTCAGGCATCAGGTCGATGGCACCGCGCAGGCCGACAGCCTGCAGTTTCATCAACACGATGTCGCGAATCATCTCTTCCGACAGCTGGGTGTGCACGCGTAGCGGGAAGGCCACGTTCTCGAACACATCGAGGTCAGTGAACAGCGCGCCGCTCTGGAACAGCACGCCCATCTGCTTGCGCGCGTCGAACAGGTCGCTGCGCGACAGCGTCGGCAGGTTCTGCCCGGCAACCCATACCTCGCCGCTGGACGGACGCAGTTGCGCACCCATCAGGCGTAGCAATGTGGTCTTGCCGCAACCCGATGGCCCCATGATGCCGGTGACCTTGCCGCGCGGGATGCGTATGTCGACATTGCTGAAAATGCTGCGCGAACCGCGCTTGAAGGTAAGCCCCTTCAACTCGACCGCGTAGGCGCTATCCACACTCATCTAGACTCCTTGCTAGTGCAGCCTCGTCCTAGTGGACGCTTGCCCTCATCGTGAAGGCACACGTGCCCCTGACAGGCCGAATAGCGGCGAACTATAGCACCGCTGACAGGGCGGCCCCAAGGCCATGGAACGTGTCGTTCAGCACAACGACAGACTTCCATGGCATTTGCCGGGCAATCGAAAGGATGAGGCTTTCTTCCATTGCGGCTATAATCGCCGCCTTTTCATCAGGCATTGTTTGACGACATGAGCCAATCCAGTGAGCTGATCCAGTCCGCCCTGCGCACCTTGCGCCTCGAAGTCGAGGCCGTGGAAAGCCTGGCGCCGCGTATCGACGCCAACTTCGTCAAGGCCTGCGAGCTGATTCTGGCCAGCAAGGGCCGGGTCGTGGTGGTCGGCATGGGCAAGTCGGGGCATATCGGCAACAAGATCGCCGCCACCCTGGCCAGCACCGGCACGCCTGCGTTCTTCGTGCACCCGGCCGAAGCCAGCCATGGCGACATGGGCATGATCACCCGGGACGATGTCATCCTGGCCCTGTCCAATTCCGGCAGCACCGCAGAAATCATCACCTTGCTGCCGCTGATCAAGCGTCTCGGCATCCAGCTGATCAGCCTGACCGGCAATGCCGATTCGCCCCTGGCCCAGGCTGCCGAGGTCAACCTCGACGCCCGCGTCACCCAGGAGGCCTGCCCACTGAACCTGGCCCCCACCTCTTCGACCACCGCAGCGCTGGTGCTGGGCGACGCCCTGGCCATCGCCCTGCTCGAAGCCCGTGGCTTCACTGCCGAAGACTTCGCCTTTTCGCACCCCGGTGGCGCCCTTGGCCGCCGCCTGCTGCTCAAGGTCGAGAACGTGATGCACGCAGGCGCCGAACTGCCCCAGGTGGCACGCGGCACCCTGCTCAAGGACGCGCTGCTGGAAATGTCGCGCAAAGGCCTGGGCATGACCGTAATCCTCGAACCGGACGGCAAACTGGCCGGGATCTTCACCGACGGCGACCTGCGCCGCAGCCTGGACCGCAATATCGACATGCACACCACCTTGATCGACCAGGTGATGACCGTGCATGGCAAGACCGCCCGCGCCGAAATGCTGGCCGCCGAGGCCCTGAAAATCATGGAAGACCACAAGATCAACGCGCTGGTGGTGGTCGACCAGGACGACCGCCCGACCGGCGCCCTGAACATGCACGACCTGTTGCGCGCCGGAGTAATGTAAATGACCCAGGATTTGATTCAACGTGGCCAGGCCATCAAGCTTGCCGTGTTCGACGTTGACGGCGTGCTCACCGACGGCCGCCTGTACTTCCTCGAAGACGGCAGCGAGTTCAAGACCTTCAACACCCTCGACGGCCAGGGCATCAAGATGCTCATGGCATCGGGCGTGACCACGGCAATCATCAGCGGGCGCAAAACCCCGGTGGTCGAGCGCCGTGCGAAAAACCTCGGCATCCCGCACCTGTACCAGGGCCGCGAGGACAAATTGGTGGTACTCGACGGCTTGCTCGCCGAACTCGGCCTAAGCTATGAACAAGTCGCCTACCTGGGCGACGACCTGCCTGACCTGCCGGTGATCCGCCGGGTCGGCCTGGGCATGGCGGTGTCTAACGCCGCCCCCTTCGTTCGCCAACATGCGCACGGGGTGACCCAGGCCCGCGGCGGTGAAGGCGCGGCGCGTGAATTTTGTGAACTGATCATGCAGGCCCAGGGCACCCTGGACGCTGCCAACGCACATTACCTTTAAGGCTGCTCATGTTCAGCAAGAAAGCCCGCAATATTGTGCTGCTCGTGGCCATCGGCGCCCTGCTGGCGGCGATCGGCTACTGGAATGTCAGCCCCGAGAGCTTCCTCGACCAGCCCACGGCCCAGGTCGACGAGAGCGCCATCGACTACTACGCGATCAATGCCCACAGCGTGCAGTTCCTGCCCGACGGCAAGTTGCAGTATGAAATGACCGCCGACAAGGTCGAACACCTGACAGCCACCGAGGTCACACTGGTGACCACGCCAGACCTGCACATGTACCGCGGCACCGAGTATCCGTGGCACGTGCAAAGCGTGCGTGCCGAGGTCAACCCGGACGGCACCGAGGTCGAGCTGATCGACCAGGTGCGCATTGCCCGCACCGACGAAAAGAAGCGTGAAACGATTATCACCAGCTCACGCATGACCGTATTCCCGCAGAAGCAATATGCGCAGACCGAGCAAGCCGTTAGAATCGACGGCGCCGGTGGCACGACCACGGGCAAAGGAATGAAAGCGTATTTGAAAGAAGGCAGGATGGACCTGCTCTCTAACGTAAGAGGACAGTATGAGGCTCGTTAAAACCCTCCCCCTTTTGCTCAGCCTGAGCGCAGCACTGGGAAGCGCGAGCGCCTTCGCACTGCCGACCGACCGTGACCAGCCTATCCGCATCCAGGCCGACAACGCGCACCTGGACGACAAGCAAGGCGTGGCCACCTATACCGGTGACGTCATCATCACCCAAGGTTCGATGATGATCAAAGGCAACACCGTGACCATGACCCGCGCCGCCAACGGCGACATCGACGTGGTCACCTCGGTGGGCAACCTGGCCTACTTCGAACAGCAGCAGAGCACCGCCAAGCCGGACAAGATGAAAGGCTGGGCCGTGACCATTCAGTACCAGGCGCAGAAAGACACGGTGATCCTCACCGACCGCGCCAAGGTCGAGAATGAAGGCAACACCACTGAAGGCGAGAAGATCGTCTACAACACCAAGACCCAGGTTGCGACCGCCGGTCGTGGTGGCAACGTGACTCAACCACGTCAGCGCATCGACATGGTGATCCAGCCGAAGAAGAAGGCCGAGTAAATGGCAACCCTCAAAGCCCAGCACCTGGCCAAGAGCTACAAGGGTCGGCAAGTCGTGCGCGACGTCAGCCTGTCGATCGACAGCGGCCAGATCGTCGGCCTGCTCGGCCCCAACGGCGCCGGCAAGACCACCTGCTTCTACATGATCGTCGGCCTGGTCCAGGCTGAGCAAGGGCGCGTGCTGATCGACAACCTCGATGTCAGCCACCAGCCCATGCACGGTCGCGCGCGTGCCGGCATCGGCTACCTGCCGCAGGAAGCTTCCATTTTCCGCAAGCTGTCGGTGGCCGACAACATCATGGCGATCCTCGAGACCCGCAAGGAGCTCGACCGCGACGGCCGCCGCAAGGAGCTGGAAAGCCTGCTGCAGGAGTTCCACATCAGCCACATTCGCGACAACCTCGGCATGAGCCTCTCGGGTGGCGAACGCCGCCGTGTCGAGATCGCACGCGCCCTGGCGACCGCACCGAAGTTCATCCTGCTCGACGAACCCTTCGCGGGCGTCGACCCGATTTCCGTCGGTGACATCAAGCAGATCATCCATCACCTCAAGGCCAAGGGGATCGGCGTACTGATTACCGACCACAACGTGCGTGAGACCTTGGATATCTGCGAAACCGCCTATATCGTCAATGATGGCCGACTGATCGCCGAAGGCGACGCCGAGACCATCCTGGCCAACGAACTGGTCAAAGAGGTTTACCTGGGTCACGAGTTCCGGCTCTGACCCCGGGACGCACCTGGAGCACTGGCAAATCGACCCTGTCGGGGTTTAAGTTGTTACGGTGCTCTAGGCAAACGCTACAATTTAAGGCATAAAACTTGCTTGAATTTGGCGCTCCGGCGCCCTCGTGTAGTGGATGGCGCATGCGCGCCGGCGAACAAGGTATTAAGCCCCTGCCATGAAACCATCGCTCGTCCTAAAAATGGGCCAGCAACTGACGATGACGCCTCAGTTGCAACAGGCCATCCGCCTCCTCCAGCTCTCGACCCTGGACCTCCAACAGGAAATCCAGGAAGCGCTGGAATCGAACCCGATGCTCGAACGTCAGGAAGACGGCGAGGACTTCGACAACAGCGACCCGATGGCCGATAACGCCGAGAACAAACCGGCCGCCGAAGTCCAGGACAACAGCTTCCAGGAAAGCACCAACAGTGCCGAAAACCTGGAAGACGGCGAGTGGAGCGAGCGAATCCCCAACGAGTTGCCCGTCGATACCGCCTGGGAAGACATCTACCAGACCAGCGCCAGCAGCCTGCCGAGCAACGATGACGACGAGTGGGACTTCACCACCCGCACATCGGCCGGCGAAAGCCTGCAAAGCCACCTGCTGTGGCAGTTGAACCTGGCGCCGATGTCCGACACCGATCGCCTGATCGCCGTCACCCTGATCGACAGCATCAATGGCCAGGGCTACCTCGAAGACACCCTCGAAGAGATCTGCGCCGGTTTCGACCCCGAACTGGATATCGAGCTGGATGAGGTCGAAGCGGTCCTGCACCGCATTCAGCAGTTCGAGCCTGCCGGCATCGCCGCACGCAACCTGGGCGAATGCCTGCTGCTGCAACTGCGCCAGCTACCGGCCAGCACGCCGTGGATGGCCGAGGCCAAACGCCTGGTCACCGACTTCATCGACCTGCTCGGCAGCCGCGACTACAGCCAGCTGATGCGGCGCATGAAGATCAAGGAAGACGAGCTGCGCCAGGTCATCGAACTGGTGCAAAGCCTCAACCCGCGCCCTGGCTCGCAGATCGAATCGAGCGAGCCCGAGTACGTCGTGCCCGACGTCATCGTGCGCAAGGACAGCGACCGTTGGCTGGTGGAGCTTAACCAGGAAGCCATCCCGCGCCTGCGCGTCAACCCGCAGTACGCAGGCTTTGTCCGCCGCGCCGACACCAGCGCCGACAACACCTTCATGCGCAATCAGCTGCAAGAAGCGCGCTGGTTCATCAAGAGCCTGCAAAGCCGCAACGAAACCCTGATGAAAGTGGCCACGCAGATCGTCGAGCATCAGCGCGGCTTCCTCGACCATGGCGACGAAGCGATGAAGCCGTTGGTCCTGCATGACATCGCCGAAGCCGTCGGGATGCACGAGTCGACCATTTCGCGGGTCACCACGCAAAAATACATGCACACGCCCCGCGGCATCTACGAACTGAAATACTTTTTCTCAAGCCACGTCAGCACCGCCGAAGGCGGAGAATGCTCGTCCACAGCGATCCGCGCGATCATCAAGAAACTGGTTGCGGCGGAAAATCAGAAAAAGCCATTGAGTGACAGCAAGATCGCTGGTTTACTGGAGGCACAAGGCATCCAGGTAGCCCGTCGCACCGTCGCCAAGTACCGCGAGTCTCTCGGCATCGCACCGTCGAGCGAGCGCAAGCGACTGATGTAGCACCTGGTATGTGCCACAGCGTTTTTGGGGCAGGTGCAAGACTTGCCTCTTTATGCACGGGCAATAAAGGAGAAGCTGTATGCAAGTCAATATCAGTGGACAGCATGTAGAAGTCACCCAGCCGCTGCGCGATTATGTGCTTGAAAAGCTCGCCCGCGTGGAAAGTCACTTCGACAAGATCACTAACGTGCAGGTCATCATGAAGGTCGAGAAGCTGCAGCAGAAGGTCGAAGCGACCCTGCAGATTCCGGGCGGTGAAGTGGTAGCCAACGCGGAACACGAAGACATGTATGCAGCGATCGACGCCTTGGCCGACAAGCTCGACCGCCAACTGAAAAAACACAAGGAAAAACAGCAAAGCCTGCTGCAAGGTGCAGCTGCCCGCTGATCCCCCTCATCCATGATCCGACTTGAAACCATCCTGACCCCCGGCCGTTCCCTCGTGAACGTGCCGGGCGGCAGTAAGAAGCGCGCCCTCGAAAAGGTCGCCAATCTCATCGCCAACCAAGTGCCAGAACTGGAGATGCAAGACGTCTTCGAAAAACTGGTCGCCCGTGAAAAGCTCGGCTCGACCGGTTTCGGCAACGGCATCGCCATCCCCCACTGCCGACTCGAAGGATGTACCGCCCCGGTCAGCGCATTGCTGCACCTGGAGGCACCGATCGACTACGACGCCATCGATGGCGCGCCTGTGGACCTGCTGTTCGTCCTGCTGGTGCCCGAAGCTGCCACCGATGCGCACCTGGAACTGCTGCGCCAGATCGCCAGCATGCTCGATCGCAAAGAGGTTCGTGATCGCCTGCGTGCCGCCAGCAGTGACGAGGCCCTGTACCAGGTTGTCCTGGACGTACAGAACGAGCACTGAACATGCACCTGATCATCGTCAGCGGCCGGTCCGGCTCCGGCAAGAGCACCGCCCTCGATGTCCTGGAAGACAACGGTTTCTATTGCATCGACAACCTTCCCGCCGGGCTGCTGCCGCAGCTTGCGGAAGATGCCTTGATCAATACCGAGTTGCTGCAACCCAAGGTCGCCGTGTCGATTGACGCGCGCAACCTGCCCAGCCACCTGACGCGTTTCCCCGAGCTGCTCGAAGAGGCCCGTGCCCGGCATATCAAGTGTGATGTGCTGTACCTGGATGCCGACGAAGACACCCTGCTCAAGCGCTTTTCGGAAACCCGTCGGCGCCACCCGCTGACCAATGCCGACCGTTCCTTGGCAGAGGCGATACGCGTTGAAAGCGATATGCTGGGGCCGATCGCCGACCTTGCCGACCTCAAGATCGACACCACCAGCCTCAACCTTTACCAGTTGCGCGACTCGATCAAGCTGCGCCTGCTCAACCAACCAGAGCCTGGCACCGCGTTCCTGGTCGAATCCTTTGGTTTCAAACGTGGTATGCCGGTCGATGCCGACCTGGTGTTCGACGTGCGCTGCCTGCCCAACCCCTACTGGAAGCCCGAATTGCGTGAGCATTCTGGTCTCGAACAACCGGTAATCGACTACCTCGCCGCCCAGCCGGACGTCGAAGAGATGTTCAACGACATTTCCAGCTACCTGCTTAAATGGCTGCCCCGCTTCGCCGCCAGCAACCGCGCCTACGTCACCATCGCCATTGGCTGCACCGGTGGCCATCACCGGTCGGTGTACCTGACCGAACGCCTCGGCACGTTGCTGCAGCAATCCCTGAAAAACGTCCAGGTCCGCCACCGCGACCTCTAGCCCACAGGATCCACCCCACGATGCCCGCCCGCAAAATCACCATCATCAACAAGCTGGGCCTGCATGCCCGGGCGGCGGCCAAGTTCGTCGGCGTGGCCGGGCGCTTTCCCTGCCAGGTCAGGGTAGGCCGCGCGCCAGACAAGCTGGTGGACGGCAAGAGCATCATGGCGGTGATGATGCTCGCGGCAGGCAAAGGCACCGAAGTGCACTTGCTGACCGAGGGCGAACAGGACAACGACGCGCTGGACGCGCTGGTCGAGTTGATCAACAACTACTTCGACGAAGGCGAGTAGGGAACGCTGGGCTTGTCACAACACCTTCAGCGCCTGTGAGATCGAGCGCCGCGCGGGCGGCGCTCGGCCTTACAGGCCCAGACAATCTCCCGCCGAACGGTCGCAACCACGACACAATCATCATGGCGCAATCAATTCAAGACATCGCCGTGTCCATCACCATCATCAGGCAAAAGCCGATACACAACCCCAAACTGGCCAGACGGTGATGCCCATTGCTACGCGACTCGGGGATGATCTCCTGGGTCACCACCAGCAGCATCGCCCCTGCGGCACACGCCAGGCCCAACGGCAACAGCAGTTCGGCAACATTCACCAGCCAGGCACAGATAACCGCTGCCACCGGTTCGACCAGGCCTGAAGCGGCACCAATCAGGAATGCCTTGAAACGCGGCATGCCCGCCCCCGCCAGCACCAGCGCAATCACCAGCCCTTCCGGCACATCCTGCAAAGCGATGCCCATCGCCAAACTGTCGGCATCGGCCATGCCGCCGCCCGCAGACACGCCGATGGCCATGCCTTCAGGAATGTTGTGGGCGATGATGGCGATCACGAACAACCAGATTCGCGCGGCGATCACCGGCTGGTTGTCCGTGCCGACCAAGGCTTCTGGCGAGGCACCGGAGACCTTGAGGTCGACCAGGAACAGGCACAAGGCGCCAAACATCAGGCCAAAGCTGATCAGGCCGCCCGCGCCCCAAGGGCTGAAGCCTATGCCTTGCGCCGCCTCCAGCCCCGGGATGATCAGGGAAAACGCGGTGGCCGCCAGCATCACACCCGCGCCGAAGCCCAGCAGTGTGTCGGCCAGCGCCACCGGCATGTTACGAATCACCAACACCGGTACCGCGCCCAGCGCTGTCCCCAACGCACACAATGCGCCCCCTTCGAGGGCACGCAGCATGCGCGGCTCCAGGCCCAGCCAGGCAATGCCCTGCGCCAGCAGCAATGCTGTGCCCGCCAGCAACAGCAAGGTTCCTATCGCCAGACGAAACAGACGCACGCTGCTGACGGACAACACCTGTGAACGCATACCGGATCGACTCACTTCAAGGCTTCGAGATAACGACGTTCCACTTCCGCCCAGTCGACGACGTTGTAGAAGGCACCGATGTATTCAGGGCGACGGTTCTGGTATTTCAGGTAGTAGGCGTGCTCCCACACGTCCAACCCGAGAATCGGCGTGTTGCCGTGCATCAGCGGGCTGTCCTGGTTACCGCTGCTTTCGACCACTAACGTGTTGCCCGGGGTGACGCTGAGCCAGGCCCAGCCACTGCCAAAGCGGGTCAGCGCTGCTTTGGTGAAGGCGTCCTTGAACGCGTCGAACCCACCCAGCTCGGCCTCGATGGCCTTGGCAACCTGACCGTGTGGCTGGCCGCCGCCGTGTGGCGCCATCACCGTCCAGAACAGCGTGTGGTTGGCGTGGCCGCCGCCTTGGTTGATCACGGCGCCCTGCAGCTTTTCTGGCAGTTGCTTGACCGCGCCTACCAGCTGCTCCACCGGCCATTCGGCCCATTCGGTGCCTTCGATGGCAGCGTTGAGGTTGTTGATGTAGGTCTGGTGGTGCTTGCTGTGGTGAATTTCCATGGTCTGGGCATCGATGTGCGGCTCCAGCGCATCGTAGGCATAAGGCAACGCAGGCAAGGTATGTGGCATATCAATGGATTCCGTAAGCGTGGGTTCTGGGTGTCACGCCTGTTTGCGCGGCCAGCTCGCTGGCGGCGGGGGCGTGACGGTTGAGCAAGCGCTCGGTGCGCGGGTACTGTCCGTACTCGGCAATGAAACTCAGCAATTCGGTGTAGGTGCGTGAACTGTGGCGCAGCGCTGCATTCCGCAGCGCCTGGGGCAAGCGCGCTTCCTGGCTGGCCTGGAGCAGGCGCTGGTGTGCAGAGCACAGGTAGTCGGCGCTCTCGTGCGGCTGGTTCAGGCGCAGGTGCAGGTCGGCCAGGTTGTGGTGAGCGATGACGAACACCGCCACCGCTTCGTCGACGTCATGCCAGCGCTCGAACAGCACCTGGGCCAAGGCCAAGGCTTGCAGGTAGTGTTCCCGGGCATCGACCCATTCACCTTGCTCGAACAGGCGGTTGGCGGTTTCAGTGGTGCGTTTCCAGTGCTGCATGACGTTTCTCCTGAGCGCAATGGCTCGTACGCTCGGCGGTGACGCTGAGTCAGATACCGCCGGCCGTGAGTTTTTCCGGGTCCAGCAGGGCCTCGAGCTGGTCACGCGACAAGTCGGTGTGCTCCAGCGCCACGTCGATGATCGGGCGGCCCTGCTTGTAGGCGGTCTTGGCGATTTCGGCGGCCTTGAGGTAGCCGATGATCGGGTTCAGCGCAGTGACCAGGATCGGGTTGCGCGCCAGCGCCTCTTTGAGCTTGCTTTCATTGACCTTGAAGGTGGCGATGGCCTTGTCGGCCAGCAGGCGGCTGACGTTGGCCATCAGCTCGATGCTTTCCAGCAGGTTGCGGGCAATCACCGGCAACATGACGTTCAGCTCGAAGTTGCCCGACTGCCCGGCGATGGCGATGGTCGCGTCATTGCCGATCACCTGCGCGGCGACCATGGCGGTGGCTTCCGGGATCACTGGGTTGACCTTGCCCGGCATGATCGACGAGCCCGGCTGCAAGCCTTGCAGCTCGATCTCGCCGAGGCCGGCCAAGGGGCCGGAGTTCATCCAGCGCAGGTCGTTGGCGATTTTCATCAGTGCCACGGCGGTGGTCTTGAGCTGGCCGGAAAGGGCCACCGCCGTGTCTTGCGAGCCGATCAGCGCAAACAGGTTTTGCCCGGGGGTGAACTCGACCTGGGTCAGGGCACTCAGCTGACGCGCGAAACCGGCAGCGAACTGTGGATGAGCGTTAATGCCGGTCCCGACGGCGGTACCGCCCTGGGCCAGCGCCTGCAAGCTCGGCAGGGTCGCCTCAATGTGCGCCAGCGCGCCGTTGATTTGCGCCGCCCAGCCGTCGAGCACCTGGCTCATGCGCACGGGCATGGCGTCCATCAGGTGAGTGCGGCCGGTTTTTACAAAGGCGTGCACCTGCACCGACTTGGCCTCGATCACCTGCACCAGGTGCCGCAACGCTGGCAGTAGCTGCTCGTGCAGCGCCAAGGCGGCACTGACATGGATGGTGGTCGGGATGATGTCGTTGCTGCTCTGGCCGCAGTTCACATGGTCGTTGGCATTGACCGCATCACCGAGCACCCGGCTGGCCAGGGTGGCGATCACTTCGTTGGCGTTCATGTTCGAACTGGTGCCGGAACCTGTCTGGAACACGTCCACCGGGAAATGCTGGATAAAATCTTCCGCAAGCAGTTGCTCGACCGCCTTGACGATGGCCTGGCCTTGGTCGGCGGTCACTTGCTCCAGCTCGATGTTGGCCTTGGCCGCTGCCGCCTTGGCCAGCAGCAATGCGCGAATGAACTGGGCCGGCATGCGCTGGCCGCTGATCGGGAAGTTGTCGACCGCGCGCTGTGTCTGGGCGGCATACAGGGCCTCGGCAGGCACCTGAAGCTCACCCATGCTGTCACGCTCGATACGGGTATTACTCATCGTCTAATCCTTGCATCAGTTCATTGGGAGAAATCGAAGGCAGCAGCACGCAGTTGGCCAACTGCAGGGCGTAGGGCTGCCAGCGCTGGTTCTGTTCGCGGCGGTCGAGGTTGCGCAGGTCCAGCAACGGGCGCCAGGCCTGGTCCAGGCACAGGCAGCGCCAATGCCACGGCAGCATGCGGTCGCAGGCGGTATCCAGCAGCAGGCGGAAGGAGGTCAACGCCACCGTCCAGGACGAGGTTTCGGTGCAGCACACCAGGTAACGGCCTTCGGCCAGGTAGTGCTCGATAAGGCGCGGTTCATCGGGCTCGAGCGCGCAGCGAATGCGCCGACTGAGCCAGCGCCAGTTTTCCAAATAGGGCAATTCGTGAAGGACGGATTTCATGAACACCATCGCCAAGCAACTGGGTAATGATATTCATTATTAAGTGATAAATAGAATCACTTCAAGTGCGAATAGACTAAAGCAGTGAGGTCGGACGCATAAAAAAACCCGGCACCAGGGCCGGGTTCTCTAAATCAGTCTGAAACAGGCTGGGCTGTACCGGCCTCCTCGCGGGTAAACCCGCTCCCACAGTACCTGAAGCCAGTCGGTATCCTGTGGGAGCGGGTTTACCCGCGAAGAGGCCAGAGCAGGTTACCTATCAGCTCCCTGCAACCGTCATTCGCTCGATCAGCACCGAGCCCGTATGGATATTGCTGCGTGTCTCTAGATCGTTACCGATCGCGACAATTTGCTGGAACATATCCTTCATGTTCCCGGCGATGGTCACTTCCTGCACCGCATGCTGAATCTCGCCGTTCTCGACCCAGAAACCCGCAGCCCCACGCGAATAATCGCCGGTCACCATGTTCAGGCCATGCCCCATCAGCTCGGTCACCAGCAAGCCACGCCCCATGCGGCGGATCAGGGCAGCCTGGTCTTCGACGCCATGGGTCACATACAAGTTGTGAACACCACCGGAGTTGGCCGTGCTCGGCAGCCCGAGCTTGCGCCCAGAGTAGGTGCCCAGCAGGTACGACACCAACTCACCCTTGTCGACGAACGGTTTGGCATAAGTTGCCAAGCCATCGCCATCGAACGCGGCACTGCCCAAGGCCCGAGGAATATGCGGGCGCTCATCGAGGGTCAGCCAGCTTGGGAACAGGCGCTGGCCGAGTGTGCCTTCAAGGAACGATGACTTGCGGTACAGGTTGCCACCGGAAATCGCCGAAAGGAAGCTGCCGAACAGGCCGCCGGCCAGCTCCGCCGAGAACAGCACCGGCACTTCGCAGGTTGGTACGGGGCGCGCGCCGAGGCGGCTGGCCGCACGCTGGGCCGCGCGCTGGCCGATGCTGCGCGGGTCAGCCAGCAAGTTGCCTTGGCGGTTCACGTCATACCAGTAGTCGCGCTGCATCTGCCCTTCGCCCTCAGCGATCATCACACAGCTCAGGCTGTGCCGGGTCGACGCATAACCACCGATGAATCCGTGGCTGTTGCCGTACACCCGGCACCCTTGATGGGTGTTGAGGGTGGTGCCATCGGCGTTGAGAATGCGGGCATCGGCGTCGAACGCCGCGGCCTCGCAGGCCAAGGCCATCTCGATCGCCTTTTCGGGTTCGATATCCCAGTCGTGATAAAGGTCCAGGTCCGGGATTTCGCGCGCCATCAGCGCGGCATCGGCCAGCCCCGAGCACTCGTCTTCGGAGGTGTGCTTGGCGATGGCCAAGGCTGCGGCAACGGTCTCGCGGATCGCGTCTGGTCCACTCGCGGAGGTGCTGGCCGAGCCTTTGCGCTGGCCGACATAGAGGGTGATGCCAAAGCCTTGGTCACGGTTGAACTCGACCGTTTCGACTTCACGCTGGCGCACCGTGGTGGACAGGCCCTGCTCCAGCGACACCGCAACTTCGCAGGCACTGGCACCCTGGCGACGCGCTTCGGCGATGATCGCTTCGACCTGTTCCTGCAACGCTGGCAGGTCTTTCGGACCTACGCTCTGGACTGCACTCATGGTTCTCTCCACTCAAATTCTGCGTTCGGCGAAGGTCATTCTACGACCGGGCCGGACAAGCGGCCCCCGACTGGTTATCATGGCGGCGATTTCTAGCGGACTGCCACCATGGTTGATTCAAACGACGCCTACGACGGCGAAAAAAGCAAAACCCAGATCAAGCGCGAACTGCATGAACTGGTTGAACTCGGCGAGCGCCTCACTACGCTCAAGGCTGACACCCTGGCACGCCTGCCGTTGACCGACGAGCTACGCAAAGCGTTGGCCGAGGCCAGCAAGCACACAGCTCACGGAGCCCGCAAACGGCACATGTCGTTCGTCGGCAAGCTGATGCGCGTCCAGGACCTGGATGCCATCCATGCCTTGCTCGAACAGATGGACAGCTCGACCCGCCAGTACAACGAACGCTTCCACGGCCTGGAGCGCTGGCGCGACCGGCTCATCGACGGTAATGACGAAGACCTCGAGCGCTTCGTCAACGAATACCCCGACACCGATCGCCAGCAACTGCGCTCGCTGATCCGCCATGCCCAGCACGAAAAAGCGCGGAACAAGCCGCCTGCTGCTGCGCGCAAGGTGTTCAAGTACATCCGCGACCTCGACGAGCTGCAGCGCGGCTTGCGTTGATGCCGTGGGGCCGCGTTGCGGCCCATTCGCAGCGCAAGGCTGCTCCTACAGGGGCATGCGATACCTGTAGGAGCAGCCTTGCGCTGCGAAAGGACCGCAACGCGGTCCCCAACGCCATCACGCGCCAGTACCGCCAACTGTGATCGCATCCAGCTTCAGCGTCGGTTGCCCTACCCCTACCGGCACCGATTGCCCATCCTTGCCGCAGGTCCCGACACCACTGTCCAGGGCCAGGTCATTGCCGACCATCGACACGCGGCTCATCGCCTCCGGTCCGTTACCAATCAGCGTTGCCCCTTTGACCGGCGCAGTAATCTTGCCGTCCTCGATCAGGTACGCCTCACTGGTGGAGAACACGAACTTGCCGCTGGTGATATCCACCTGGCCACCACCAAGGTTGGCGCAGTAGATGCCTTTTTTCACCGAGGCGATGATTTCTTGCGGGTCGCTCTCGCCGGCACGCATGTAGGTGTTGGTCATACGTGGCATCGGCAGATGCGCGTAGGACTCGCGACGGCCGTTGCCGGTCACGGCCATGCCCATCAGGCGGGCGTTCAGCTTGTCCTGCATGTAGCCTTTGAGCACACCGTTTTCGATCAGCGTGGTGCACTCGGTCGGGGTGCCTTCGTCATCCACGCTCAGTGAGCCACGGCGGCCTTCAAGGGTGCCGTCGTCGACGATGGTGCACAGCTTCGACGCCACCTGCTCACCGATGCGGCCACTGAACGCCGAGCTGCCCTTGCGGTTGAAGTCGCCTTCCAGGCCATGGCCTACCGCCTCATGCAACAACACACCCGACCAACCCGAGCCCAGCACCACCGGCAAGGTGCCCGCCGGCGCTGGAATCGCTTCCAGGTTCACCAGCGCCTGGCGCAAGGCCTCACGGGCATAGCCCATGACCTTCTCTTCGGTGAAGAACCGGTAGTCGGTACGCCCGCCACCGCCCTGGCCACCGCGTTCGCGACGGCCATTCTGTTCGACGATGACACTGACGTTGAAACGCACCAGCGGGCGCACGTCGGCGGCCAGGCTGCCATCAGCCGCGGCGATGAGAATGCGCTCCCAGACCCCGGCCATGCTCACGCTGACCTGCTGGATACGCGGGTCCAGCGCACGGGTCGCCGCGTCGACACGCTTGAGCAGGTCGACCTTTTCGGCGCGCGTCAGCACATCCAGCGGGTTGTCCGGAGCATACAGGGCGGTCACATCCTGGCTACGGAACGCCTGTACCGTGCCATTCTGCCCAGCGCGGGAAATCGAACGCGCGGCGCGGGCGGCCGAGGTCAAGGCTTCCAGGTTGATAGCATTGCTGTAGGCGAAGCCGGTCTTTTCACCGGATTGGGCACGTACGCCCACGCCCTGATCCAGGTTGAAGCTGCCCTCTTTGACGATGCCGTCCTCGAGCGCCCAGGTTTCCGAGATCTGGCCCTGGAAATACAAGTCGGCGGCATCGATGCCCGGGCCGGCCAACTCACCCAGCA
Organism: Pseudomonas sp. SWRI50; assembly: GCF_014269095.1. Taxonomy (NCBI): domain Bacteria; kingdom Pseudomonadati; phylum Pseudomonadota; class Gammaproteobacteria; order Pseudomonadales; family Pseudomonadaceae; genus Pseudomonas; species Pseudomonas sp. SWRI50. The sequence continues at coordinate 113,381 of NZ_JABWRW010000001.1, read as the reverse complement.
CAGCCTGCAGGCTGTCCAGGGTCAATCCGCCTGGGGCCAGGAGCTGCTCGCTGACGGTGGATAACATCTGGCTCATAGTCACTCCGAGGTGTGCGCAGGCCGCAAGGCGTCCTGCGAGAAAAAGCGCCGGTGCGATACCACCGGCATGCGCGCCCGAATGGACGCTTGTTCGTCAATGTCGCGCTCGGCGAGCAATACCGCTTCGCCCTGCGCCTGCTGCGCAACGATCCGCCCCCAAGGGTCGATGATCGCTGCATGGCCATGGGTTTCCCGTGGCCCTGGATGGGTGCCGCCCTGTGCTGCGGCCAACAGGTAGCACTGGGTCTCGATGGCGCGCGCGCGAATCAGCACGTCCCAGTGCGCCGCCCCCGTCACCGCCGTGAAGGCGGCAGGTGCGGTGATCAGTTCTGCCCCGGCTGCGCGCAATGCGCTGTACAACTCGGGGAAGCGCAGGTCATAGCATACGCTCAAGCCCAGGCGCCCCACCGGGGTATCGGCCACCACCACCTGTGCGCCATGGGCATAATCGTCAGACTCGCGATAACGGCCGCGGTTGTCGGCGACGTCCACGTCGAACAGGTGCAACTTGTCATAGCGCGCGGCCACTTCACCGTCTTCATCGATCAACAACGAGCAGGCATGGGCCTTGGCATCAGGTTGGCCGACCGGTGGCAACGGCAACGTGCCGGCGACAATCCATAACTTGAGGTCGCGCGCCGTGCGTTTCAACCAGGGCAGGATCGGCCCTTCCCCCAAGGCTTCGGCACGCCCGATCGCCGCAGCATCCTTGCGCCCCATCGCAGCGAAGTTCTCTGGCAGCACGGCCAGGCGTGCGCCACCGAGCGCGGCCTGCTCAAGCAGGGCGCCGGCCCGCTGCAGGTTGGCCAGCACGTCGTCCTGGCTGACCATCTGGATCACCGCTGCCTTCATGACTACTCCTGGCGCTATTTCTCGAAAGGTTTCACAAATGTGATTCTAGGCTCTTTCCACGGCCCCTCGACGCGGTAATGCACGCTGGCAAAACGTGAGACCCGGTCGCCGATCAACCGATCCACAAGGAACAGCGCGCCCCCGACCGCTGGAGCACCGACGATCAACGCAGCCAGCGGCAGGTTGTTGGTGACCGGCAGGGTCACCTGCAGGTTGGCATCCACCCGGTCACGGACCATGTCCAAGGTGCCCTCGAGCTCGAAGTTGCTCGAAGGGCCGGTCACCGTAATCGGTTCACGGGTCACGTACACGCCATTACTGGCCACCAGCAGGCCCTTGACCCGGTCATAGGCCAGCCCTTTTTCGAACAGGTCGGAGAAGTCCAGGCGCAGGCGACGACCGATGGAGTTGAAATTGAGCAGGCCGAACACGCGCAAGGCCTGGGCACTGCCTTCGACTTCGACAAACTGGCCGGTACGCAATGCCGCGTCCATGCTCCCAGAGAAGCGGTTCAGGCCCACCCAGGCAGGTGAACCGGGCCAACGGCCATCGACATCCAGGCGGAAATCGCGGCTGGTCACGGTAGGCGCGAACCCCCACGCCTTGAGCACATCGGCCAGGTTTTTGCCATCCAGGCGCCCTTTGTACCAGCTGCTGGTGCTGCCCGGCTGGCCTTCCCAGCCACCGCCGCCATCGATGCGCAGGCCTTTGAAGTCCAGGTCGATATCGTCTGCCGACACGCCGCGCGCGGTTGGGCGCAGCTTGATCGAGGCGCTGCCGAACAGGTCGTCGCCGCGGTAGAGCTTGTCGATGCTCAGGTCCAGCGCAGGTACCTTGCGCGGGTCGAACGAGGCTAACGGGTCAGGCCCTTCCTCGGCCTGGGCCTGGGCCGGGTCGGCCGCCGGCAGGCGCAAGGTCTGCAAGCGAATCGACATGGGCGCGCCCTTGGCATCCGGCACGCGTGCGTTGCCGATGACTTCCTTGCTGTCCAGCCGCAGGTCCCACGCCGGGCCACCCCGGGCCAGGCGTACCACCGCCTGGTTGAGGTCCATGCCGAAGGCCTTCAGTTGGCCAATGCTCAGGTCGACGCTTTGCAGGATCTGCCGCGCACTGCCACCGGGGTCATCACCGCCCAGGCTGGCCACCTTGGCCTGCCACGGGGCCAGGTCGAGTGTTTCCAGTCGCCCACGTACGCGCAAGCCTTGGCCGGCCGGTACTTGTGCCTGGCCCGTGCCCAGCAGCAATTCGCCGCGGCCCTGGGCCAGCTTGTCGGAAGGCGCGGCATAGGCGAAGCGCGCGAGGTCGGCATAACCGGCGTCAATGCGTCGCTCCGAGCCTTGCAGGTTCATGCTGAAACGGCTGTCACGGGTGTCCGCAGCGGCCTTGCCGAAGGGCGCAGGCAAGTCGATGGCAAGGCCCTTGAGTGAGGAATTGACGCTAAGGCTGTTGTCCCGGCTGCCGAGGTTGAGCTGCAACTGATACGGCAAGTCGCCCGAGGCCGGCAAGGCCTGGTTGAATTGCAGCCACTCGGTCAGCGCCTTCAGCGCGACCTGGCCATTGGCGTTGATGCGGGTCTGCATCTGCCCTGGCGCGCCCTCGGCAACGATCTGCGCGGTGACCGGCTTGCCGAACGCCTGCAAGCTGATGTTCTTGCCACTGAGCCCTTTGTCCAAATCGAAGCTGAAGTCGCCTTTCAGGCGGTTCAACTCCAGGCTAGGCGGGGCCACCTTGAGGCGGGCATCAGCGGTGGCGAAGTCCACCTGAACTTTGGGCCGTTCCCCGTGGGCCAGGGGGATATCGAGCTTGACCTTGCCCTTGAGCGGGCCCTCGCCTTCCCAGCCGGCGAAGATCTCGCCCGTGCCGATCGGCGCCTCTTTGAGAATTTTCAGGCCGTCGTCCAGGCTGCCGTCGAAATCGCCATCGAGATACAGGTGGCTGTGCTGGTCACCCTCGACGTGGGGGATATCGACACTGACGTCACTGACCTTGGTGTCGAGCAACAGGCCATGGTGAGCCTTGATGCGCACACCGCTGTCCTCGATCAGCACATCACCGTCCACCTGCTGCACCTGTGGCCAGCCGGGCTGGAAGTCCAATACCGCGTCGCGCACCTTGAAGAACAGGCTGATACTGCGCGCCTCTGGCGCGGCGCCATGGTTCAGCGAGCCTTGGTACTGGAAGTAACCCTCGTCCACGGTGCCTTTGACGATCGCACTGCGCAGCCATTCGTCGAGGGCCGGGCTCAGCACTTCGGGCAGGTACTTGGCCGTGTAGCGGCCATCGCCCTCGGTCAAGCCGACGCGCAGGTCCATGTAGTCCTCGCGGCCCTCTTCGAACAGCAGGCGAATGAGGAAGTCACCGGCGATCTTGCCCTCCTCGCCCAGTACCTTCAGGTAGGGCGCGACGAGGGTGAAGCCTTCTTTGTCGAGGGCCCAGGTCAGGCGCGCATTGGCCTGCTGGTAATGCCAGGGTTTGGCGAAGATCGGGTACAGGTGCAGCATGAACGCATCGGTATCCAGCCGCAGCTCGCCGTGCCCCAGGTCACCACTGACGCTGCCGCTGACATTGCCGGCCGCCGGGGCACCGTGGTATGCGTTGAAACCAACCTTCTCTAGGTTGGCGGCAAACTGCAGGCGCTGGTCGCCTTCGGCTTTGGGCCGCGCCTCCAGGCGCACGTTGCGCAGGGCGCCGGTGACTTTCAGGCCATCAACCACGGCCATGAGGTTGTCCGGCAGCGGTGCCAGGGCATTGATCAACGGGGTCAAAGGGGTGAGGTCGAGGCGGTCGGCCTGCACTTGCCAGCGCTCATCAGCGGGGGCCTGCCCTGGGCGCTGACGTAATTGAAGGTGGGACTCCCAACGGTTCTTGCCGATATTCATGGCCAGGGAATCGACCATCACATCAAAACCTTGCTCGTTGCGCTGGAACCACGCAGACAACGCCAGGTTCTCCACGGTCGCGGCTTTGCGCTCGGCATAAGCGCCTTGTAGCTGGGGCGCATTGAGCCGGACCACGGCTTGCTGCAACTGGCCTTTGCCCCAGTCGACCCAGAACTCGCCACCCGCGCGCAATGCGCTGGCGTGCCACTTGCCCAGCAGGCTCGGCGGCAACCAGCGTGCCCAGTCGCTTTGCGGCAGGCTCAGGTAGGCGGCAACCTGGCCATCGCGCCAGGCCTCGGCCGACGCGCGGCTGCGCAGGTTCAACGCCAGGGGCTGGCCGTCAGGCAGCGTGGCGCGCAGGTCGAGGGCCTGGCGCGAGGCACCGGCCTGCAAGCCCACGCTCACGTAGGTCAAGGTCAGGGGGTCGCGCTGCCAGGGATGCAGGGTTACCTGGCTGTCGAACACATCGATGCGCCCCAGCTGGCGCAGGCGCTGCAGCAACTCGGCGGGGTCGAGCGGGGCATCATCCTTCTTCGGCAGCCCTTCGAGGTTCCAGGCGCCTTGCGCGTCTTCGCGCAGGATCAGTTGCAAGCCACCCAGCTGGATACGTGCCAGGCGCACCTCACGGGAGGTCAGGCTGGCCCAGAGGTCTGGCACCAGCTTGACCTCGTCCAGGCGCAACGCGCCAGCACCTTCGCCCAATTGCAGGTCGCGAACGCGCAGTACAGGCGCAAGCCCGCTCCAGCGGCCCTCCAGGGCACCAACGTGCACCGGCAAGCCCAACGCTTGCTCGGCCTTGTGCTCGACATCGGCCCGGTATTCGGCCACCAGCGGCACCAGTTGCCGGCCAACGCTAACGTACAGCGCCACCAACACCGCCAGCAGCGCGCAAATGCCCAGCCCCCAGCGGGTCGAGGCGACAAGAACGCGGGTCAGACGTCCCATGGCCATGGCCCTCCAGGTCGTTTATCCATGATGGCCCTAAGTGCCGGTTTTGCCAGCCCGGCCATCCTGTGGCGCGTTTCGCGAAACCTCAGAGCAGCACCACATCGTATTGTTCCTGCGAGTACATCGACTCGACCTGGAAGCGGATAGTTCGGCCGATGAAGGTTTCGAGCTCCGCAACGTTGCCGGACTCCTCGTCCAGTAGCCGGTCGACCACCTTCTGATTGGCCAGCACGCGGTAGCCCTCGGCCTGATAGGCACGGGCCTCGCGGAGGATTTCACGGAAGATTTCGTAGCAGATGGTCTCGGGGGTTTTCAGCTTGCCGCGCCCCTGGCAAGCCAAGCACGGCTCGCACAGCACCTGCTCGAGGCTCTCGCGGGTGCGCTTGCGGGTCATCTGCACCAGGCCCAGCTCGGTAATGCCAATGATGTTGGTCTTGGCGTGATCACGCTCGAGCTGTTTTTCCAGGGTGCGCAGCACCTGGCGCTGATGCTCTTCATCTTCCATGTCGATGAAGTCGATGATGATGATGCCGCCGATATTGCGCAGACGCAGTTGCCGGGCAATGGCGGTGGCGGCTTCGAGGTTGGTCTTGAAGATGGTCTCTTCGAGGTTGCGATGGCCGACAAAGGCGCCGGTGTTGACGTCGATGGTGGTCATCGCTTCAGCCGGGTCGACCACCAGGTAGCCACCGGATTTGAGCGGCACCTTGCGCTCCAGGGCGCGCTGGATCTCGTCTTCGACGCCGTACAGGTCAAAGATCGGCCGTTCGCCAGGGTAATGCTCGAGGCGATCGGCGATTTCCGGCATCAGTTCGCCGACGAACTGCGTGGTTTTCTGGAACGTTTCGCGCGAATCGATGCGGATTTTCTCGATCTTCGGGTTGACGAGGTCGCGCAGGGTACGCAGTGCCAGGCCGAGGTCTTCGTAGATTACCGTGGGTGCGCCGCAGCTCTGGATCTGGCTGCCGATCTGCTCCCACAGGCGGCGCAGGTAGCGAATGTCCTGGAGGATTTCTTCAGCGCGCGCGCCTTCGGCGGCAGTACGCAAGATGAAACCACCGGCATCCTTGATGTTCTCGCTGTCCATGCAGCTGCTGACTACCTGCTTGAGGCGATCACGCTCAGCTTCGTCTTCGATCTTCAGGGAAATACCGACATGGCTGCTGCGCGGCATGTACACCAGGTAACGCGAAGGGATCGACAACTGCGTGGTCAGGCGTGCGCCCTTGGTGCCGATCGGGTCTTTGGTCACCTGTACCACCAGGGCCTGGCCTTCATGCACCAGCGCGGTAATGTTCTCTACCGCCGAGCCTTCGCGCTGGGAGATCTCCGAGGCGTGGATGAACGCCGCGCGCTCCAGGCCGATGTCGACGAAGGCCGCCTGCATGCCGGGCAGCACGCGCACCACCTTGCCCTTGTAGATATTGCCGACGATGCCGCGGCGCAGGGTGCGCTCGACGTGCACTTCCTGCAGCACCCCGTTTTCCACCACCGCCACACGTGACTCCATCGGGGTGATGTTGATCAGGATCTCTTCACTCATGGCAGGCTCTCGTCAAAGGTCTTGGATAATGATGGATCGCGTACGCGGTACTGGCTACCGCGGGTTTGTTACCTCTGAAGAAAGCGCGGGCAACTGCCAGCAGGCAATGCCGAACTGGGCCAGCAGATCGGCGGTCTCGCTCAACGGCAAGCCGACCACGGCGGAGTAGCTGCCCGTCAGGGCGGTGACGAATACCGCCGCCAGCCCCTGGATGGCATAGCCACCGGCTTTGTCGGCAGGCTCGCCGCTGGCCCAATAACGGGCAGCTTCATCGGCGCTGATGGTACGAAAACGGACGTTGCTGCTGACGCACAGGCTTTGCCTGCGCTGGCCATCGCTCAGGGCGACAGCCGTCAGCACCTGATGCTCGCGGCCAGACAGGTCGGCCAGCATGGCCAGGGCATGTTCGCGGTTTTCGGGTTTGCCGAGAATACGGCCTTCGAGGACCACCGCCGTATCTGCGCCCAGGACGACAGCCGGGCCCTGGAGGCAGGCCAGGCCAGCCTCTGCCTTGGCCCGGGCAAGGCGCTCGACATAGGCTGCGGCGCCTTCGTCGGCGAGCGGGGTTTCATCGATGGGGGCGCTGACCGCAGTGAACGGTACGCCGATCTGGGTCAGCAATTCACGACGACGTGGCGAGCCAGAGGCCAGGTAAAGCGGGTTCATGTAGACATCTCCCTGTCAGTCGCGGCAACGCCGTCAATTTATACGCAAGCGTCGGCGCAGGTCGCGCAGGGCAAAGCTGATCCATGGCCAGAGCAAGGCACTGATGACGGCTGACCACACCAGCGCCAAGGTCGGCAGGCGGTTACCGGTCAAGGCACTGAGCCACAGCTGGATCAACTGGGCAATACCGAAAATCACCAGAATCACCAGGCTCTGCTGCCACATCGGGAACATGCGCAGGCGCTGTTGCAATGACAGCACCAGGAAGGTGATCAAGGTCAGGATCAGCGCGTTCTGCCCCAGCAACGTGCCATACAGCACATCCTCGGCGAGCCCTAGTACGAAGGCCGTGGTCATGCCGACCTTGCTCGGTACCGCGAGTGTCCAGAACGACACCAGCAACGCCAGCCACATAGGCCGGAACACTTCCATGAACTGCGGCATCGGCGAAACGCTGAGCAGCAGGCCGATGGCGAACGTCAGCCAGATGACCCAGCCATTATTACGGCGTGATGCAGCCATCATTGCCTCCGAGGTTGGGCGGGCGCTGCCGCAGGTGCGGTCGGCGCTATAGGGGCCGCGGTTGGCTGCGGGGTAGCGGCTGCAGGTGCTGCAGGCGTCGCCGCCGGGGTGGCAGGCGCGCCCTGCTCGCCATTGGCGCCAGGCTGGACGCCCACCGACGTGCCTTTGCGGTCGGCCTCTTCCTGCGCGATCGCAGCGTCAGTGGCGCGTTGCTCCGGGCTGCGTCGGTCGCTGAACACCAGCAGCATGTAGCGGCTGCGGTTGAGCGCGGCGGTAGGGATGGCACGAACGATGGCGAACGGCTGGCCGGAGTCGTGAATCACTTCGTTGACCGTGGCCACCGGGTAACCCGCGGGGAAGCGCTGGCCCATGCCGGAACTGACCAGCAGGTCGCCTTCCTTGATGTCGGCGGTATCGGCCACATGGCGTAGCTCCAGGCGCTCCGGGTTGCCGGTGCCACTGGCGATGGCGCGCAGGCCGTTGCGGTTGACCTGTACCGGAATGCTGTGGGTGGTATCGGTCAGCAACAGTACCCGCGAGGTGTAGGGCATCAACTCGACCACTTGGCCCATCAGGCCGCGGGCATCGAGCACCGGCTGGCCGAGGAACACGCCATCGCGCTCGCCCTTGTTGATCAGGATGCGGTGGGTGAACGGGTTAGGGTCGACGCCGATCAACTCGGCCACTTCAACCTTTTCGTTGACCAGGGCGGACGAGTTGAGCAGTTCACGCAAGCGCACGTTCTGCTCGGTCAGGGCCGCCAGCTTCTGCAGGCGCCCCTGCAACAGCAGGGCCTCGGTCTTGAGCTTTTCGTTTTCCGCGATGAGTTCGGTACGGCTGCCGAACTGGCCTGCCACGCCTTGCCACAAACGCTGCGGCAAATCGGTGATCCAGTACGACTCCATCAATACCAGGCCCATCTGGCTGCGCACGGGTTTGAGCACGGCAAAGCGCGCATCGACCACCATCAGCGCGACCGACAGCACCACCAATACGAGCAGACGAACGCCCAGCGAAGGGCCCTTGGAGAAAAGCGGTTTAATGGGCCGTTCCTCGTGGACGACTCAGGAGGTCATTGGACATGGGACAACGCACCAGCCTGGTTGCGGGTTGACGGAAACGACGCCCGGACGGACGCCAGCCCAGCGCATACAGGTAGCACTGTGCGTGCTACCTGTAAACCGGGCGCTCAGGAACAGCGAGCAGCATCACTCGCTGGAGAGCAGGTCCATCGCGTGCTTGTCCATCATCTCCAGGGCGCGACCGCCGCCACGGGCGACACAGGTCAGCGGGTCCTCGGCGACGATCACCGGCAGGCCAGTTTCCTGGGCCAGCAGTTTGTCGAGGTCGCGCAGCAGTGCGCCACCACCGGTCAGCACCAGGCCACGCTCGGCGATGTCGGAGGCCAGCTCCGGCGGCGATTGCTCCAGGGCGCTTTTGACCGCCTGGACGATGGTCGCCAGGGATTCTTGCAGGGCTTCCAGCACTTCGTTGGAATTCAGGGTGAAGGCACGCGGTACGCCTTCGGCCAGGTTACGGCCACGGACATCGACTTCGCGCACTTCGCCACCTGGGTAGGCGGTGCCGATTTCCTGCTTGATGCGCTCGGCGGTGGACTCGCCGATCAGGCTGCCGTAGTTGCGGCGCACGTAGGTCACGATGGCTTCGTCGAAGCGGTCGCCACCCACGCGGACGGATTCGGCGTAAACCACGCCGTTCAACGAGATCAGGGCGATTTCAGTGGTACCACCACCGATATCGACGACCATCGAACCACGGGCTTCTTCGACCGGCAGGCCCGCACCGATGGCGGCGGCCATTGGCTCTTCGATCAAGAACACTTCACGGGCACCGGCACCCAGGGCCGACTCGCGAATCGCGCGGCGCTCTACCTGGGTCGACTTGCACGGCACGCAGATCAGCACGCGAGGGCTGGGCTGCAGGAAGCTGTTCTCGTGAACCTTGTTGATGAAATACTGCAACATTTTTTCACAAACGCTGAAGTCGGCAATGACGCCGTCCTTCATCGGACGAATGGCAGCAATGTTGCCGGGCGTACGGCCCAGCATGCGTTTGGCTTCGGTACCGACGGCGACGACGCTTTTCTGATTGCCATGGGTACGGATGGCAACAACCGAGGGCTCATTCAGGACGATACCGCGCTCACGCACGTAAATAAGGGTGTTGGCAGTACCCAGGTCGATGGAAAGATCGCTGGAAAACATGCCACGCAGTTTCTTGAACATGGGAAAGTGACCCTGGGGAAAGCGTGGGTAAAAAAGTGCGGCAAACTCTAACAATGGCAGGGATTTTGGGCAAGGAGCCAATATGTTAAATTGGTCGTTTTTCCGAGCACGCCAGCAGATGATCGCGGCCGTATGACCGCCAGAATGCCGACATGTTCCTCATCACGGACCCTAATTCCGTTCTTTGTTTCCCCTGGAGATCCCCATGGCGCTTGAACGCTGCGACGTGGAAAAGATCGCCCATCTGGCCCGTCTGGGGCTGAATGATGGCGAACTGCCACGCATTACCGATGCACTGAACAGCATTCTCGGGCTGGTCGACCAGATGCAAGCGGTCGACACCACTGGCATCGAGCCCCTCGCCCACCCCCTGGAGGCCAGCCAGCGACTGCGTCCCGACCAGGTCACCGAAAGCAACCAGCGCGAGGCCTACCAGGCCATCGCACCGTCGACCGAAAGCGGTCTGTACCTGGTTCCCAAAGTCATCGAGTAAGGGATAGAGCCTGCCATGCACCAATTGACCCTGGCCGAGATCGCCCGCGGACTCGCCGACAAGTCGTTTTCCTCCGAAGAGCTGACGGGCGCCCTGCTGGCGCGCATCAAACAGCTCGACCCGCAAATCAACAGCTTCATCAGCGTCACCGAGGAACTGGCCCTGGGCCAGGCCCGTGCCGCTGACGCCCGTCGCGCCGCTGGCGAGGCTGGCGCCCTGCTGGGTGCGCCCATTGCCCACAAGGACCTGTTCTGCACCAACGGCGTACGCACCAGCTGTGGCTCGAAGATGCTCGACAACTTCAAGGCGCCGTACGATGCCACCGTGGTCGCCAAGCTGGCTGAAGCCGGCATGGTCACCCTGGGCAAGACCAACATGGACGAATTCGCCATGGGTTCGGCCAACGAATCCAGCCACTACGGCCCGGTGAAAAACCCGTGGAACCTGGAGCACGTCCCGGGCGGTTCGTCGGGCGGCTCGGCTGCGGCAGTCGCCGCGCGCCTGCTGCCGGCCACCACCGGCACCGACACTGGCGGCTCGATCCGACAGCCGGCAGCGCTGACTAACCTGACTGGCCTGAAACCGACGTACGGTCGTGTTTCGCGCTGGGGCATGATCGCTTACGCCTCCAGCCTCGACCAAGGCGGCCCGCTGGCCCGCACGGCCGAAGACTGCGCGCTGCTGCTGCAAGGCATGGCCGGTTTCGATACCAAGGACTCCACCAGCATCGAAGAGCCGGTGCCGGACTACAGCGCCAACCTCAACGCTTCGCTGCAAGGCCTGCGCATCGGCCTGCCGAAGGAATACTTCGGCGCAGGCCTGGACCCGCGCATCGCTGACCTGGTGCAAGCCAGCGTCAAGGAGCTGGAAAAGCTCGGCGCCGTGGTCAAGGAAATCAGCCTGCCGAACATGCAGCACGCCATCCCGGCGTACTACGTGATCGCGCCTGCTGAGGCATCCTCCAACCTGTCGCGTTTCGACGGCGTGCGCTTCGGCTACCGCTGCGAAGCGCCAAAAGACCTGACCGACCTGTACAAGCGTTCCCGTGGCGAAGGCTTCGGTGCCGAAGTGCAGCGCCGCATCATGGTGGGCACCTACGCCCTGTCGGCCGGTTACTACGACGCCTACTACGTCAAAGCCCAGCAGATTCGTCGCCTGATCAAGAACGACTTCATGGCCGCGTTCGAAGGTGTTGACCTGATCCTCGGCCCGACCACGCCGAACCCGGCCTGGAAGCTCGGCGCCAAGAGCAGCGACCCCGTCGCCGCCTACCTGGAAGACGTCTACACCATCACCGCCAACCTGGCGGGCCTGCCGGGCCTGTCGATGCCGGCTGGCTTCGTCGATGGCCTGCCGGTCGGCGTGCAACTGCTGGCGCCCTACTTCCAGGAAGGCCGCCTGCTCAACGTCGCGCACCGCTACCAGCAAGTGACCGACTGGCACACCCGCGCCCCCAACGGCTTCTGAGGAGTTCACACATGCAATGGGAAGTTGTGATCGGGCTGGAAATTCATACTCAGCTCGCCACCCAGTCGAAGATCTTCTCCGGCAGCGCCACCACCTTCGGCTCCGAGCCGAACACCCAGGCCAGCCTGGTTGACTTGGGCATGCCCGGCGTACTGCCGGTGCTGAACCAGGAAGCCGTGCGCATGGCGTGCATGTTCGGCCTGGCGATCGATGCCGAGATCGGCAAGCGCAACGTGTTCGCGCGCAAGAACTACTTCTACCCCGACCTGCCCAAGGGCTACCAGATCAGCCAGATGGACCTGCCGATCGTCGGCAAGGGCCACCTGGACATCGCCCTGGAAGACGGCACCATCAAGCGCATCGGCGTGACCCGTGCGCACCTGGAGGAAGACGCCGGCAAGAGCCTGCACGAAGACTTCAGCGGCTCCACCGGCATCGACCTGAACCGCGCCGGCACGCCGCTGCTGGAAATCGTTTCCGAGCCGGACATGCGCAGCGCCAAGGAAGCCGTGGCCTACGTCAAGGCGATCCACGCCCTGGTGCGCTACCTGGGCATTTGCGACGGCAACATGGCCGAAGGCTCGCTGCGCTGCGACTGCAACGTGTCGATCCGGCCAAAAGGCCAGGCCGAGTTCGGTACCCGCTGCGAGATCAAGAACGTCAACTCGTTCCGCTTCATCGAACGTGCGATCAACAGCGAGATCCAGCGCCAGATCGACCTGATCGAAGACGGTGGCAAGGTCATCCAGGAAACCCGCCTGTACGACCCGAACAAGGACGAGACCCGCTCCATGCGCAGCAAGGAGGAAGCCAACGACTACCGTTACTTCCCCGACCCAGACCTGCTGCCGGTGGTCATCGAGGACAGCTTCCTCGACACCATCCGCGCCGGCCTGCCAGAGCTGCCGCCGCAGAAGGTCGAGCGCTTCCAGAGCCAGTACGGCCTGTCGGCCTACGACGCGAACGTGCTGGCATCGAGCCGCGAACAGGCAGACTACTTCGAACAAGTGGTGAAGATTGGTGGCGACGCCAAGCTGGCAGCCAACTGGGTCATGGTCGAGCTGGGCAGCCTGCTGAACAAGCTGGGGGTCGAGATTGACCAGGCACCGGTCAGCGCCGAGCAGTTGGGTGGCATGCTGCTGCGTATCAGTGACAACACCATCAGCGGCAAGATCGCCAAAACCGTGTTCGAGGCCATGGCCGCCGGTGAAGGCGATGCCGACAGCATCATCGAGAGCCGTGGCCTGAAGCAGGTCACCGACACCGGTGCGATCGACAAGATGCTCGACGAAATGCTGGCTGCCAATGCCGAACAGGTCGAACAGTACCGCGCCGCCGATGAGGCCAAGCGCGGCAAGATGTTCGGCTTCTTCGTCGGCCAGGCGATGAAGGCGTCGAAGGGCAAGGCCAACCCGGGGCAAGTGAACCAATTGCTCAAAGCCAAGCTCGAAGGGTGAGCTGAAAAATGCGGCGAGGGCTGCGCCCTCGTTCGCGGGGCAAGCCCGCTCCCACAGGTATTTCATTGGCCTCAATGCTGTGGAGTTCCTGTGGGAGCGGGCTTGCCCCGCGAAGGCCGCACAGCGGCCCCAATGGCAGCACCGGAGCATCAGACTTGCTAAAACGATCCCTCGGGACCCTCGCCCTATTCTCCCTGCTGGCCGGCTGTGCCAGCCACGACATCGACCCCCGCGGCTACGACAAGACCGGCACCGCCTCCTATTACGGCTCGCGCCACCACGGCAAACGCACGGCCAGTGGCGAACCGTTCAACCAGCACGGCCTTACCGCCGCTCACCGCAGCCTGCCGTTCGGCAGCCGCGTGCTGGTCACCAACCTCGCCAACCAACGCAGCGTGGTGGTGCGCATCAATGACCGCGGCCCGCATACACGCGGCCGGCTGATTGACCTGTCACGCGCTGCAGCAGAAAAAATCGGCATGCTCCGTAGCGGAACGGCGCGCGTGCGGGTACAAGGTCTGAGCGACTGACCCTACTGGAGCCCTGACCATTTTCGACCTGGCCACCCTTCCCACCTTCAGCCTCCTGCAACTGGGCGTCGCCTTGTTGCTGCTGGCCTGCGGTGCCGAGCTGCTGGTACGCATGGCCCTGCGCCTGGCCTTGCGCCTGCACGTGCGCCCACTGATCATCGGGCTGAGCCTGGTGGCCTTCGGCAGCACCGCACCGCAGCTCACGGTAAGCCTACAGGCCGCCTTCCAGGGCGCACCGGATGTCGCCGTCGGCAGCGTGATTGGCAGCAACATCTTCAACGTACTGGTGATTCTTGGCCTGGCCGCGCTGATCATCCCGCTGCGTGTTTCACGCCAACTGGTTCGTCTGGACATCCCCTTGATGATCGTCGCCAGTGCGCTGGTGTATGCGCTGGCCGCCAATGGCTACCTGGGCCGCGGGGAGGGCCTGCTGCTGTTGCTGGCGCTGGTGGGCTACCTGGTCATGCTCTGGCATCAATCACGCCATTACGCTCGCACCTACCCCGCGCCCAGCAACATCAAGGTCAGTGGTGCACGCTTTTGGTCAAGCACGCTGCTGCAGATTGCGCTTGGCCTTGGCCTGCTGAGCCTGGCCGGCCACTTGCTACTGGAAGCCGCCGTTGAGGTGGCGACTGACCTGGGCCTTTCCGAACGCATCATCGGCCTGACCGTGGTCGCGGTCTGCACGTCATTGCCAGAGCTGGCCGCCGCGATGATTGCCGCCCTTCGCGGCGAACGGGAAATCGCCGTTGGCACGGTGATCGGCAGCAACCTGTTCAACCTGCTGGGCGTGCTGGGCCTGACCGCGCTGATCACCCCTGAACCGCTGTCGATCTCACCCAACGCGCTGGCCTTCGACCTGCCCGTGATGCTGGGCGTCGCCGTCTTGAGCCTACCCGTGTTCTATTCGGGCTACCGGATCACCCGCGCTGAAGGCCTGGTGTTTCTCTGCCTGTACCTGGCCTATGGGCTGCATGTGGTGGCCTTTACCACCGGCATGCCATTGGCCGGCCGCCTGGAGCGGCTCATGCTGTTCTATGTCCTGCCAGTGCTGGCCTTGGTGCTGCTGTACACCACCGTACGTGCGTGGCGGCGGCAGCACTGAGGCCAGCGGAGGGCGCCACAAGCCCTCAGCCCTGCCGGGCCTTCTTCAACCGGAACGCGACCCAAAGCACCGCAATCCAACCCGGAATCAGCATCACCGAGATGCGAATCGGCGGCGTCAGGTACATCACGACCAGAATCAGCACGATGAATGCCAGGCACAGGTAATTGGTAACCGGGTGCCCCCAGCTCTGGTAGAACGGGGTAATACCCGACGCCAGCTTGGCTTTGCGGAATTTGAGGTGGGTGATGCTGATGCTCGCCCAGTTGATCACCAGCGCCGACACTGCCAGGGCCATCAGCAAGCCAAAGGCTTCACCGGGCATCAGGTAGTTGATCAGTACGCACATGCCCGTGGCAAACGCCGAAACACCCAGCGCCGTCAGCGGCACACCACTGCGGCTGACTTTGAGCAGCTGGCGCGGCGCATCACCCTGGCTGGCCAGGCCGAACAGCATGCGGCTGTTGGCGTAGACGCAGCTGTTGTAGACCGACAGCGCCGCCGTCAGCACCACGACATTGAGGATGGTCGCCACCAGGTCGCTGTCCAGCTCATGGAAAATCATCACGAACGGGCTGCCCCCCTGCACCACCTTCTGCCACGGGTACAGCGACAACAGCACCGCCAGGGCGCCGATGTAGAAAATCAGGATGCGGTAGACCACTTGGTTGGTGGCCTTGGGGATGCTCTGACGCGGGTTATCTGCCTCGGCGGCGGTGATACCCACCAGCTCCAGCCCACCGAAAGAGAACATGATCACAGCCAAGGCCATGATCAGGCCAGTGACGCCATTCGGGAAGAACCCGCCGTATTGCCACAGGTTGGCCACGCTGGCGTCCGGGCCGCCGTGGCCGCTGCTCAGCAGCCAGGCACCAAAGCCAATCATGCTGACGATGGCCACTACCTTGACCAGGG
This sequence comes from Pseudomonas sp. SWRI50, assembly GCF_014269095.1. Classification (NCBI taxonomy): domain Bacteria; kingdom Pseudomonadati; phylum Pseudomonadota; class Gammaproteobacteria; order Pseudomonadales; family Pseudomonadaceae; genus Pseudomonas; species Pseudomonas sp. SWRI50. The sequence continues at coordinate 97,680 of NZ_JABWRW010000001.1, read as the reverse complement.
CGAACCAGAACTCCATCTCCCCGTAGACCTTCACTTGGGTCAGGTTGATGAGGTTGATCGCCACGAAGAAGATCGCCGCCGTCGCCCAGGTGGGGAAATCGGGCCACCAGTACTGCACATAGATGCCCACGGCGGTCAGTTCGGCCATGCCCACCAGCACGTACACCACCCAGTAGTTCCAGCCCGAAACGAAGCCTGCGAACTCGCTCCAATACTGGTGGGCGAAGTGGCTGAAGCTGCCGGCTACCGGCTCTTCGACCACCATTTCGCCCAGCTGGCGCATGATGAAGAAAGCCATCAGGCCGGCGATGGCGTAGCCCAGCAATACGGAAGGGCCGGCCAGTTGAATGGTCTGGGCGATCCCCAGGAACAGCCCGGTGCCGATGGCCCCACCCAGCGCGATCAGCTGGATATGGCGATTCTTCAGCCCGCGCTGCAAGCGCTCGGGCGTGCTCTGGTCTTGCATGAAGTGTCCTTTAGCTCAGTGAGGCAGTGTTATTGCTGTTATTTGCAGTCAAGGATCTAGATCCATCCGCCCCACTGCAAGATGAAAATACCGATATTGGTGGTGATCGCCGCCATTAGCGTAGTGATCACGATGATCGAAGCCGCCAACTCATGGTTGCCGTTGGCCGCCCGCGCCATGACATAGCTGGCTGCCGCCGTCGGGCTGCCGATGTACAGGAACAGGATGCCCAGCTCGGCACCGCGGAACCCGCACAGCCACGCACCCAGTGTGCCGATCAGCGGCAACCAGACCATCTTCACCAGGCTGGCATCGATGGCCAGCCTGCCACTGTCACGCAGCGCCGCCAGCGACAGGGTGCCACCGATGCACATCAATGCCAGCGGCAAGGTCATCTGCGCCAGGTAGTCGCCTGAAGTGAGCAACCAGTTGGGCAACGGCACCTGGCCATAGGCCATGGGCGTTGCCACCAGCACACTGATGATCAATGGGTTGCTGAAGATGTTCTTGCAGATGCTCCACGGGTCGGACTTGAGGTCCGGGCTGTACACCGCTAGCACCACCGCCGACAGCGAGTTGTACAGGAGGATCACCAGGCCTGCCAGCACCGCGCCCAGCGAGATGCCGTAGTCGCCATACAGGCTGGCGGCCAGGGCCAGGCCGATTACGCCGTTGTTGCCGCGAAATGCGCCTTGGGTGTAGATGCCGCGGTCCGCTGACGGGCAACGCCAGATGGCCAGCCCCCAGGCCACGCCAAAGCCAACCAGGGTGGCCGCGACGAAGTACAGCAACACGCCAGGTTTGACCGCCGTTGCCAGGTCGGCGTGGTAGATGCCGAGGAACAGCAGCGCCGGCATGCAGACGTTGAACACCAGCTGTGAAGCGACGCGGTTGAAGTTGTCGTCGATCAGGTGGATGCGTTTGAGCAGCACGCCCATGAACAGCATGGCGAAGACCGGTGCCGTGATGTTCAGCGTCTGGATAAGAAGGGCGAGCATGCGCAAGCGATCCTGCAGGGTTGCCGTTAGGGGGCTAATGATACGTCAACGGCTGCGAGTTGCGGGGATCGGGATGCGATACAGGGCAATTTCTGTCAGTGGCGACCCCTTCGCGGGGCAAGCCCGCTCCCACAGGTGCCCACCCTTCTCGGGCTCAGTGGTGTCCCTGTGGGAGCGGGCTTGCCCCGCGAAGGGTCAACGCCGATTCAGCGCCGAACCGGCCGCTTCTGCAGTTTGCGCTGCAAGGTCCGCCGGTGCATGCCCAGCGCCCGCGCCGTGGCCGAGATATTGCCCTCGTGCTCGTTCAGCACGCGCTGGATGTGCTCCCACTGCAGGCGGTCGACCGACATCGGGTTTTCTGGCACCAGGGCATCCAGGTCGGCATGCTCGGAAAGCAACGCAGCCAGTACATCGTCGGCATCGGCCGGCTTGCACAGGTAGTTGCAGGCGCCGCGCTTGACCGCCTCCACCGCGGTGGCGATGCTGGAATAACCCGTCAGGATCACCACGCGCATTTCCGGGTCCAGCTCTAGCAGCTTGGGCAGCAGCACAAGCCCCGAGTCGCCTTCCATCTTCAGGTCCAGCGTGGCGTAGTCTGGCAGGTCCTGCTGGGCCAGGATCAGCCCTTCTTCGGCGGAGCCTGCAGTGCTCACGCGGAACCCGCGACGGCTCATGGCGCGCGCCATGACCCGGGTGAAGGTGGCATCGTCATCCACCAGCAGCAGGTGCGGCAGCTCTTCGCTTTCAAGCTGGGTTTCGTCACTCATCATTCATCTCCTCGCTTGCCATGGGGCAGGCGCAATTCGGTCAGGGTGCCACCCTGCTCATGACTATAGAGTTTCACCGAACCGCCCGCACGCGTCACGCTGGCCTTGCTCAAGAACAGGCCCAGGCCGAAGCCTTTGCCCTTGGTGGTAATAAAGGGTTTGCCAATCGCCTCGGCGATCGCTGGGGGTACACCGGGGCCATGGTCACGGATACTGATGACAATGTCCTGGGCGTCCCAGTCAAGGCGCACCTCAAGGTCGTCCGGACACGCGTCGGCTGCATTGTTCAGCAGGTTCAGCAGCGCCTGGGTCAGGTCCGGTGGCGGGGTCAGGCGCGGTACCTGGCCATCCCTGAGGCGCTGGAAGCGGTAGCTGGCCTCGGGCCGCATCAGGTGCCAACGGTTCAGCGCTTCGTCCAGCCAGGCAGTAACGTCCTGCTCGACCATCGCCAGGCGGCGGTTGGCCTCGGCAGCACGCACCAGTTGCTGCAAGGTCTCCTTGCACAGTTTGACCTGGTCCTGAAGGATCTGCAGGTCTTCCTGCAACAGTGGGTCGGGGTGGTCCTGGCGCATTTCATTGAGCAGCACGCTCATGGTCGCCAGCGGGGTGCCCAGTTCGTGGGCAGCGCCAGCAGCCTGGGTGGCCACGGCCAGCAACTGCTCATCGCGCAGGCTCTCCTCACGGCGCTCGGAACGCAGCTGTTCCTGGCGGCGCAGTTCTTCGGCCATGCGCGCGGCAAAGAAGGTAATGACCGCTGCCGCCAGGGCGATGCTCAGCCACATGCCGTAGACCTGCATCTTGTCGCGCGCCAGCGGCAGCCCTTCCAGCGGGTAGAACTGCACCAGCAGCAGGCTGTAGGCCGTCAGGGCAATGCCCGAAAGAATCAGCGAATAGAGCCAGGGCAAGGTCACCGCAGCAATGGCCAGCGGCACCAGGTAATACGAAACGAACGGGTTGGTCGAGCCGCCGGAGTAATACAGCAAGGCACTGTGGATCAGCAGGTCACAGGCAAGCTGCAGTGCATATTCCATTTCGGTGACCGGCAGCGACAGGCGCAGGCGCAACGCGGTGAAGGCGCACAAGATGGACGACAGGGCCAGCGTCGCCGCCAGCGAAAACCACGGCAAGGGCAGCAGGTCGGTCCAGTAGGCGACGCCCACGGAGCCTGCCTGGGCAGCCAGGACCAGCACGCGAATAACAGTCAGGCGCCAGAGGTTCTGACGTGTAGCGGACAACGGTTGTACGTCGGCGAGCATGAGCTCTCCTGATGAGTGCTCCAGAAAATCGGCTGGAGTATACCGAAGCCGGGCGCCTCGCTGCAGCGATGCGGCAAAGCGCCACACTTTGTCACAGGTTCATGATGGCACTTTTGAACCCACTACACTGTTCCCGGTCTGATGGGCCATGCGTGGAATGGAGAGCCAGCACCCACGCCCTTTTATTGCCAAGGAGTCTTACATGCAAATCCCTCGTCGCGGCACTGCCTTGATCCTGTCTTGCGGCCTGCTCGCCAGCCTGCCTGCGCTGGCGGCCGATGAGCCGCGCTTCAACCAGGTGTCGCTGCGTGCCGAAGTCAGCAAGGAAGTGCCACGCGACCTGATGGTCGTGACCCTCTACAGCGAAGCGCAGAACACCGACCCGGGCAAACTTGCCAAAGAGATCACCGAGACCATGAACAAGGCTGTGCAGCAGTCTCGCCAGGTCAAGGATGTGAAGATCAGCCAGGGCAGCCGCAACAGCTACCCGGTCTATGACAGCAAAGGGCAGAAGATCACCGGCTGGCGTGAACGCGCCGAGCTGCGCCTGGAAAGCGCCAACTTCCCAGCCCTGTCGCAATTGACCGCCGACCTGCTGCAAGACCTGAAAATGGGCGGCATGGACTTCTCCATCGCCCCGGCCACGCGCAAGGCCAGCGAAGATGATTTGCTCAAGGACGCGGTCAATGCCTTCAAGGCACGCGCACAGCTGGCCACCGAGGCGCTGGGGGGCAAGGGCTACAAAGTGGTCAACCTGAACCTCAACAGCAGCGGCTACCCACGCCCGTACCTGCGCAGCGCACCGATGGCCATGAAAGCCATGGGCGCTGACGAAGCGGCGCCGGCCCCGGATATCGAAGCGGGTACCAGCGAAGTGAGCATGAATGCCGATGGTTTGATCGAAGTTCAGATGCCCTGATCTGAATGGGGCCGCCTTGCGGCCCAATCGCCGGCAAGCCGACTCCCACAGGGGCAGCGCAGATCCTAAGGCTTGCGCTGCAGCTGTAGGAGCGGCCTTGCGTCGCGATGGGCTGCAAAGCAGCCCCAATTCTGCAATTTAAGACATTTCCTACGCACTTTTAAGGTGCAGCTTACATATCCCTCCCCCTCGAAACATGCTGCAATTGCCATCATTTTGCCCGCGCAAACGTTCAACTTCGTCGAAAGTTATACCGATGCGACATCCATGTACGCTCGTGCCACCTTTCTGGCGCCAACTATCCTTCTGAGTGTTGCATTGGGAACAGCCCCTGCATAAGTATCCTCAGGTCGGCTCACGAGGCCACCTCAATCAAAAATGACAACAATGAGGCCACCATGCTCAAACACGCAGTCATTCCGTTCTTGCTAGGCGCAGGTTTGCTGGCCGGCGCCCCGCTCGCCCACGCAGCGTCCAACCTGGTGTTCTGCTCCGAAGGCAGCCCGGCTGGCTTCGACCCAGGGCAATACACGACGGGAACCGACTTCGACGCCTCGGCCGAGACCGTGTTCAACCGCCTGACCCAGTTCGAACGCGGCGGTACCGCCGTGATCCCGGGCCTGGCGACTAAATGGGAAGTGTCCGACGACGGCAAGACCTACACCTTCCACCTGCGCGAAGGGGTCAAGTTCCACACCACCGACTACTTCAAGCCCACCCGCACATTCAATGCCGATGACGTGCTGTTCACGTTCAACCGCATGCTCGACAAGAACCACCCGTTCCGTAAGGCCTACCCCACCGAATTCCCCTACTTCACCGACATGGGCATGGACAAGAACATCGCCAAGCTCGAGAAGGTCGACGAGCACACCGTGCGCTTCACCCTCAACGAGGTGGACGCCGCGTTCATCCAGAACCTGGCGATGAGCTTCGCGTCCATCCAGTCGGCCGAGTACGCCGACCAACTGCTGAAAGGCGGCAAGGCCGCCGACCTCAACCAGAAACCGATCGGCACCGGCCCATTCGTGTTCAGCAAGTACCAGAAAGACGCGCAAATCCGCTTCAAGGGCAACAAGGACTACTGGAAACCCGAGGACGTGAAGCTCGAAAACCTGATCTTCGCCATCACCACCGATGCCTCGGTGCGCATGCAGAAGCTCAAGAAAGGCGAGTGCCAGGTCACGCTGTTCCCGCGCCCGGCCGACATCGAGCCGCTCAAGGCCGACAAGAGCCTGCAGATGCCGCAACAGGCCGGCTTCAACCTCGGCTACATTGCCTACAACGTGATGGACAAGATCAAGGGCAGCAGCGTGCCCAACCCCATGGCCAAGCTCGAAGTGCGTCAGGCACTGGACATGGCGGTGGACAAGAAGAAGATCATCGAATCGGTTTACCAGGGGGCCGGCCAGCTGGCGGTAAACGGCATGCCGCCTACCCAGTGGTCCTATGACGACAGCATCAAGGACGCCCCCTACGACCCGGAAAAGGCCAAGCAGTTGCTCAAGCAAGCCGGCATCCCGGAGGGCACCGAGATCACCCTGTGGGCCATGCCCGTGCAACGCCCGTACAACCCCAATGCCAAGCTGATGGCCGAAATGCTGCAATCGGACTGGGCCAAGATCGGCATCAAGGCGAAGATCGTCAGTTATGAATGGGGCGAATACATCAAGCGCTCCAAAGGCGGTGAACAGGGCGCCATGCTAATCGGCTGGAGCGGCGACAACGGTGACCCGGACAACTGGCTAGGTACGCTTTATGGCTGCGATGCGATCGACGGCAACAACTTCTCCAAGTGGTGCTACAAGCCCTACGACGACCTGATCAAACAGGCCAAAGCCACCTCTGACCAAGCCAAACGCACCGAGTTGTATCAACAGGCGCAGCACATCCTCAAGCAGCAGGTGCCGATCACTCCGATCGCCCACTCCACCGTGTACCAGCCCATGAGTGTCAAGGTGAAGGACTTCAAGATCAGTCCGTTTGGGCTGAATGCCTTCTACGGCGTCAGCGTGGACAACTAATAGGGTAGCCCCCGGCACCCGGCGCGCGGCGGGTGCCTGCCCCACCACAGCCAACCTCCATAACGCCTGCCTGCTGCTACCCGCAGCGGGATAGGCAACCTGTTGCCGCCATTCGTACCCCGAGGCGGCGAAACAGACGAACAAGGACTTGCCATGCGCCATGCCACCGCCGTTTCGACCCTGCTCGCGCTGGGCCTGATGAGCCAATCCCCGGCCCTGCTCGCGAAAAACCTGGTGTTCTGTTCCGAAGGCAGCCCGGCGGGTTTCGACACCGCCCAGTACACCAGCGCCACCGACAACGACGCCGCCGAGCCGATCTACAACCGCCTGGTCGAATTCGAACGCGGCGGCACTGCCGTGCACCCGGCCCTGGCAACCAAATGGGACATCTCCGAGGATGGCCTGCGCTACACCTTCCACCTGCGCGAGGGCGTGAAGTTCCACGCCAACAAGGCGTTCACCCCAGGCCGCGACTTCAATGCCGACGACGTGCTGTTCACCTTCAACCGCATGCTCGACAAGGGCCACCCGTTCCGGCTGGCCTACCCCACCGAGTTCCCCTACTTCGTCAGCATGGGCCTGGACAAGAACATCGCCCGCATCGAGAAGGCCGGCCCGTTGACCGTGGTGTTCACCCTGAACAAGGTCGACGCCGCGTTCATCCAGAACCTTGCCATGAGCTTCGCGTCCATCCTGTCTGCCGAATACGCCGAGCAGTTGATGACCCGCGGGCGCCCTAGCGACATCAACCAGCAGCCCATCGGCACCGGGCCGTTCGTGTTCCAGCGCTACCAGAAGGACGCGCAGATCCGCTTCAAGGGCAACAAGGACTATTGGGCTCCGGATGAGGTGAAGATCGACAACCTGGTGTTCTCGATCAACACCGACCCTTCGGTGCGCATCCAGAAGCTGCGCCGCAACGAATGCCAGGTCACCTTGCACCCTCGGCCGGCCGACCTGCCAGCGCTCAAGGCCGACAAGACGCTCGAGGTGCTGCAACGGCCCGGCTTCAACCTCGGCTACATCGCCTACAACACCCAGCACCCGCCCTTCGACCGCCTGGAAGTGCGCCAGGCCATGGACATGGCAGTCAACAAGCAGGCGATCTTGCAGGCGGTGTATCAGGACTCCGGGCAACTGGCGGTGAACGCCATGCCGCCCACCCAATGGTCCTATGACGACAGCCTCAAGGACGCCCCCTTCGACCCAGCAAAAGCCAAGCAACTGCTCAAGCAGGCCGGGGTCAAGGACGGCACCGAAGTCACCCTATGGGCCATGCCGGTACAGCGCCCGTACAACCCCAACGCCAAGCTCATGGCCGAGATGCTGCAGGCCGACTGGAACAAGTTGGGCTTCAAGGTGCGCATCGTCAGCTACGAATGGGGCGAGTACCTCAAGCGCATGAAAAGCGGCGAGCACGACATCGCCCTGATCGGCTGGACCGGCGACAACGGCGACCCCGACAACTGGCTCGGTACCCTCTACAACTGCGATGCCATCGGCAGCAACAACTACTCCCTGTGGTGCGACCCGCAGTACGACAGCCTGGTCAAGCGGGCCAAGCAGGTGACCGACCGCGAACAACGCACCGCCCTCTACCGCCAGGCCCAGCAACGGCTCAAGCAACAGGTGCCGATTACCCCGGTGGCGCATTCCACGGTGAACCAGCCGATCAGTGTCAAGGTTTCCGACTTCAAGGTCAGCCCCTTTGGCCGCAATGATTTTTCCGGTGTGAGTGTTGATTAGGCATTAACCAGTACTGGCCTCTTCGCGGGTCAAGCCCGCTCCCACAGGTACTGCAGGTAGTGGGGAACCTGTGGGAGCGGGCTTGCCCCGCGAAGAGGCCGTCACTGGCAACACACCTCCCCCTGATTAGCCCGGCAACCCCAGGCAACCCTGGCAACACCGCAGCAATAAACCCGGCTCACAAGGCCGGTAATAACTAGAAAAAGGAAAGGGAGCTTTCACCTTGAGAATATTCACCTCAACCGCACTGGCCTTAACCATTGGCAGCTTTTGCTCCGTGGTCGAAGCCGACCCCCAGCGCCAGGACTACGTCCCGCTCACCCTCAAGACCGGCAGCGAACAGGAACAAGCCACCGGCTTCGTCGACGGCCAGAGCCTGTCCGGCTCGACCCGCAACTGGTACGCCCGCGAGCGCGCCGCCCGCGCCCCGCTGTGGAAGTACTACAAAAGCGACGGCACCCGCCACGACACCCACAGCCGCGAGAACTGGCTGCAAGGCACCCTCCTCAACTACAGCTCGGGCTTTACCCAAGGCACCGTGGGCTTTGCCGTCGAGGCGGCCGGCTACAACGCTGTTGCCCTGCTACAAGACCGCGAGGCCATCGCCGGCCCCAACAACCGGACGCTGACCCACAGCGACGGCGACCCCATCGGCCAGTGGAGCAAACTGGGCCTGGGCAACATCAAAGCCCGTGTGTCCAACACCACACTCACCGTCGGCCGCCAGTCGGTGGACACGCCGATGATCGCTTACATCGGCAACCGCGCCCTGCCTTCGAGCTTCCAGGGTGCCTTTCTGCACAGTGCCGAATTCGACAACCTCTCGTTCGACCTGGGCACCTTCGACCGCGTCTCGCCGCGCACCGAGCAAAGCCTCAGCAAGTTCCGCAGCGAGTATGGCGCCGCTGGCGTCGAGACCGACCGCGCCAGCACCACCGGGGTCAACTACCAGCCGTTCAAGAGCCTGACCACCAGCCTGTACGCCACCAAAGTCGACGACTTCTGGAACCAGTACTACTTCGGCGCCAACCACGTGCTGGGCGACAGCGCCGTACTCAGCCTGAGCACCGGTCTGAACTACTACAAGACCGTGGACGAAGGCAGCAAGAAGATGGGTGAGATCGACAACGACACCTACAGCCTGTCGCTTGGCCTGACCCACCAGGCCCACACACTCTCCGCCGCCTGGCAGCAGGTCAACGGCAACGAGTACTTCGACTACCTGCACGAAACCAACGGCATCTACCTGGCCAACTCGCTGCTCTCGGACTTCAACGGCCCCAACGAGAAATCCCTGCAGATTTCCTATGTGCTGAACATGGCGCCCTACGGCGTGCCGGGCCTGAAGTTCAACCTGTACAACGCCCGCGGCTGGGGCATCGACGGCACCCACTACCGCGGCACCGCCTATGACGTGAAGGGGCTGGACGGCGAGACCCACTACGAGTGGGGCATCGGCACCAGCTACGCGGTGCAGAGCGGCCCGCTGAAAGACACCAGCATCCGCGCCACCTATACCGCACACCGCGCCAGCAAGGCCCAGGCCGATGGCAGCCTGGACGAGTTCCGCGTGGTGACCACCATTCCGTTCAACATCCTCTGACCCATGACGCCACGGCCTACTTCGCCCACTGAAAAAAACAGGCCGTGGCGGCTACGCTGGAATCAAAGCTTGCAGGGAGTATTCATGAAATCGCTACCGCTCCGCGCTGCCCTGGCAGCGCTCATCCTGGGCAGCGCCGCGCCGCTTGCGGCCAAGCCGCTGGTGGTGTGTACCGAAGCCAGCCCCGAGGGCTTCGATGTCGTCCAGTACACCACGGCCGTGACGTTCGATGCCTCGTCCGAAACCCTGTTCAACCGCCTGGTCGATTTCACCCCCGGGACGACCGACATCCAGCCGGCACTGGCGGAACGCTGGGACATCTCCGCTGATGGCCTGACGTACACCTTCCACCTGCGCCAGGGGGTGAAGTTCCACACCACCGACTACTTCACGCCCACCCGCGACTTCAATGCCGACGACGTGCTGTGGAGCCTGCGCCGCCAGCTCGACCCTCAACACCCCTGGCACGACAAGACCAGCGTCGGCTACCCGTATTTCGAAAGCATGGCCTTTGGCAAATTGCTCAAGTCGGTAGACAAGACTGACGATCACACCGTGGTGATCACCCTCACCCGCCCGGAAGCACCGTTTCTGCGTGACATGGCCATGGGCTTCACCTCGATCTACTCCGCCGAATACGGCGACCAGTTGCTGAAGGCAGGGAAGACAGGCGACCTCAACAGCAAGCCGATCGGTACCGGCCCGTTCATCTTCCAGCGCTACAGCAAGGACGCACAGGTCCGCTACAAGGCCAACCCAGACTACTTCCGTGGCAAGCCACCGGCCGATGCCCTGATCTTTGCCATCGCCAGCGACAGCAACGTCCGCCTGCAGAAGCTGCGCGCCAACGAATGCCAGGTAGCGCTGTACCCCAAGCCCGAGGACGTGCCGTCGATCAAAGCTGACCCTAAGCTCAAGATCGCCAACACCGAAGCACTGGTTACCGGCTACATCGCCATGAACACCGAGCACAAATACCTCAGCGATGTGCGGGTGCGCAAAGCCATCGACATGGCCTTCGACCGCCAGACCCACGTCGATCAGCTGTTCGGCAAAGGCAACGCCCTGGTCGCTATCAACCCCTACCCGCCGTCAATGATCGGCTTCAACCGCGACAACAAAAACCCGCCCCGCGACCTGGACAAGGCACGTGCGCTGCTCAAGGAGGCCGGTGTACCGGAAGGTACGGTCATCACCCTGTTCACCCGCAACGGCGGCGGCCCGACCAACCCCAACCCGCGGCTGTCCGCCGAGATGTTGCAATCAGACCTGGCCAAGGTCGGCATCAAGCTCGACATCCGCGTCATGGAGTGGGCCGAGATGCTGCGCCGGGCAAAAAAAGGCGAAGCCGACCTGGTGTCCACCGGCTGGGCCAGCGACAACGGCGACCCAGACAATTTCCTCACCCCGCTGCTCAGTTGCGAGGCGGCGAAAAATGGCGAGAACTACGCGCGCTGGTGCAACTCGAAATTCCAGGCGTTGATCACCCAAGCCCGCGAGGTGATCGATAACGACGCGCGTGCAAGGCTCTATAGCGAGGCATTGAAGGTGTACGATGACGACCAGCCCTGGATCAACATGGCCCACCCGAAGGTGTTTACCGCCATGCGTGACAACGTGGAGGGTTACGTGATCAACCCTCTGACCAACAACAACTTCGCCACCACCCGGGTGAAGTAGAAAAACAACGACCGCCGGCAGCCCACACGGGGACCGGCGGCACTGCCGTGGCGTGCTGACTGCCGCCTGGCCTGAAGAGGTAACCCCGACAATGTTGAGTTTTATTGCCCGGCGCCTGGGCCTGCTGATCCCGACCTTCTTCGGTATCACCTTGCTCACCTTCGCGCTCATACGCCTGATCCCCGGCGACCCGGTGGAAGTGATGATGGGCGAGCGCAGGGTCGACCCCGAAATGCACGCCCAGGCCATGGAGCGCCTGGGCCTGAACAAGCCACTGCCGGTCCAGTACCTGGACTATGTGGGCAAGCTCGCCCAGGGTGACCTGGGCGAATCGCTGCGTACCCGCGAGAGCGTGTGGACCGAATTCCTCACCCTGTTCCCCGCCACCTTGGAGCTGGCCTTCGCCGCCCTGCTGTTCGCCGGCATCGTCGGCCTGCTGGCCGGGGTGATCGCGGCACTGAAGCGGGGCTCGCTGTTCGATCATGGGGTGATGGGCATCTCGCTCGCTGGCTACTCCATGCCGATTTTCTGGTGGGGCCTGATCCTGATCATGTTCTTCTCGGTCAGCCTGGGCTGGACGCCGGTGTCCGGGCGCATCGACCTGCTCTACGACATCGAGCCGAAAACCGGTTTCATGCTGATCGACACCCTGCTGAGCGACGAAGAAGGCGCGTTCAAGGATGCGGTGATGCACCTGATCCTGCCGGCCATCGTGCTGGGCACCATTCCGCTGGCGGTGATCGCCCGCATGACCCGCTCGTCCATGCTCGAAGTACTGCGCGAAGACTACATCCGTACCGCCCGCGCCAAGGGCCTGTCGCCCGCCCGCGTGGTGTTCGTGCACGGCCTGCGCAACGCGCTGATCCCGGTGCTCACCGTGTTCGGCCTGCAAGTCGGCACACTGCTGGCCGGCGCCGTGCTCACCGAAACCATCTTTTCCTGGCCGGGCATCGGCAAATGGCTGATCGAAGCCATCGGTGCCCGTGACTACCCCGTGGTCCAGAACGGCATCCTGTTGATCGCCTGCCTGGTGATTCTGGTCAACTTCGTCGTGGACATCCTCTACGGCCTGGCCAACCCACGCATCCGTCATCAGCGCTGAGGCCTTCGCCATGACTAGCCCGATTGCAAAATCCGTCGCACCGGCCAGCCCGGTGGACCAAAGCCTGCTCTACCCCTCGCCGTACAAGGAATTCTGGCACGCCTTCTCGCGTAACAAAGGCGCGGTGATGGGCCTGGCCTTCATGTGCCTGGTGGTGTTCTGCGCCCTGTTCGCCCCTTGGGTCGCCCCGCATGACCCGAGCGAGCAGTACCGTGACTTCCTGCTGACCCCGCCGGTGTGGCTCGAAGGCGGTACCTGGCAGTTCATCCTCGGCACCGACGAACTGGGCCGCGACCTGCTGTCGCGCTTGATCCAGGGCGCCCGGCTGTCATTGCTGATCGGCCTGTCGTCGGTGGTGATGTCGCTGATCCCAGGGATTCTGCTGGGCCTGCTGGCCGGCTTCTTCCCGCACTTCCTCGGCCCCTCGATCATGCGCCTGATGGACGTGATGCTGGCCCTGCCCTCGCTGCTGCTGGCCGTGGCCATCGTCGCCATCCTCGGCCCTGGCCTGATCAACACCGTGATCGCCATCGCCATTGTCTCGCTGCCTGCCTATGTGCGGCTGACCCGCGCCGCGGTAATGGGCGAACTCAACCGCGACTACGTCACCGCCGCCCGCCTGGCCGGTGCCAGCTTGCCGCGGCTGATGTTCGTCACCGTGCTGCCCAACTGCATGGCGCCGTTGATCGTGCAGGCTACCTTGAGTTTCTCCTCGGCGATCCTCGACGCCGCGGCCCTGGGCTTCCTCGGCCTGGGCGTGCAACCGCCCACCCCCGAGTGGGGCACCATGCTGGCTTCGGCCCGCGACTACATCGAGCGGGCCTGGTGGGTGGTGAGCCTGCCGGGGGTGACCATTCTGCTCAGCGTGCTGGCAATCAACCTGATGGGCGACGGACTGCGCGATGCGCTGGACCCGAAACTCAAGAACGCCGCCTGAGGAGAACGCCATGTCACTGTTGCAGATCAACAACCTCAATGTGCGCTTCGGCGACGCCCATGCAGTACCGGTAGTGGACGGCCTGGACCTGGCCGTGGATGCCGGAGAGATCCTGGCCATCGTTGGCGAGTCCGGCTCGGGCAAATCCGTCACCATGATGGCCCTGATGGGCCTGATCGACGCCCCCGGGCGCATCACCGCCGATACCATGACGTTCAACGGCACCGACATGCTCAAGCTCAGCGGCCGCCAGCGGCGCAAGGTGGTGGGCAAGGACATCGCCATGGTCTTCCAGGACCCGATGACTGCGCTCAACCCGAGCTTCACCGTGGGCTATCAGATCGAAGAAGTGCTGCGCCAGCACCTGGGCCTGAAGGGCAAGGCTGCGCGCCAGCGGGCCCTGGAACTGTTGAAAAAAGTCGAGATCCCGGCCGCGGAAAGCCGCCTGGACGCGTATCCGCACCAGCTGTCTGGCGGCATGAGCCAGCGCGTGGCGATCGCCATGGCGATTGCCGGCGAACCCAAGCTGCTGATCGCCGACGAACCTACCACCGCCCTCGATGTGACCATCCAGGCGCAGATCATGGAGCTGCTGGTCAACCTGCAGAAAGAGCGCAACATGGCGCTCATTCTCATTACCCATGACCTGGCCGTGGTGGCTGAAACCGCCCGGCGCGTGTGTGTGATGTACGCCGGGCAAGCGGTAGAAGTGGGCCAGGTGCCCGAGCTGTTCGACGTCCCCGCCCACCCCTACAGCGAAGCCCTGCTGGCGGCGATCCCCGAGCACAGCCTGGGCGCCGAGCGCCTGGCCACCCTCCCCGGCATCGTCCCTGGCCGTTACGACCGGCCGCAAGGTTGCCTGTTGTCGCCGCGCTGCCCGTACGTGCAGGACAACTGCCGGCAACAGCGCCCGCCCCTCGCCCCCCAGGCACACAGCCTGGTGCGTTGCTTCTACCCGCTGAACCAGGAGGTGGCGTGATGGCCGTCGTACTTACTGCCCGCGAGTTGACTCGCCATTACGAAGTGTCCCGCGGCCTGTTCAAGGGCCACGCCCTGGTGCGTGCGCTCAATGGCGTATCGTTCGAACTGGAGGCCGGCAAGACCCTGGCTGTGGTCGGTGAATCCGGCTGTGGCAAATCGACCCTGGCCCGCGCCCTGACCTTGATCGAAGAGCCCTCCTCCGGCTCGCTGCAGATCGCCGGCACCGAGGTCACAGGCGCCAGCAAGGCCGAGCGCAAGCAATTGCGCCGCGATGTGCAGATGGTCTTCCAGAGCCCGTATGCCTCGCTGAACCCGCGCCAGAAGATCGGCGACCAATTGGCAGAGCCACTGCTGATCAACACCTCGCTGAGCAAGGCCGAACGGCGCGAGAAAGTGCAGAAGATGATGGAGCAGGTCGGCCTGCGACCCGAGCACTACCAGCGCTACCCGCACATGTTCTCGGGGGGGCAGCGTCAGCGTATCGCCCTGGCCCGGGCCATGATGCTGCAGCCCAAGGTGCTGGTGGCGGACGAGCCGACCTCTGCACTCGACGTGTCGATCCAGGCACAGGTGCTGAACCTGTTCATGGACCTGCAGAAGGAATTCAACACCGCTTACGTATTCATCTCGCACAACCTGGCGGTGGTTCGGCATGTGGCGGATCAGGTGTTGGTGATGTACCTGGGGCGGCCGGCGGAGATGGGGCCGAAGGCGGATATCTACGAGAAGCCGCTGCACCCATATACCCAGGCATTGCTGTCGGCAACGCCGGCGATTCATCCAGACCCGTTGAAGCCTAAGATTCGCATTGCAGGGGAATTACCCAACCCGTTGAACCCGCCGGATGGCTGCGCGTTCCACAAGCGTTGCCCGTATGCGACGGAGCGCTGTGCTGTTGAAGTGCCGGCCTTCAGGCAAGTGGGAACCCGGCAAGTCGCCTGCCATTATGCAGAGCAATTTCTCTAGGTCGGTGTGACATTCATCGCCGGCAAGCCGGCTCCCACAAGTACGGCGCAGGCTTCAAACCTGCGCCGCACCTGTGGGAGCCGGCTTGCCGGCGATGGGCCGCAAAGCGGCCCCACATTCTCAGTGCATGAATATCGCGATCAAGATGATCACCGGAATCGGTACCCCAAGCATCCACAGCAGTAATGAGCGCATGTTGTTTCTCCTTCCTTAACGTTGAATGCTTCGATGGGTCGTGTAGCCCACGCCTTCCCCTTCCAGCCACAGCACGCGATCACGCTGACGGCCACCGAACAACGCAGCCAGGCTGGCAAAGAACGCACCGCAGAGCAGCGCAACGAAGGTCCACAGCGCCGTCCAGGCTGCCACTTTGGCCGCCGTATCAGCTGCCTGTTTTGCCTGCACCTTGGCCTGCTGCACTTGGGCGTACACTTCATCCACCCGTGCTTCGGCTTCCGCCTGGCTCAATCGGGTACGCTGGGCCACCAATTGCGCGAGATACGCGCGGTCACCTTCAGCCATCGCGCCACCCTGGGCGATAGACTTGGCCAGGATGCGCGCCGCTACGCCGTTGGCAGCATCGTCGCTGACCGCTGCCGGGCCATCGCTACGGAACAGGCTGTCGACGAAGTAACCATTGGCATCAGGCTTGGGCGCCATGCTCGCAGCCGCCCCAACCGCCGTCGCCCCCGCCTGCACGCCCGCACCGGCCAAACCACCGACGGTGCCAACGATCAGCATGGCCGCAACCAGCGTGGCCACTGCCCAGGCGAGGAAGCCATGGGCCGTGTCGCGGAAATACACTTCATCGCCATGCAGATTGGCCCACTTCACCCGCAGCCGGCCGGCGATATAGCCGCCCAGGCCTGAAGCGAGAATCTGCGTCAACAACAACCAAATGATCGCCGACACGCCCAAGGTCTGGGCGCTGGCGCCTTCATCTGCCCATGGCGAAGTGGCGGCAAAGCCAAGCCCCGCACCGAGCACCACAAGGATCAAAGACAGCGCGGCAGCAGCAGCGGCACCCGCGAAGATGGCCGCCCAGGACACGCCTGAACGATTCTGGGAATCGACATAGGGATATTCGGCAGAGGGGATCATGGTTTTTCGCCTTTATTGTGAGCATCGGGACCAGTCGCGTGATGATCGGTGCAGAGGCCGTGCCACATGTGTCAAAAAATGACTTTCAAGCGAATCAACGGGTTAGCTCAAACGCGTTTCCTGGAGTCGTGCAAAACACCCGGATTGCTCGTATAGGCTCAGGGTTTATGCAATGTCCGCTGGCCGCGCCCCTGGCTTGCCTACCGCCCCTGCCCCCGGCACTATTTGCGAATGCGTTCTAACCCCCCTGCCGACGGCCCCGAACAGACGCCCATCACCGCCGAGACCGTGATGCGCTATCACCTGTGCTGGAAGCACCGCGACCTCGACGGCGTCATTGCGCTGTATCACCCAGACGTGCGGTACCACGACTTCTTCCAGAACCGCGTGCTCGGCTTCAACGACCTGCGCGACTACGTACGCGCCAGCCTGCCACGTGAGGCGGGTGAAGATATCGTTCACAGCGACCGTATCCGCGTCGATGGCTGCACAGCTTTCATCCAGTACCAAGTCACCGTGCAAGGCGGCGAAGGCCTGGTCGCGTTCCAGTCCAGCGAGGCCATCACCGTCAAGGATGGCCTGATCTGGCGGGTCAACGAATACGCCACGCTGGTGCGACAACAGGGCAAGGGCCTGACCAACGCCGGCCCGCGACCGGCCACCAGCCGCCTCGGGCTTTCGCCGCGCCAGCTGTCGACCATGGCCCAGGACCTTGAGCACTACTTTCAGCGTCAACGCCCCTACCTCGACCCGGAACTGGACCTGCAACAGGTCGCCGATGCCAGCGGCTACAGCCGCAACCAGATCTCCTACCTGCTCAACCAGGTGCTGGGCCAAAGCTTCTACCGTTACGTCAACCAGGCGCGCCTGCAGCACCTGATGGCCAGCCTGGACGACGATACTGCCCAGGCTCCGATCGACGACCTGGCGTTCAGCGCGGGCTTCAATTCGCTGTCGGCGTTCTACAAGTGCTTCCGCGAAAACACCGGACTCACGCCCAAGGCCTACCTCAAGCAAATTTCTCTGCGTGCACGCACGTAAGACAGCCGCTGGCTGACAGCACTAGGATCGCCCACAGACCTTGACCGATGTGGAGCCGACCCCGATGCAACCCCTGCGCACGCTCAGCCTGTGGATGGACCAGCTCGACGAGCCGCTGTGCGCGCGCCCGGCACTGCGCGATGACCTCGACGTTGACGTGTGCATCATCGGCGCCGGTTATACCGGCCTGTGGACCGCGTACTACCTCAAGCGCCAGGCGCCACAGCTGAACATCGCGGTGATCGAGGCCAACATCGCCGGCTTCGGCGCCTCCGGGCGCAATGGCGGCTGGCTGATGGGCAACCTGCTCGGCGAGGACCGCCTGCTCGCCACCCTGTCGCCGCAACAACGCCGCGCCAGCATCGACCTGTTGCACGGCATTCCCGATGAAGTGCACGCCGTGCTGCAACGCGAAGCCATCGACTGCGACTACCGCAAAGGTGGCGTGCTGTATTGCGCTGCCCGCTACCCCGAGCAGGAGCGCAGCCTGCGCGCCTACCTGGACGACCTCTATCGCCAGGGCATGACCGAGGATGACTACCGCTGGCTGCGCCCCGAGCAGTTGGACGCCCAGTTGCGGGTCAGTAACGCCTACGGTGCGATCTACAGCCCGCACACCGCAACGATCCAGCCGGCCAAGCTGGCGCGCGGCCTGGCCCTGGCGGTAGAAAACCTCGGCGTGCCGATTTACGAAAACACCCCTGCCATCGACTGGCAGCCGGGTGAAGTGCGTACCCCGCTGGCACGCATCCGCTGCCAGTGGACAGTACCCGCTGTGGAAGGTTACGCCGCCAGCCTGCCACCGCTGGGCAAGCATCAACTTCCAGTGCAGAGCCTGCTGGTGGCTACCGAGCCACTGCCGGAGTCGACCTGGGAGCAGATCGGCCTGAGCCAGGGCCAGGCGTTCAGCGAAAGCAGCCGCCAGGTCACCTATGGCCAGCGCACGGCCGACAATCGCCTGGTGTTCGGCGCCCGCGGCGGCTACCGCTTCGGTGGCCGGCTACGCGAAGACTTCACCCTGACCGATGCCGAAGTTGACCTGCGCCGCTACCTATTCAGCGAGCTGTTCCCCCAGCTCAAGCATGTGCGCATCACCCATTCCTGGGGCGGCAACCTAGGCATGGCCAGGCGCTTCCGCCCGCACATGCTGTGCGACCGCCAACGCGGTATTGCCCTGGCCGGTGGCTATGGCGGCGAAGGCGTCGGAGCCACCAACCTCGGCGGGCGCACCCTGGCTGCGCTGATCCTCAACCAGCACAACGCACTGACCGCACAACCCTGGGTGCTCGACAATCGTCCGCTGTCGAGCCTGGCCACCTGGCCTGCCGAGCCCTGCCGTTGGCTGGGCTACAACGCGATCATCCAAAGCTTCGTGCACGAGGACCGAACCCTCGCCAACCCCGCCAGCGCGCCTTGGAGGCGGCGCCTGGCCAGCTCGCTCGCAGACTTCATGGAAGGCTTCATGCACTGACTTCCCTTTCACCTACACAGGATCCACCGGTCATGAGCATCACCCAGTTCAAACACACCGACAGCGCCGTCCTGGACAGTTCCAACCCCGTAGCAGTCCCGCTCGGCGACCCCGTCGCGGTCACCTCGGTCACCTGCGTGGAACGCAGCGATGGCGTCGAAACCGGCATCTGGGAGTGCACCCCGGGGCGCTGGCGGCGGCAGATCGTGCAACAGGAGTTCTGCCACTTCATCAAGGGCCGCTGCACCTTCACCCCCGACGGTGGCGAGCCCCTCTCCATAGAAGCCGGAGACGCACTGATGCTACCGGCCAACAGCACAGGCACCTGGGACATTCAGGAAACCGTGCGCAAGACCTACGTTCTGATTTTCTGATCCGCTGATCGCCTGCCTTCGATAACAACAGACAAAGCAAGGTAAACCCGACATGCGCACCTTCCTTCTCGCACCCCTGATGCTGGCCGCCAGCGTGGCCAGCGCCGCCGACACGGTGAAAATCTACAACTGGTCCAGCTACGTTGCCCCTGACACCCTGAAAAACTTCCAGCAAGCCACGGGCATCGTGCCGACCTACGACGTGTACGACAGCAACGAAACCCTCGACGGCAAGTTGATGACCGGCAACTCCGGCTACGACGTGGTGTTCCCCTCCAACCACTTCATGGCCCGGCAGATCCAGGGCAAGGCCTTGAAGCCGCTGGACAAGTCGCAGTTGCCCAACTGGCACAACCTCAACCCCGTACTGCTCAAGGCGCTTGAGGTCAATGACCCGGGCAACCAGTACGGTTTTCCGTACCTGTGGGGCAGTACCGGTATTGGCTATAACATCGACAAGGTCAAGGCGATACTTGGCGAAAACGCGCCAGTGGACTCGTGGGACCTGATCTTCAAGCCTGAGTACATGAGCAAGCTGAAAAGCTGCGGTGTCGCGGTGCTGGACAACGGCCCCGAGCTGCTGCCAATCGCCCTTCACTACCTGGGCTTGGCGCATCACAGCCAGGATCCGAAGGACTACGAGAAGGCCAAGGACCTGTTGATGAAGGTACGGCCGTACATCAGCTACTTCCATTCTTCCAAATACACCGGCGACCTGGCGAATGGCGATATCTGCGTGGTGGTGGGCTTCTCGGGTGACGTGCTACAGGCGAAAAACCGTGCGGATGAAGCGAACAATGGTGTGAAGGTGGGGTATTCAATCCCGAAGGAAGGTGCGCCAATGTGGTTCGACATGGTCGCCATGCCAGCCGATGCACCGGATGAGAAGGCCGGGTATGCCTACATGAATTACTTGTTGCAGCCAGACGTGATGGCCAACATCAGCAACCATGTGCAGTACGCCAACGGCAACCTCAAAGCCGACGGGCTGGTGGACCCGGCGATGAAGGGCAATACGATGATTTACCCCAGCGACGAGCTGATGGGCAAACTGTATGCACTGGAGGCGATGCCGGCCAAGATCGACCGCATCCGGACGCGGATCTGGACCAGTATCAAGGCAGGCAACTGAATGCGGCCGTAACACGGTCACTGTGGGAGCGGGTTCACTCGCGGGTAAACCCGCCCCCACAGGGTCAGTTAGCAGGCTCTCGAAATCAGTGGTGTTCGCGGGTAGCGCGGAACTTGACGTCCGGCCAGCGCTCTTCCATCAGCGACAGGTTGACCCGGGTCGGCGCCAGGTAGGTCAGGTGACCGCCACCGTCGATGGCCAGGTTCTCCATGGCCTTGGTCTGGAATTCCTCGAGCTTCTTCTTGTCGTCACAGCTGATCCAGCGCGCGGACCACACAGTGATCGGCTCGTAGGCGCACTCGACCTTGTACTCTTCCTTCAGGCGGCTGGCGACCACGTCGAACTGCAGCACACCGACGGCACCGAGGATGATGTCGTTGCTGCGCTCGGGGAAGAACACCTGGGTCGCGCCCTCTTCGGCCAATTGCTGCAGGCCCTGACGCAACTGCTTGGATTTGAGCGGGTCTTTCAGGCGCACACGGCGGAAAAGCTCTGGAGCGAAGTGCGGAATACCGGTGAAGCCCAGCGCCTCGCCTTCGGTGAAGGTGTCGCCGATCTGGATGGTGCCGTGGTTGTGCAGGCCGATGATGTCGCCAGCAAAGGCTTCTTCCAGCTGCTCGCGCTCGGAAGAGAAGAAGGTCAGCGCGTCACCGATGCGCAGGTCCTTGCCGGTGCGCACGTGGCGCATTTTCATGCCCTTCTCGTACTTGCCCGAGCAGATGCGCATGAAGGCGATACGGTCGCGGTGTTTCGGGTCCATGTTCGCCTGGATCTTGAACACGAAGCCTGTGAACTTCTCTTCCACCGGCTCCACGGTACGCTCGTGGGCCACACGGGCCAGCGGGCGCGGCGCCCAGTCGACAACAGCGTCGAGCACATGGTCGACACCGAAATTGCCCAGTGCGGTACCGAAGAACACCGGTGTCAGCTGGCCATTGATGAACTCGTCCTGATCGAATTCATGGCAAGCGCCCTGAACCAGCTCAAGCTGCTCAAGGAAGCGATCATATTCGTCACCCAGGTGCGCACGGGCTTCATCGGAATCGAGCTTCTCGATGATCTTGACCTCAGTACGCTCATGGCCGTGGCCCGGGGTGTAGACGATGATGTAGTCGCCGGCCAGGTGGTACACGCCCTTGAAATCGCGGTAGCAACCGATCGGCCAGGTGATCGGCGCGGCCTTGATCTTCAGAACGGCTTCGATCTCGTCGAGCAGTTCGATCGGGTCGCGGATGTCACGGTCGAGTTTGTTGATGAAGCTGACGATGGGCGTGTCGCGCAGGCGGCAGACGTCCATCAGAGCGATGGTCCGCGGCTCTACACCTTTACCGCCGTCGAGCACCATCAGCGCCGAGTCCACCGCGGTCAGGGTGCGGTAGGTGTCTTCCGAGAAGTCTTCGTGGCCGGGGGTGTCGAGCAGGTTGATCATGTGCTCGCGGTATGGGAACTGCATCACCGAGGTGGTGATGGAGATGCCGCGCTGCTTCTCCATTTCCATCCAGTCGGAGGTGGCGTGGCGGTCGGACTTGCGCGACTTCACGGTACCCGCGACGGCAATGGCCTTGCCCATCAGCAGGAGCTTCTCGGTGATGGTGGTCTTACCGGCGTCGGGGTGGGAAATGATGGCGAAAGTGCGGCGCTTCGCGACTTCGGCGGCCTGGTTGGTCATGGGAAATCGCCTGACTGGGGGATTCAAAAAGGGGCGATATCATACCTGAAGTTGGGCGGGGACCAAAATTTGATCCCCGCCGTTGGTCAATGACGGTCAATCAGGCGCGCTTTGCCTGATCCTCACAAAAGCCGTCAAGCGTTACAGGTGGACGGCCAGGCATATGAACGACGAGCTCCAGGGTGCCACCCAATGCCTCCACATAACTACGCAGGGTCGAAATCAACATGTCACTGCGCTTCTCCACCTTGGATATGTTGGCCTGACGAATGTCCAGACGCTCTGCCAAACCTTCTTGAGTGAATTCGAGCTGTTTACGCAATGCCTGAAGCGTCATTTCTTCGCGAATCAATTGACGCCCCAGCTGCTCCACCCGCTCCCTGCGTTCAGGGGACAATCCGTTGATGACCTCATCAAGTGTCTTGGACATCTTTCTCTCCTCTCGACAGGTGATTCTCAAAGCGAGCGTCTGCTTGCTTGATCAACCCCTGATAAAACCTGTGCTCCCCAACACCGCACTTGTCACCGGCCACCAGGATGACTGCCTGGCGGTCAGGATCGAAAGCAAATGCGACCCGCCAGACCGCATTGCGCCCAGTGAATCTCAACTCTTTCATGTTCGGATATCGGGATCCATTCAATGTATCGACATGAGGTCGCCCAAGCGCTGGCCCTGATGATTGCAGCAACCGCAGGTGACCCAGCATTCGCTCCTGAACGCTGTCATCCAACGCATCGAAATCGCTGATGAACTCCTCACAAAATCTGATCGTCCACGCCAACAAAATACCTCCAGAGGAATATTCCCTCAAGTAAATATTGAAAGAACCGAGAGGGGAATTTTGTCCATCAGCACAATTGGATTGATAGCAGGTAAACCAACGCCTTTACGTAGGAATAACGTTGTTTTCTCGTATGAAAAAACACCTCTCCCAGTGATTAACACTGGCCAAATGCCGCCTCAGATGGGAACCTTTACGCCCTCGGAGACGTCCACTCCCCTGCAACCCGCTTCGGTTGGGGACTGGTTTCATCAGCTTTTTCGGGCCCGACGGGGTTCGGCTCATGGCCTGATCGCAGCCTTCGGTTGCTTCACGCTGCTACTCGCGAACACACCACTCGCTGCCAGGTATGGCCGGCCAAAAAAAGAGTGTGCTCGCCGACAACACAAGGAGTCCGCCTGTGGCTACACGCTACGGAAAAGGGCTGTTGGGATGCGCCACCGTGCTCGTCATCCTGGCCCTGCTGATCCACTGGATCGGCATCGACACGATCGCGCGTTACCGCGACGATCTTGGGTTCTACCTGCAAGCGCACCTGATACTGGTGCTGGCTTCGATGGCGGCGGCGTTGGCCGTGGGCATCCCCGCTGGCATTGCGCTTAGTCGACCGCACCGGGTCGACAAAGCCGAGCGCTTCATGCAGTTCTTCAACGTTGGCAATACCATTCCCCCGCTGGCCGTTCTGGCCATCGCGCTCAGTATCCTGGGCATCGGCGCCGGGCCTGCGATCTTCGCGCTGTTCCTCGCCTCCCTCCTGCCCATCGTGCGCAACACTTACGAAGGCCTGAAAAACGTCCCCGCCTCGCTCAAGGAAGCCGCCACCGGCATCGGCATGACCCCGCGCCAGCAACTGTGGCAGGTGGAACTGCCCAATGCCGTGCCAATCATCGTCGGCGGTGTGCGTGTGGCCCTGGCGCTGAACGTGGGCACCGCACCCCTGGCATTCCTGATTGGCGCCAACAGCCTGGGCAGCCTGATTTTCCCTGGCATTGCCCTGAACAACCAGCCGCAGCTGCTGCTGGGCGCCGCATGTACGGCGCTGCTGGCCTTGCTGCTCGACGCCCTGGTGAGCTTCTCCAGCAAGCGCTGGCTGGAACGTGGCCTGGCCCAATAAGACGAGGGAACGTATGAAGAAGAGAATCGCCTTGCTGCTCGGCGCAGCCCTGCTGTTTGCAGGTGTTGCCCAAGCAGCGGACAAACCGCTGGTGCGTATCGGCGCGCGGGTGTTCACCGAACAGACCGTGCTTGCCGAAATCACCGCCCAATACCTGCGCGCCAACGGCTTCGATGTGCGCGTGACCACCGGCCTTGGCAGCAGCATTGCACGCCAGGCGCAGGAAACCGGTCAGCTCGACCTGATGTGGGAGTACACCGGTGTGTCGTTGGTGTCGTACAACCACATCGATGAACGCATGCCAAACGCCGAAGCCACCTACGCCAAGGTCAAGGCGCTTGATGCGAAAAAAGACCTGATCTGGCTGACCCCGTCGAAATTCAGCAACACCTATGCCCTTGGCCTACCGAAACAGGTCGCCGAGGCCTACCCGCAGGTGAATACGATCAGCGACCTCAACCAGGTGCTACGTGACGAAAGCAAACGCAACCACCTGGTAGCCCTGGACACCGAGTTCGCCAATCGCCCGGACGGCCTGGTCGGCCTCAAAGCCATGTACGACCTGCAAGTCGGCAGGGCCAACATCCGCCAGATGGACGCGGGGCTGGTTTACACCGCCATGCACAACAACCAGGTGTTCGCCGGGCTGGTCTACACCACCGACGGGCGCCTGAACGCGTTCGACCTCAAGTTGCTCGAAGACGACAAGCACTACTTCCCTGACTACACCGCTGCGCCTGTCGTACGCAAAGCCGTGCTCGACGCCAACCCGCAATTGGCCGCCCTGCTCAAACCGCTGGCCGAGCAGCTCGACGACGAAACCATGCGTCAGCTCAACGCCAAGGTCGACGTCGAACACCAGAACCCGACCGCCGTGGCCGCAGCCTTCCTGCGTGAACACCCCTTGAAGGAGGTACAGCCATGAGCCTGCTCGACACCTTCGCCCACCTCGATTGGGCCCAGGTCCTGCAATTGACCTGGCAGCACATCATGTTGGTCGGCATTGCCGTCAGCCTGGCCATCCTCGTCGGCGTGCCACTGGGCATCCTGATGACTCGCTTCCCGGCCGTCGCCGGCCCCCTGCAAGCCAGTGCCACAGTGCTGCTGACCATCCCCTCGATCGCCCTGTTCGGCCTGCTGCTGCCGTTCTATTCCAAGTTCGGCCAGGGCCTCGGCCCGCTGCCGGCGATTACCGCCGTGTTCCTTTATTCACTGCTGCCGATTCTGCGCAACACCTACCTGGCGCTGACCAACGTCGAGCCCGGCATCCGTGAAGCCGCGCGCGGCATCGGCATGACCTTCGGCCAGCGCCTGCGCATGGTCGAGCTGCCCATCGCGGTGCCGGTAATCCTGGCCGGCGTACGCACCGCCGTAGTGATGAACATCGGCGTGATGACCATTGCCGCGACCATCGGTGCTGGCGGCCTGGGCGTCCTCATCCTCACCTCCATCAGCCGCAGCGACATGTCGATGCTGCTGGTCGGCGCCGTATTGGTCAGCCTGCTGGCGATCATCGCCGACCTGCTGCTGCAAACCCTGCAACGTGCCCTGACTCCAGAAGGACTGCGCTCATGATCGAACTCAAGAACCTCAGCAAAACCTTCAACGTCAACGGCAAGGACGTCAAAGCCGTCGACGCGGTCAACCTCACCGTCAACGAGGGCGAAATCTGCGTGTTCCTCGGCCCTTCGGGCTGCGGCAAGAGCACCACGCTGAAGATGATCAACCGCCTGATCACGCCCACCTCGGGCCAAGTGTTCATCAATGGCGAAGACACCAGCGCGCTGGACGAAGTGACCCTGCGCCGGCGCATTGGCTACGTGATCCAGCAGATCGGCCTGTTCCCCAACATGACCATCGAAGAGAACATCACCGTGGTCCCGCGCCTGCTCGGTTGGGACAAGCAGAAGTGCCACGACCGCGCCCGCGAGCTGATGCACATGATCAAGCTCGAACCCAAGCAGTACCTGCAGCGCTACCCACGCGAGCTGTCCGGCGGCCAGCAGCAGCGTATTGGCGTGATCCGCGCCCTGGCGGCCGAGGCCCCGGTGTTGTTGATGGACGAGCCGTTCGGCGCGGTCGACCCGATCAACCGCGAGATGATCCAGAACGAGTTCTTCGAGATGCAGCGGGCGCTGAACAAGACCGTGATCATGGTCAGCCATGACATCGACGAAGCGATCAAGCTGGGCGACAAGATTGCCATCTTCCGTGCCGGCAAGCTGTTGCAGCTGGACCACCCGGACACCCTGCTGGCGCACCCGGTGGATGATTTTGTCAGCAACTTCGTCGGCCAGGACAGCACATTGAAACGCCTGTTGCTGGTGCGGGCCGAGGATGCGGCAGACAACGCACCGTCGGTAAGCCCGGAGACGCCGGTGAGCGATGCGCTGGAGCTGCTGGACGAGCACGACCGCCGCTATGTGGTAGTGACCGATGCGCAGAACAAGGCGATGGGCTATGTGCGCCGGCGCGACATGCACCGCCAGCAAGGGACCTGTGGCGACTTCCTGCGCCAATTCAACGCCACGGCGTCGCACGATGAGCACTTGCGCATCCTGCTGTCGCGGATGTACGAGTTCAACCGAGCGTGGTTGCCGGTGCTGGATGCCGAGCAGGTGTTTTTGGGCGAGGTGACGCAGGAGTCGATTGCGGCTTACTTGAGCTCGGGGCGTTCGCGGGGGGCGAAGACTTCGATCGTGTCGCCGGCTGAGGCAGTGCTTTCATAAAAGCCGGGGGCGCTTTGCGCCCCATTCGCGGGGCAAGCCCGCTCCCACAGGTTAAGCACCAGCCTCAAGGCTTGCAAAAGTCCTGTGGGAGCGGGCTTGTCCCGCGAAGCAGGCGACGCACTATCAGAACCCTACACTGGCCTGCACATAGAACGTCCGCGGCTCACCCACATAAATGCCCGCATTGTTATCGCTGGAGCGGGTGAAATACTGCTTGTCGAACAGGTTCTTCACCCCCGCCGCCAGCGTCAGGTTGGACAACTTCGGCCCGAAGTCGTACCCACCGCGGGCATGCCAGGTCACGTAGCCCGGAATGTCGCCGTACTGCCCATCGGCACTCGGTTCGGTGATGTAGTCGCCATTGAAGCTGCCATCGGCATTGATACCGGTACCCGGCGCGCGCTGTTTGGATTGAGCGTAGGCGTCCAGGTTCCAGGTCCAGTGGTTGACCGCGTAACGCACGCCGGCAGTGGCCACCTGGCGTGAGTAGAACGGCAGGTCACGGCCCTTGAAGCCAGGAATCTCCCCCTCGTATGTCGCGCGGGTATAGGTATAGCCGCCATTGACCGACAACCCCTCCAGCCGTGCATCCAGCCCGGCCAGGTCATAGCGCACCGACGCCTCGATCCCTTGGTGCTTGGTCGCACCCAGGTTGGTCCAGCCGACATCGTTGCTGATGTACTGCAGCTCGTCATCGAAGTCGATATAGAACGCTGTCAGCTCACCGGCGAAGCCGCCATTGTCATAACGCGTACCAACCTCGTAGGTCCTGGCCTTTTCCGGCTCTAGGCCATTGGCCGTGCTGTTGCCGGTGCCGCCTTGGCCCAGCTGGAAGTACTGCAGGCTGCCGAACGAGGTCTCGTAGTTGGCGAACACCTTCCAGGCATCGGAGAGGTGGTACATCACACTCAGCGCCGGCAGCGGCTCGTTGCTGGTGATGCTGCGCTTTTTCTCCGCCACCGGGCGGTTGTTGGCGTCCAGCACCGGGCGGTCGCGCCAGTCGGTGTTGATGTGCTCAAAGCGCACGCCCGGGGTGATGGTCCAGTTGCCGACGTCGATCTTGTCATCGATGTAGTAGGCGCTGGCTTCGGTGCCGCCGCTGCGGTCCTGGAACACGTGGCCATCGGCGGTCGGGGTCGACGTCGGTACGTTGTCGATCAGCGCCAGGCGGGTCGACTGCTCGCGCATGGCTTCTTTCAGGTAGCGATAGCCAACACTGACTTCCTGGGTGGTCGGGCCGGCGAAGAAGATCCGCGACACCCGCGGCTCGATGGCGAAGGTGTGGTAGTTGCGTGGGTACGAGGACAGGGTCTTCATGTCACGCGAGGCGATGGCACTGCCGCGAAAACTGTCGGTGTAGTAGGTCAGCACTTCGAACTGGGTGGCGTCGTCGAGCTGGCGCTGCCACTTGAACGACACGTCTTTGCGCCGGCCGGCAAAGTAGTCGTAGTCACGCAGCGACTGGTACGGGTTGCTGTCGTACTGAGCTTGGGTCAAGCCACCGGGCATGTCGGCACGGCCATCGTAGTAGTGGAAGTTGAGCCAGAACTCGTCGACGTCGGTCGGCGCCCAGTGGGTCTTGAGGATGACGTCGTCGATGTCGTTGCCGTTGTTGCTCTCGCGGTAGCCGTTGCCGTTCACCCCGGTGTACAACAGCGCAACGCCGATGCCGTTGTCGGCGGTGCCGCCGACGAAGGCCGATTCGGTGTGCTTCCAGCCGCCGTGCTGCGAGGTTTCAAGGGTGGTGGAAAGTTGTGCCGAGGCCTGCTCCGGGATTGCCCGGGTGACGAAGTTGATCACCCCTCCGACGTTCTGCGGGCCATAGCGCACAGAGCCGGCACCGCGCACCACGTCGATGCTGTCGAGGTTGCCCGAAGAGATCGGCGCCATCGACAACTGCGGCTGGCCATAAGGGGCGAAGGCAGCCGGGATGCCATCGATCAACACGGTCGAGCGTGGCGACAAACGCGAAGTCAGGCCGCGCACGCCAACGTTCAGTGACAGGTCGCTGCCACCGGTGCCGTTGGAGTCCTGCACCTGTACGCCAGGGATACCGCGCAGCACGTCGCGCACGTTCATCGCGCCCTTCTCCACCATGGCCTCACGCCGCACCACGGTGCGCGCGCCTGGGTGGTTCTGGACCACGGCCTGGTCAGCATCGCCCAGCCAGTCGCCGACAACCTTGATGTCAGTGGGCGCCAGCTCCAGGCTACCGCTGCCCAGGTCGAGCGTGGTGGGCAGTGGCTTGACCACCACGGTGTCCTGCGACACCTCGAACGTCAGCCCGCTGCCTTGCAGCAACTGTTGCAGCGCCTGCACCGGCGCCAGGTTGCCGGACACTGCCGGGGCCTGCTTACCAGCCACAAGCTCCGGGCTGTAGAACAGCTGCAGGTTGGTTTGTTGGCCCAGCTGGCTCAGCGCCGAAGCCAGCGGTTGCGCCTGGATCTGAATGGCAGTGTCGGCCTGCTCGGCCTGGCTGTTGACGGCCACGGCACTGACCGCAAGGGCCAGCGCCAGGGCGCGCACGCGTGGGAAAGGCTTGTTGTTGTTCACGTCGTCGAGACATCCTGAAGTTCGGGATAAACGCCAACCGCATGCAAATGGAAATGCTTGGCAGTTGCAGCTGGCGAGGAAGACGAACGGGCTGAAAAAAACCTGAATCTATTTCGCGATTATTTCGCGAGAACCGTCTTCATGGGCTTTGATGGCCACCGGCAGAATGCTCGGCAAGGCGCGCAGCAAGGCATCGGTGTCGTCGCTGCTGAAGGTGCTGGACAGGCGCAACTGCGCCACCTTGCCGGGGGCAACGCGCAGCGGCTCAGTGCGGTAGCGCGACACTTCGGCCACCACCTCGGCCAGGGTGGCGTTGTCGAACACCAGCTTGCCCTGGCGCCAGGCGGTGAGCGCGGCGGCATTGACCGCGAAGGGAGGCGTCACCTTGCCTTGTGCATCTATGTGCGCGCCCAGGCCGGCCGTCAGTTGCGCCTGCGAGGCATCCTTGCCCTGCACACGCACCGAACCCTGCTCCACCGCCACGCGGGTGGCGGCCGGGTCCAGGCGCACATCGAAGCGGGTGCCGGTGACGGTCACGCTGCCTTGGGCGGTATCGACCACAAACGGCCGGCTGCTGTCGTGGGCCACGATGAACATGGCTTCGCCGGCATTCAGCTGGATGTGCCGACGCCCGGCGCTGAAATCAACCTGCAGTTGCGTGCCGCCGTTCAGCGTCAGCTGCGACCCATCCGGCAACTCGACCTGCCGACGTTCGGCAAAGGCGGTCTGCAACTGGCCCTGATGGTTGAGGCGCTGGTACTGCCAGCCACTCCAACCCAGCCCCAGGGCAACCACTGCCACCCCGGCCGCCAGTGCCTGGCGTACCAGGCGCCGCCGTGGCAGTTGATGCACGGGCTCTGCTTGGCACAGCGCCTCGAGGCGCTGGCGCGGAATGAAGTCGGCGGCGCGCCACAGGCTGGCAAGCTGCTCGAATTCATCGCGATGGCGCGGGTCCGCTGCCAACCAGGTGTGCAAGCGCGCCTGCAGCTCGGCATCCCGCGGCGCGTCCTGCACGCGGGCGAACCATTCGGCCGCCTGCTTGCGGACGGTGTCGGTGCCGTGCTGTTTCATCGAGGTCTCCTGACTCATCATCCCGACACATCCAGGTGTTCACGCAGGTGTCGGAGCGTGCGGATCATATACTTTTCGACCATGTTCTTGCTCAAGCCCATGCGCTGAGCGATCTCGGCCTGGGTCAGGCCTTCGAGCTTCTGCCAGATGAACACACAGCGGCAGTTGAGGGGCAATTCGGCCAGCGCCCGTTCGACGCTGTCGGCCAGCTCCAGGGCGTGCACGTAGGCTTCGGGGTCGCCGCTGCTGCTTGTGCTGCTTTCATCGAACACTTCCAGCGCCTGGCGCCGATCCTCGCGGCGAAAACCATCCACCGCAATGTTGCGCGCCGTCTGGTGCAGGTAAGCGCGTGGCTGCTCGACCTGCTCGCGGGGGTTCTCCAGAACCCTGACGAAGGCATCGTGCGTGAGGTCCTCGGCCTGCTGGCGACTGCGCAGCTTGCGCGTCCAGGTGCCGATCAGCTCATGGTAGTGGTCGAGGAAGCCTTTGTGTGCGGACACGGTGGGGGTCGTCAGGGAGGCAGACTAGGGTGCGAATAGTAATGTTTCTCATCAAAACCGGCAAATCCGCCAGTCGGTAACAAAAAATTTTTGCGGATTTCATGGACGGAAGTGCCTGAAGAGCGTGGCCATAAATATGAACACCTTGCGCCTGTTCGCGGGCAAGCCCGCTCCCACACAAGCCCTGCAAACCCTGTGGGAGCGGGCTTGCCCGCGAAGAGGCCGGGAGGGTCCTTCCACAATATTTAACGCTTCAAACATCGAGGGGAACATCTGCCGGTCACATGAGTCGGTTATTCAAATGGCAGGTCGTCGATCCGCGACGAACACGCCCGGATTGCCTGTTGATCTTGCATTCTTCACGCCCTAAAGTGCGCGCCGAACGTCCATGCTGGAAACGATCCATCCGGCTCAAGTACTGAGTAGGCGAACCAAAGTGGGGATACGGAGGACGTTCAGTTTGCAGCCACTTATCTTTTCAGTTTGCCCATGGAGTCCCTGAGCATGTCGATCCAGGTCGAAGACTATTTCGCGCGTGACACCTTCCAGAAAATGAAGGCGTTCGCCGACAAGCAGGAAACCCCGTTCGTACTCATCGATACCCAGATGATCAGCCAGGCCTATGACGACCTGCGCGCCGGTTTCGAATTCGCCAAGGTCTACTACGCGGTCAAGGCCAACCCGGCGGTCGAGATCATCGACCTGCTCAAAGAAAAAGGTTCGAGCTTCGACATCGCCTCGATCTACGAGCTGGACAAAGTGATGGACCGTGGCGTCAGCGCCGACCGCATCAGCTACGGCAACACCATCAAGAAATCCAAGGACATCCGCTACTTCTACGAGAAGGGCGTGCGCCTGTATGCCACCGACTCGGAAGCCGACCTGCGCAACATCGCCAAGGCCGCACCGGGCTCCAAGGTTTACGTGCGTATCCTCACTGAAGGCTCGACCACTGCCGACTGGCCGCTGTCGCGCAAATTCGGCTGCCAGACCGACATGGCCATGGACCTGCTGATCCTCGCCCGCGACCTGGGCCTGGTGCCCTACGGCATCTCCTTCCACGTGGGCTCGCAGCAGCGCGACATCAGCGTCTGGGACGCTGCCATCGCCAAGGTCAAGGTGATCTTCGAGCGCCTGAAAGAAGAAGACGGCATCGAACTGAAGCTGATCAACATGGGTGGCGGCTTCCCGGCCAACTACATCACCCGTACCAACAGCCTCGAAACCTACGCCGAAGAGATCATCCGCTTCCTGAAGGAAGACTTCGGTGACGACCTGCCGGAAATCATCCTCGAGCCAGGCCGTTCGCTGATCGCCAACGCCGGCATCCTGGTCAGCGAAGTGGTGCTGGTGGCGCGCAAGTCGCGCACCGCGGTCGAGCGCTGGGTGTACACCGACGTGGGCAAGTTCTCGGGCCTGATCGAAACCATGGACGAGTCCATCAAGTTCCCGATCTGGACCGAGAAGAAAGGCGAGATGGAAGAAGTGGTCATCGCCGGCCCGACGTGCGACAGCGCCGACATCATGTACGAGCACTACAAGTACGGCCTGCCGCTGAACCTGGCGATCGGTGACCGCCTGTACTGGCTGTCGACCGGTGCCTACACCACCAGCTACAGCGCGGTGGAATTCAACGGCTTCCCGCCGCTGAAGGCCTACTACCTGTAATGAACAACGGGGCCGCAAGGCCCCGTTTTCATGTGTGCTGGCTTGTGCCGGCCTCTTCGCGGGGCAAGCCCGCTCCCACAGGACCCTGATGTGCCACAGGCAACAGATAACTTGTGGGAGCGGGCTTGCCCCGCGAAGAGGCCAGCCGTCTAGGCATCATTCCCCGCGCTGTTCGAGTTCCTCGGCATACCCTGCTGCATACCCCGCCAGCAAAGGCCCTGCCCCGCGCAATGTCGCTACCGCACTGCGCAAGAAATTCACATTCCCCTCAACCCGTGCCCGCTCCAGCCAAGGCCCGGCTTCAGCCAGTTGCCCCCGCTCAACCAGCACCATCGCCAAACTGAACATCCCGCGAAAGTCCCCCGCCTCGGCCGAACGCCGATACCAGCGCACCGCCCGCGCCGGGCTTGCCGCCGTGGCAATGCCCTGCTCCAGGTAACGCCCGTACAGGTTCATCGACTTGGCATGCCCCAACTGCGCGGCCTTCTCGTAACAGACCAAGGCCTGGGCCTGATTGGCCGGCACCCCGCGCCCGGTGGCCAGCAGGTTGCCCAAATTGTAAAGGCCCCAGTCCAGCCCGGCGTCTGCCGCCCGGGCATAGTGAATGGCCGCCTGCGTTAGGCTGACTTCACCGCCCCAGCCATGCTCCAGGCAACGCCCCAGCATGTTGCAGGCCATGACACTGCCTCCCTGCGTGGCAATGGCGAACCAGCGCCGGGCCAGGTCTACATCCTGCTCAATACCGCGCCCATCCAGCAGAATCTGACCCAGCAGCAACTGCGCCTCGACCACCCCCTCCCCCGCTGCCGCCAGGATCGCCTGGGCCGCCTTGCCGGGGCTGTCTTCGAGCATGGCCTTGAGGCCTGCAACATCCACCACTTCTTCACGACGCAACGGGTATGACACGGTTCAGACCTCAGCCCAGCGGCGCAGCAGGTTGTGGTAAGTCCCCGTCAACTGCAGCAGCGATGGGTGATCGGGCACATCGGCAGTGAGTTGCTGGATGGCATTGTCCATCTCGAACAGCAGCGCACGCTGGCTGTCCTCGCGTACCAGGCTCTGCGTCCAGAAAAACGCCGCATAACGCTGGCCGCGGGTCACCGGGTTGACCTTGTGCAGGCTGGTGCCGGGGTACAGCACCAGGTCACCAGCTGCCAACTTGACCTGCTGCTCGCCGTAAGTGTCCTGAATCACCAGTTCGCCGCCGTCGTAGCTGTCCGGGTCGCTGAGGAACAGCGTCGAGGACAGGTCGGTACGCACGCGCTCCGGGCTGCCCTTGGGCTGGCGCAGCGCATTGTCGATGTGGAAGCCGAAGTTGCCGCCTTCGCGGTAGCAGTTGATCAGCGGTGGAAACACCTTGTGCGGCAGCGCTGCCGACATGAAGCGCGGGGTGTTCCAGAGGCGGTCGATCAGCGCGCTGCCCAGCTCCTTGGCCAGCGGGTGGCCTTCAGGCAACTGCAGGTTGTGCTTGGCCTTGGCCGATTGATACCCGGCAGTGACCTTACCATCGGCCCAATCAGCCTGCTCCAGCGCCTCGCGGATACGCGTGAGTTCGTCGGCATCGAACAGGCCGGGAATGTGAAGCAGCATGGCGGCGGCACCTGGGCAAATGTAAAGGCGTCAATGATATTGATTCCCTTTTACATACCACAAGCCCCATTCGCCGCTTAAGACGTTTCAGCCACTGAAAACCGTAAAGGCAAACTGTAAAGATTGTAAATTCTTCACGAATGGTAACGACTCTCAATTGTTAGTCACAATTGCTTACATTAAGATCCGCCGCCTTATCACCTTGGGGAAGGTCCTTACCAATGCGTCACTACGTGCCATCTGCTGTGAGTTCACCACGCCTGATCGTGACTGCCATCGGCGTCGCCATCACTGCCTCGACCGCCTACGCTGCCGAGCCTGCCGCCAACAACGCCGTCACCCTGGATGCCACCAGCGTCAACGGCAAGGCCGAACAGGCCAGCACCGACTACAAGGTCGAGAAAGCCTCATCGCAGAAGTACACCGCGCCGCTGGTAGACACCCCACGCTCGGTCACGGTGATCCCGCAACAGGTCATCAAGGACACCAACGCCCTCAGCCTGCAGGACGCCCTGCGCACGGTACCTGGCATCACCTTTGGTGCCGGTGAAGGCGGCAACCCGCAAGGTGACCGGCCGTTCATCCGCGGCTTCGACGCCCAGGGCGACACCTACCTGGACGGCGTACGCGATACCGGCGCGCAAACCCGCGAGATCTTCGCCATCGAGTCGGTGGAAGTGGCCAAGGGCCCGAACTCGGCCATCGGCGGCCGTGGCGCCGCGGGCGGCACCATCAACCTGGTGAGCAAGCGCGCGCACCTGGGCAACTCGCTGGATGGCGCCTGGACCTGGGGCAGTGACCAGACCCAACGCTACACCTTCGATGGTAACTACCAGTTCAGCGACACAGTGGCCGGTCGTCTCAACCTGATGACCCACGAGAGCAACGTCGCCGGCCGCGACAAGGTCAACTACGACCGCTGGGGCATCGCCCCGTCCCTGGCTTTCGGCTTGGGCACCCCGACCCGCGTCAACCTCGACTACTACCACCTGGAAAGCGACGACCTGCCGGACTCCGGCATCCCGTACACCATTCCTACCGGTGGTAGCGGCGCCCGTACCTCGGCGCACCCGAGCAAACCGTACGATGGCGGGGACAGTGATAACTTCTATGGCCTGACCGGCCGCGACTTCCGCAAGAGCCGCGTCGACATCGCCACCTTCGCGATCGAGCACGACCTGACCGACGCGCTGACCATCAAGAACACCCTGCGTCACGGCAACAGCATGCAGGATTACATCCTGACCCAGCCCGACGACAGCAAGGGCAACGTCAACAACGGCAGCGTCTGGCGCCGCGCCAACAGCCGCGTTGGCAACACCGCCACCACCACCAACCAGACCGACCTGTTTGGTGAGTTCTATGTGGGTGGGATGAAAAACAGCTTCTCCACCGGTATCGAGCTGAGCCGGGAAGAGAGCAAGCGTTCGTCGTACACCGTTGATACCAACACGGGGGGCTCCACTGCCTCGACGTGCAACCCAAGCCTGATCGGTGCAAACAGTGGCTACAACTGCACCTCGTTGAGCAATCCGAACCCGGATGATCCGTGGAATGGCGCGATCTCGCGCAACTACGCTGGCACCGACACCAAGAGCAACACCCGCGCCCTGTACGTCTTCGACACCTTGGAGCTGACGCCTGACTGGCTGCTGAACATGGGCCTGCGCTACGACCACTTCGACACTCAGTACCGCACCTACGATGCCGCTGGCGCCACCGTGGTCAACGCCAAGGGCGTGGCCTCCAAGGGCCGTGATACCAGCGAGTTCATCACCGGCCAACTGGGCCTGGTCTGGAAGCCGGCCGAAAACGGCAGCATCTATGTCTCCTACGCCACCTCCGCGACGCCACCCGGCGCGATGCTCGGCGAGGGCACCGAAGGCAACCCATTGGGCAACACCAGCGACCGTGCCGGCAACCTGCTGAGCAGCGACATGGAGCCGGAAGAAACCACCAACTACGAAATCGGCACCAAGTGGGACCTGCTCGACCAGCGCCTGTCCCTGGCCGCCGCGCTGTTCCGTACCGAGAAGGAAAACGCCCGCGTTCAGGTGGACACCACCACCTACGAAAACGTCGGCGAAACCCGCGTGCAGGGTATTGAGCTGTCGGCCAGCGGCAAGCTCACTGACAAGTGGCAGGTCTTTGCCGGCTACACCTACATGCAGGCGCGCCAGATCGATGGCGGCGCGCTGGGCAAGGCCAACGATGGCAACCAGCTGCCGAACACGCCGAACAACAGCGCCAGCCTGTGGACCACGTATTCGATCACGCCGAAGCTGACCGTCGGGGGTGGCGCGTTCTATGTCGATGACGTGTACGGCAGTGTGGCTAACACCACCATGGTCGACAGCTACGTGCGCTACGACGCCATGGCCGCCTACAAGCTGACCAAGAACGTCGACCTGCAGCTGAACGTGCAGAACCTGACCAACGAGGTGTACTACGACAAGGCGTTCTCCACCCACTTCGCCAACCAGGCGGCCGGGCGGACAGCGTTGCTGACCACCAGCGTTCACTTCTAAAGCAACACCCCGGAGCCCCGTTCATTCCAGTGAGCGGGGCTTTTGCGTACCAAGGCATAATGCACGCCGCCTGAACTGAAACGGCAAGACAAGGTGATCGATGTGGTGAAGAAGATGCTGTTCCAATTGCACTGGTTCTTTGGCATCACCGCTGGCCTGGTGCTGGCCTTGATGGGCATCACCGGGGCGATCTGGTCGTTTCAGGAAGAACTGCTTCGGGCCTTCAATGCCGATGTGCTGAAGGTCGAAGTACGCCCCCAGGGCGTATTACCGCCCGCCGAACTGGTGCAGCGAGTCGAGGCCGCACGAGGCGACAAGGTCGCGATGCTGTGGGTGGACCTGCACGAAGGCAACGCTGCGCGGATCTTCTTCACACCGCCGCCAGGCCAGCGCCGTGGTGAGCTGCGTTATGCCGACCCGTACACCGGCGAGCTCAAGGGTGAAGTGGCCGGGCAGGACTTCTTCAACCTGATGCTCAACCTGCACCGGTTCCTGGCCATGGGCGACAGCGGCCGGCAGATCACCGGTGCCTGCACCCTGATGCTGATCTTCTTCTGCCTCTCTGGCCTGTACCTGCGCTGGCCGCGCAAGGCGCTCAACTGGCGGGTCTGGCTGACCTTCGAGTGGGCCAAGAAAGGCCGCGCCTTCAACTGGGACCTGCACGCCGTGGCCGGTACCTGGTGCCTGCTGTTCTACCTGCTGTTCGCCCTCACCGGCCTGTTCTGGTCCTATGAATGGTACCGCGAAGGCCTGAACAAACTGCTGGCCGATACGCCGGCAGCGGGCCAGCAGCAAAAACGCGGCGAAGGCCGAGGCCGCCACGGGCCACAGAAGGTCGACAAGAACGCACCGCCGCTGGTGGTCGACTACGACGCCATCTGGGCCAACCTCAAAGAGGCCGCAGGCCCGGGCCTGGCCATGTACAACCTTCGCCTGCCACCGGCAGGTGGCCAGCCGGCCAACCTCTTCTACCTAGTGGACGATGCCGCGCACCCGCGCGCCTTCAACACGCTGGTCCTCGACCCGGCCACCGGCCAGGTGAAAAGCCACGACCGCTACACCGACAAATCCTTCAAGGCGCAGTTGCTGCAGAGCGTTTACGCCCTGCACGTAGGCGAATACTTCGGCTTGCCGGGCCGGATCATCGTCACCCTCGCCAGCCTGACCATGCCGCTGTTCTTTGTCACCGGCTGGCTGCTGTACCTTGACCGCCGCCGCAAGAAACGCCAGGTTCGCGCTGCCCGAGGCGGCGTCGACAGCACCCAGGCTGGCAGCGACAGCTGGCTGATCGGCTTTGCCAGCCAGAGCGGCTTCGCCGAACAGCTGGCCTGGCAAAGTGCCGGGCAATTGCAGGCGGCTGGCCTGCCGGTGCAAGTCCGCGCCTT
The DNA here is from genome assembly GCF_014269095.1 of Pseudomonas sp. SWRI50. Lineage (NCBI taxonomy): Bacteria > Pseudomonadati > Pseudomonadota > Gammaproteobacteria > Pseudomonadales > Pseudomonadaceae > Pseudomonas > Pseudomonas sp. SWRI50. The sequence goes on along the minus strand of NZ_JABWRW010000001.1, from coordinate 59,527 downwards.
GGCCGAACTGGGCGAGGATGACTTGCGCCAGGCCCGTCGCGCCTTATTCGTGGTCAGTACCTTCGGCGATGGCGAAGCGCCAGATAGCGCCCGCGCGTTCGAGCGCAAGGTGCTTGGCCAACCCTGGGCGCTGAACAACCTGCACTATGCTGTGCTCGCCCTAGGCGACCGCCAATACCCGCACTTCTGCGGCTTTGCCCGTCGCCTGCAGGCTTGGTTGGGTGAACGCGGCGCCAGCACGGCGTTCAGCCCGGTGGAGGTGGACAACGCCGACCAGGCGGCGCTGCAACAATGGCAACAGGCACTGGCGCAGCTGACGGGGGCCCAGCCGGTCACGGCCTGGCAGCCGCCGAGTTTCGGCAACTGGACGCTGGTGCAACGTGAGTTGATGAACCCGGGCAGCCAGGGCTTGCCGGTCTACCTGATCGGCCTGCGCCCTGAGGAGCCTGCCAGCTGGCAAGCCGGCGACCTGGTGGAAATCCTGCCGCGCAATGCTCAGCTGCGGGTCGACGCCTTCCTCGACGGCCTGGGCCTGGATGCCAACGCAACCGTACAGCTCGACGGCCTGAGCGAAACCTTGGGCCAGGCGCTGGCCAGCCGTCAGTTGCCCAGCCGGCGCGATCAGTTGGTGGGCTTGCACGCACAGGCGCTGGTCGATGCGCTGGTACCGATCGGCACGCGTGAATACTCCATCGCGTCGATCGCCAGTGACGGTGTATTGGAATTGATCGTGCGCCAGGAACGTCACCCGGATGGCAATTTCGGGCTGGGGTCTGGTTGGCTGACCGAGTACCTGCCGGTGAATGGCCTGCTGAGCATGCGCCTGCGCCGCAACAGTGGCTTCCACCTGCCCGAGTCACCGGTGCCGATGATTCTGATCGGCAACGGTACTGGCCTGGCTGGCCTGCGCAGCCTGCTGCGCGCGCGGGTCAACGCGGGCGAACAACGCAATTGGCTGCTGTTCGGTGAACGTAACCGCGCGCATGACCTGCTGTGCGGCAATGAACTGCAGGGCTGGCTCGACAGCGGCGACCTGGCGCGCCTGGACCTGGCGTTTTCGCGGGATCAGGCCGAGAAGGTGTATGTGCAGGATGTGTTGCTGCAGCAGGCTGATGCGTTCAAACGCTGGGTGGCGGATGGCGCCTGTGTGTATGTCTGCGGCAGCTTACAGGGCATGGCGGCCGGCGTTGATGCGGCGCTCAAGGGCATGCTTGGAGAAGCCGTTGTACAGCAACTGATCGAGGATGGGCGGTATCGGCGGGATGTGTACTGATACTGGCCCGTGCTAGCCACTGAGGGCCTGTAGGAGCGGCCTTGCGTCGCGAAAGGGCTGCAAAGCAGCCCCAGCAATTTATGCTGTAACGCCGAAACCCCGGGGCCGCTTTGCGGCCCTTTCGCGACGCAAGGCCGCTCCTACAACTGGGCCAGTACTGCCTTAGTGCAGCTCGAAGGTATCGGCATCCAGGTTCGCCGGGAACTTGGCCCGGTACGCCGCCAGCTCCGCCGCTCTCAACACCACCGTGAACACCCCGTCCGCTTCGCCAGCACTGAGCAGGCTCTCGCCCTGGAAGTCCAGCACTTGGCTGTCACCGGAATAGGCGAAGCCTTTGCCATCGGTGCCCACGCGGTTCACCGCCGCGACAAAGCACAGGTTCTCGATGCCCCGCGCCGGCAGCAGTCGGTTCCAGTGCTGGCGGCGCGCCGCCGGCCAATTGGCGGTGTACAGCAGCAGGTCGGTGTCCTGGGCATCACGGCTCCACACCGGAAAGCGCAGGTCGTAGCAGATCAACGGGCGTACCCGCCAGCCCTTGATCTCGAACTGCACCTGACGCTCGCCGGGGGTGTAATGCTTGTGCTCACCCGCCATGCGGAACAGGTGGCGCTTGTCGTAGTGCAGGATCTCACCGTCCGGGCGCGCCCACAGCAGGCGATTGCGGTGGCTACCATCGGCGGCCTGGATGATCACGCTGCCGGTGATCACCGCGTTGTACTTCTTCGCCTGGGCCTTGAGCCATTTGTAGGTCGGGCCGTTCTCGGGCTCGGCCAGGCTTTCGGACTCCATCGAGAAGCCGGTGGTGAACATCTCTGGCAGGATCACCAGGTCCACCTCACCCACTTGCTTCAGCAGTTCCTCGAAATGCGCATAATTGGCCTCGCGGTCGTGCCAGGCCAGGGTGGTCTGCACCAAGGCGATTTTCAGGTCGGGCAGTGTACTCAGATCGCGCATAGTTTTTCCGCCGCCTGACGCAGCGTCTCCTCACGTTTGGCAAAGCACAGGCGCACCAGGCGTTGCTCGGGGATGGGTTGCTGGTAGAACACCGACACCGGAATGGTCGCCACGCCGTGCTCACGGGTCAGCCACAACGACATCTCGACATCGTTCAGGTCCGGGCGGATCTGCGAATAGTCCACCAGCTGGAAATAGGTGCCGGCCGTGCGGCGGAAACTGAAGCGCGAACCTTCGAGCAAATCGCAGAACAGGTCGCGCTTGGCCTGGTAGAAGCCTGGCAGTTCATCGAGGTGCTCGGGGTGCTCGGCCATGAAGTCGGCCAGCGCGCACTGCAACGGCGTGACGCCGCAGAAATTGACGTACTGGTGCACCTTGCGCAGCTCGGCACTCAGGGCCGGTGGCGCGATCACGTAGCCGGTTTTCCAACCGGTCACATGGTAGGTCTTGCCGAACGAACTGACCACGAAGGCACGGCTATAGAGCTCGGCATGGGCCAGCACGCTGGCGTGGTGTACGCCGTCATAGACCAGGTGCTCGTAGACTTCGTCGCTGACCAGGTAGATATCGCGATCAGCGATCAGCTGCGCCAGCTGGTCCAGGTCTTCTCGGGTGATCAGTGCGCCGCTGGGGTTGTGCGGCGAGTTGAGAATGACCATGCGGGTACGCGGGCTGAGGGCATCGCTGAACCGCTGCCAGTCGATGCGGAAGTCGCCGTCGCTCAGTTGCACATGCACACAACGGCCACCGGCCAGTTCCACCGACGGCTCGTAGCTGTCATAGCACGGGTCGAAGACGATGACTTCGTCACCGGCCTGGATCACCGCCTGAATGGCGCAAAAGATTGCCTCGGTGGCACCTGGGGTGATGGTCACTTCGTGATCGGCATCCACCTGTGCGCCATACAACCGTGCGACCTTGGCCGCTACCTGCTGGCGCAGGGCCGGCAGGCCAGTCATTGGCGCGTACTGGTTATGCCCGGCGGCCACATGCCGGCCCACTGCATCGAGCAACGCCTGCGGGCCGTTGAAGTCGGGGAAGCCTTGGGAAAGGTTGAGCGCACCGGTCTGTACGGCGAGCTGGGACATGGTGGTGAAGATGGTCGTGCCGACATTCGGCAGTTTGCTGCGGATCATGAAGCCCTCTTTCCTGGGGTTTATCCGGCACGGGGTGGAGTCCGAGCATAGCGGATCGAGCGGTCAGGAAAAAGGTTGAAACAATAGGGGATTGCGTTGGATCAAGAGACCCTGTGGGAGCGGGCTTGCCCCGCGAACACGGGCAAAGCCCGTGCCATCCATCGCGTTGCCTGCTTCGCGGAGCAAGCCCGCTCCCACATGGAGTTGATCAGCGCTTATCGCGGCGCTTCTTCTCGGCCTTCTTGTGGTGCGACATCAAGCGGCGCTTCTTGTTGACCTGGCGATCGGTGAGGGTGTTTTTCTTGCCCTCGTACGGGTTCTCACCGCCCTTGTACTCGATGCGGATCGGCGTACCGACCAGTTTCAGCACGCGGCGGTAGGTGTTTTCCAGGTAACGCGAGTACGACTTGGGAATGCTCTCGGTCTGGTTGCCGTGGATCACGATCAGCGGCGGGTTGGCACCGCCCAGGTGGGCATAACGCAGCTTGATGCGGCGGCCATTGACCAACGGCGGCTGGTGCTCGCTGACCGCGTCTTCGAGGATTTGCGTCAGGCGGCTGGTTGGCCAACGGGTGACCGCCGACGTGAACGCGGCCTGTACCGACTTGTACAGGTTGCCCACGCCCGTGCCGTGCAGCGCGGAAATGAAGTGGATGTCGGCGAAATCGACGAAGAACAGCCGGCGTTCCAGCTCGGTCTTCACGTAGGCGCGCTCACCCGGCTCCATGCCATCCCATTTGTTCAGGGCGATGACGATGGCGCGGCCGGCTTCGAGGGCAAAGCCCAGCAGGTTCAGGTCGTGGTCAACCACACCTTCGCGGGCATCCATGACGAAGATGACCACGTTGGCGTCTTTGATCGCCTGCAGTGTCTTGACCACCGAGAACTTCTCGACTTCCTCGTGGATCTTGCCGCGCTTGCGCACCCCGGCGGTGTCGATGAAGGTGTACTTGTCGCCATCGCGCTCGAACGGGATGTAGATACTGTCTCGGGTGGTGCCCGGCTCGTCGTAGACCACCACGCGCTCTTCGCCGAGCATGCGGTTGACCAAGGTCGACTTGCCGACGTTCGGGCGGCCGATGATGGCGATCTTGATGCCATCTTTTTCGCTTGGGCCAGGAATGCGCGCGGCTTCCTCGCCTTCGGCGACGTCCTGGTCGAGGGCTTCGTCCTCGGCATCACGCGGCAGGTGGCCGAGCACGGCTTCCATCAGGGCGTTGATACCACGGCCCTGGGAGCCCGCCACCGGAATGGCGTTGCCCATGCCCATCGGCGAGAACTCGGCACGCGCAACGTCGGGGTCGATGTTGTCGATCTTGTTGGCAACCAGAATCGCCGACTTGTTGCGCTTGCGCAGGTGCTCGGCAATCATCTGGTCGGCTGCGGTCATGCCCGCACGGGCATCGACCAGGAACAGCACATAGTCGGCTTCTTCGATGGCCATGAGCGACTGCTCGGCCATTTTCTCGTCCATGCCCACTTCGTCACCGGTGATACCGCCGGTGTCGATCAGGATGAAAGAACGACCCTGCCAGGAGGCATCACCATACTGGCGGTCACGGGTCAGGCCCGACAGGTCACCGACGATGGCATCGCGGGTCTTGGTCAGGCGGTTGAACATGGTGGATTTGCCGACGTTCGGCCGTCCCACCAGGGCGATTACGGGAACCATGCGGCTCTCCACTCTTGAATTCTTGAAAATGCAAAGGCCGCTGCAAGGCAGCGGCCGGAGTTTGTGCGGCGTTTCCTACACCGCGGCTCAAGACCGTTGGCGGTCTTGAGCTTAGCTTCAGCGGACGGTCAGTGCCTCGAGCTTGCCGCTGTTGCCGAAGACGTAGATGGTGTCGCCGACCACCAGGGGCCGGGCGCGCAGGCCATCGCTGTCGATTCGTTCACGGCCGACGAAGCGACCATCGACCTGGCTGAGCAGGTGCAGGTAACCCTCGAAGTCCCCGACAGCCACGTAGCTGGAGAACACTTCCGGTGCCGACAGCTGACGGCGAGCCATGGAATCGTTGGTCCACAGGGCGCTGGAAGAGCGCTCGTCGACGCTTTCAACGGTACCCGAGGCTTCGCTGACATAGACGTTACCGTAACCCTGGGCGACACCCACATAGCTGGACGCATCACGCTGCCACAGCACGCGGCCGCTTTCCAGGTCCAGGCCCGCTACGCGGCCCTGGTAGGTGCTGACGTACAGAGTACCACCGGACAGCAGCAAGCCGCCGTCGATATCTACCACGCGGTCCAACTCGGAACGCCCCTGCGGGATGGCCACACGGCTCTCCCACACTGGCACGCCGTTGTTGATATCCACCGCGATCACTTTACCGGTGGACAGGCCGGCAACCGCCAGGCGGTTGGTCGCGATCGGTGCACCGGTGCCGCGCAGGGTCAGTACGGCCGGGGTGTTTTCGTAGATCCAGCGGCGGTCGCCGGTCGCGGCATCGAGGCCGATCAGGCGGTCGTCCTGGGTCTGCACCACCACCACGTCGCCGTTGTTGGCGGGCGGTGCCAGCACTTCACTGGTCACGCGCGAACGCCAGCGCTCTTCACCGGTGCTGGAGTCCAGCGCGATGACCTCGCCTTTGAGGGTGCCGAGCATGACCAGCCCGTAACCCACGCCGACAGCGCCCGACACTTGCAGGTCCAGGTCTTTTTTCCACACCACGTCGCCGGTGATACGGTCGAGGGCGAAGACTTCGCCGTTGACGTCGGAGGCGTAGATACGGTCGTTTTCGATGGCCGGTACCAGGGTGTTGTACGTCTCGCCCTGGCCGTCACCGATCGAGCGGCTCCACTGCTTTTTCAGTACCACTTCCTCGGTGAACTTGGTCAGCTCGGCCGGGGGCAGTTCCTTCTTGCTGTTGCTGCTGCAACCCGCGGCCAGTACGGCCAGGGTCAGCACTGCTGCTTGTTTCCAACCGATCACGTCACGCGTCCCCTTTGGCCAAGTCATCCAGCTTCAGTTGCAGGCCACCGACCGCTGCTTCATCCGACAGCGAGGCCTTGGCTTTCTCATAAGCGCTGTGAGCATCGTCGGCGCGACCCAGCTGCACCAGCAGGTCACCCTTCAATTCTTCGCGGCTGGCCAGGAACGCCTTGTCGGCATCGCCGTCGAGCAGCTTGAGTGCCTCTTCGGCCTTGTCCTGGGCAGCCAGTACACGGGCCAGGCGCTGGCGCGAAATCTCGCCCAGGGTGGCATCGGCTGGCTTGTCCAACACAGCTTTGAGCTCGGCAGCAGCGTCGTCGAGCTTGCCGCTCTCGACCGCGACCTTGGCCACGAACAGGCTGCCGTACTGGGCGTAGGCGGTACCACCGAACTCGCTCTTGAGCTTGCCGGCCAGTTCCGCGACCTTGGTTGCGTCAGGCTGGCCACTCGGCGTCAGGCTGGTTTCAAGCAAAGCCTGGTACAGCTGCGAGGCACCTTGCGACTGGTTGTTCTGGTACTTGTGCCAGGTATTCCAGCCCAGTACCACCACACCGGCCAGCAACGCGCCCGTCAGCAGCGGCTTGCCGTTGCGGTTCCACCAGTCCTTGACCCCTGCCAGGTCATCATCATCGGTACTCGACACCCCAATACTCCTTTTCGCCTATTCGCTTGTTGGACCGCGTTACGCCTGTGCGACCGCGGTTTCCAGGTGCTCAGCCAGAGCATCCCAGGCAATGTTCTGTTGTTCGCCCTGACCACGCAGGGGCTTGAAGCCGATCGCTTGCTGGGCCAGCTCGTCGTCGCCAAGAATCAGGGCGAACAGCGCGCCGCTCTTGTCGGCTTTCTTGAACTGGCTCTTGAAGCTGCCACCCCCGGCGTTGACCACCAGGCGCAGGCCCGGCAGACGATCACGCAGGCGTTCGGACAAGCGCAGGCCAGCCAGCTCGGCCTGTTCGCCGAAGGCGCAGAGGTAGACGTCGACCTGACGGCTGATCGACTCGGGCACCTTGCCCAGGGTCTCCAGCAGCAGAATCAAGCGCTCGATACCCATGGCGAAACCAACGCCGGTGGTCGGCTTGCCGCCCATCTGCTCGACAAGGCCGTCGTAGCGGCCACCGGCGCAGACAGTGCCCTGGGCGCCGAGCTTGTCGGTGACCCACTCGAACACGGTCTTGCTGTAGTAGTCCAGGCCACGCACCAGCTTGGTGTTGATCACGAACGGGATACCGGCAGCCTCCAGACGGGCCTTGAGGCCCTCGAAGTGCACGCGGGATTCTTCGTCCAGGTAATCTTCGAGCTTCGGCGCGCCAACCAGCACCGCCTGGGTGTTCTGGTCCTTGCTGTCGAGGATGCGCAGCGGGTTGCTCTTCAGGCGACGCTGGCTGTCTTCGTCCAGCTGCTCGAGGCGTGCCGAGAGGAACTCGACCAGCGCATCACGGTAGCGGGCACGGGCTTCGCTGGTACCCAGGCTGTTGAGCTCGAGCTTAACGGCGTCCTGGATGCCCAGCAGGCCCCACAGGCGCCAGGTCAGCATGATCAGTTCGGCGTCGATGTCCGGCCCGTCAAGGTTGAACACTTCCACGCCGATCTGGTGGAACTGGCGGTAGCGGCCCTTTTGCGGGCGCTCGTGGCGGAACATCTGGCCGATGTACCAGAGTTTCTGCACCTGGCCGTTGCCGGTGATGCCATGCTCCAGCACGGCACGCACACAGGCGGCAGTGCCTTCGGGGCGCAAGGTGAGCGAATCGCCGTTGCGGTCCTCGAAGGTGTACATCTCTTTTTCGACGATGTCGGTCACTTCACCGATGGAGCGCTTGAACAGCTCGGTGAACTCGACGATCGGTGTGCGGATCTGGCTGTACCCGTAGGTGTCCAGCAGGCCGGCCACGGTGCCTTCGAAGTAGCGCCACAGTGGCGACTGTTCAGGCAGGATGTCGTTCATGCCACGGATGGCTTGCAGCGATTTGCTCACGAAAAGTCCTTACGAATTCTGTGTGTCAGCCACGGGCGATCAGCGCCGCGTCGGCTTCGACCTTTTCGGCCGCTTTCTGGCGGATGAGCTTTTCGAGCTCATCGACCAGGTTGTCATTGGTCAGCTTCTGCGCCGGCTTGCCGTCGATGTAGATCAGGTTCGGCGTGCCGCCGGTCAGCCCTACGTGGGCTTCCTTGGCTTCGCCGGGGCCGTTGACCACGCAACCGATCACCGCGACGTCCAGCGGCACCAACAGGTCTTCCAGGCGCCCTTCCAGCTCGTTCATGGTCTTGACCACATCGAAGTTCTGCCGCGAGCAGCTTGGGCAGGCGATGAAGTTGATGCCACGCGAACGCAGGTGCAGCGACTTGAGGATGTCGTAACCGACTTTCACTTCCTCGACCGGGTCAGCAGCCAGCGAGATACGAATGGTATCGCCGATGCCTTCGGCCAGCAGCATACCGAGGCCGACGGCGGATTTCACTGTCCCCGAGCGCAGGCCACCGGCTTCGGTGATGCCCAGGTGCAGGGGCTGGATGATCTGCTTGGCCAACAGGCGGTAGGCTTCGACGGCCATGAACACGTCGGAGGCCTTGACGCTGACTTTGAAGTCCTGGAAGTCCAGGCGGTCCAGGTGCTCGACATGGCGCAGCGCCGACTCGACCAGCGCGGCTGGGGTCGGTTCGCCGTACTTCTTCTGCAGGTCCTTTTCCAGGGAGCCTGCGTTGACGCCGATACGGATCGGGATACCGCGGTCGCGGGCCGCATCGACCACGGCACGCACACGGTCTTCACGGCCGATGTTGCCCGGGTTGATGCGCAGGCAGTCGACGCCCAGCTCGGCCACACGCAAGGCGATCTTGTAGTCGAAGTGAATGTCGGCAACCAGCGGCACGCTGACCCGTTGCTTGATGCGGCCGAACGCCTCGGCGGCGTCCATGTCTGGCACAGAGACACGCACGATGTCGACACCGGCATCGACCAGGCGCTGGATCTGCCCGACGGTGGCATCGACATCGTTGGTGTCGGTGTTGGTCATGCTTTGTACCGCGATGGGCGCATCACCACCCACCGGCACATTGCCGACCCAGATTTTGCGGGATTCGCGACGTTTGATCGGAGATTCGCCGTGCATGACTTACTGTCCCAACTTCAGGCGAGCAGTCTCGCCACTTGTAAACGGAGCAACATCGACGGCCTGGCCGTTGTAGCTGACCTGCGCGCCACGGGCAAAGCCCAGGCGTACCGCGAACGGCGGCTTGCCGGTCAGCTCGAGGTTGTCGCCCTTGCGCTTGACGCCGCTGAACAGCACCTTGCCATTGCCATCGTTGACTTGGGTCCAGCAATTGGCGCTGAACTGAATCGAGACACTGGCGCTACCGGCCGGCACTGCGACGGGCGCGGCGGGCACAGTGGCAGCGGGCGCGGCAGCCACGGGCGCGGTTGCAGCCGGCGCTGCCGGAGCAGGCGCAGGCGTTGGCGCAGTGGCTGCGGTTGCCGCTTGGGGCTGCAGAGCGGGGGCTGGTGTTACGGTTGTTGCAGGGGGCTGCGCAGCGCTGGCGGGTGCTTGCTCGGCAGCGGCGGCCGACTGTTCACCTGCGGGCTGCTCCAGCGGCAACGGGGCGCTCTCGGGTTGCTGGCCGGCGCTCACGGCCTGGTCTTCAGGCTCGTCCAGCGGGTGAATCTGTGTGGTGCCGTCGGCGCTCTCGACTTCGACGTGCTCCAGGGCGATCTTGGCCAAGTCCTTGCCAGGCAGGCTGCCTTGGTCCTGCCACCAGACGAAGCCGCCACCGACTACCGCCACCAGCAGCAACAGGCTGACGCCGCGCAGGATGTTGTGCGAGAGGCGTACAGGCTCTTCGATGCGGCCCAGCGAATGCACTTCGCTGCCTTTGGCGTGGGTGCCAGTGTAACGGTCGAAGGCCTCGACCAGCGTGGCTTGGTCCAGGTCCATCAGTTTGGCGTAGGCGCGGATATAGCCACGGGCGAACGTGTGCCCGGGCAACTTGTCGAAGGCGCCGGTTTCAACGTGGTTCAACGAACTGACAGTGAGGTTGAGCTTGCGGGCCACCTCGGCTTGTGACCAGTCCCGCTTCTCACGGGCCTGACGCAAAAGCTCACCGGGGTTCTGGCCAGGCGCTACGGCTACTTCGGGATGCGCGGCGTTCATCGTTGCTCCGACAGGTATTGCTGATATTCCGGCGTACCGGGATAAAGTCGTTGTAATTGCTGGCCCAAATTGGCCAATGTGCCCTGCTCGTCGAACACCCGGGCAAGGCGGCTGCCCAGCAGGAGGCTACGGGCGTCGTGGTCGCTCAACTGGCTGAAACGATCGTAGTAGTCCAGGGACGGCACATAATGCCTGTTTTCGTAGGACAACTCAGCCATTTCCAGCAACGCCTTGGGTTGCCGTGGGTTGAGTTGCAACGCTTTGAGCAGATAGGCGTGCGCCTGGTCTCGACGCTCGAGCTTCAGGGCGGTCAAGCCAAGGTTCTCGTACACGCGTGAGCGTTCAGGATACAGGGTATCGGCACTGGCCAGGCGAAACATCTGCTTGGCCTCGGCAAATCGCCCCTGAGCATAAAGGAAACTGCCGTAGTTGTTGCGAATTCGCGTGTCGCCAGGGCGTGCCTGCAGGGCTTTTTGAAAGTGCTGCTCGGCCAGGGCCGGCTCACCTTCAGCCTGAAACACCAGCGCCAGCGCCGCATGCGCGCCGGCATCGCTGGCGTCCAGGGCAAGCGCCTTGCCCAGCGGGGCCTTGGCCTGTTCGGTCAAGCCTTGTTGCAAATAGCCAAGCCCCAACTGCACATACGCCCTGCCCGCCTCTTGCCGCCCTTGGCGGCTGGCCAGCGGGTCACCTGCGCCGCCCGACACGCAGCCGGCCAGCAGCAAAAGCGCAAGGATCGACAGCGCGGCGCGCAGGGTCATGGCGAGTTCTCGGTCAGTGGCGCGCGGCGCTGTCTTGCAGCTCGGCGTCGGCAGAGAGCTGGCGCACAGCGATGTAGCGCTCACTGCGGCGGGTGCGGTCGTTGACCTGGCCGACCAGCTGACCACAGGCGGCGTCGATGTCTTCGCCACGGGTGGTACGGGTTGTGACGTTGAAACCACCGTGGTGGAGCAGGTCCTGGAAGCGGCGGATGGCGTTGTTGCTCGGCCGCTCGTAACCGGAATGCGGGAACGGGTTGAACGGGATCAGGTTGATCTTGCACGGCACGTCGCGCAGCAGTTCGATCATCTGCGCGGCATGTTCAGGCTGGTCGTTGACGTCCTTGAGCAGGGTGTACTCAACCGTCAACACGCGCTTGCCACCCAGGGTGGCCATGTAGCCCATGCACGACTCCAGCAGCACCTTCAGCGGGTACTTCTTGTTGATCGGCACCAGCTGGTTACGCAGCTCGTCGTTCGGCGCGTGCAGCGACAGGGCCAGCGACACGTCGATGTGCTTGGCCAGTTCGTCAATCATCGGCACCACGCCCGAGGTGGACAAGGTGACGCGACGCTTGGAAATGCCATAGCCCAGATCATCCATCATGATCTTCATGGCGGCGATGACATTGTCGAAGTTCAGCAAAGGCTCGCCCATGCCCATCATGACCACGTTGGTAATCGCGCGGTCGACTTTGGCCGGGACGGTCCCGAAAGATTTGTTGGCAAGCCACACCTGGCCAATCACTTCGGCGGCGGTGAGGTTGCTGTTGAAGCCTTGCTTGCCGGTGGAGCAGAAACTGCAGTCCAGGGCGCAGCCGGCTTGCGACGATACGCACAGCGTGCCGCGGTCGTCGGTAGGAATGTAGACGGTCTCGACGCAGCTGCCAGAGGCAACGCGGATCACCCATTTACGGGTGCCGTCGGCGGAAATGTCTTCACTGACCACTTCCGGTGGGCGAATTTCGGCAACAGCCTCGAGCTTTTCGCGCAAGGCCTTGCCGACGTTCGTCATGGCGGCGAAATCATCGACGCCAAAATGGTGAATCCATTTCATCACCTGGCCGGCACGGAAGCGCTTCTCCCCTATAGAGTCGAAGAATTGTTCCATTTCCGGCTGGGTCAGGCCCAACAGGTTGATTTTGCCAGTAGATGTCGTCATGGATTCACCCTCACCCGTAAGCTTTCGCTTAGCGAGTGGTTACCTCGGTAGCAGCGAAGAAGTAAGCGATTTCGCGAGCAGCAGCAGCTTCGGAGTCCGAACCGTGAACGGCGTTGGCGTCGATCGACTCGGCGAAGTCAGCACGGATGGTGCCGGCAGCAGCTTCTTTAGGGTTGGTAGCGCCCATCAGCTCACGGTTCAGAGCGATGGCGTTTTCGCCTTCCAGAACCTGAACAACAACCGGGCCGGAAGTCATGAAGGCAACCAGGTCGCCGAAGAAGCCGCGCTCGCTGTGCTCAGCGTAGAAGCCTTCGGCTTCGGCTTTGGACAGTTGCTTGATTTTCGAGGCAACGATTTTCAGGCCAGCTTCTTCGAAGCGAGTGGTGATCTTGCCGATGACGTTTTTGGCAACGGCGTCAGGCTTGATGATCGAGAAAGTACGTTGAACAGCCATGGAAAACTCCAGAAATATGAGTGTTGCGAAAAATTAAACCCGCGAATTATACGCGGGTTTCAGGGGATTGCCTAACCTGCAGCGACGCGCTTAGTCGGCTTCATCAATCCAGGCCGCCTGGATGGCCTCGAGCACTTTCTCACCGCCGCGTGACGGATCGTCGCTGAACTCTGGCAATGCCAGCACCCAGCGGTGCAGATCGACGAAATTCACATAACGAGGATCGACGTCCGGCTTGCTTTCTGCAAGCTGGATGGCGATCTCAAGTACATCAACCCATTTCAGACTCATGCAAAAATCCTCAGTGGGGCGCTTCAGCAGCGTGGTTAAGCGAATACTTGGGGATCTCGATGGTCAGGTCCTGGTCGGCGACGACCACCTGGCAGCCGAGGCGCGACTGGGCTTCCAGGCCCCAGGCCTTGTCCAGCATGTCCTCTTCCAGCTCGTCCGCTTCTTCCAGCGAATCGAAACCTTTGCGAACAATACAGTGACAGGTGGTGCAAGCCTTGACCCCACCGCAAGCGCTTTCCATTTCGATGTGATGCTCGTGGGCCAGCTCCAGGATGTTGGTCCCAGGCTCGACCTCCACGGTCAGCCCTTCCGGGCAAAACTTCTCGTGCGGCAGGAATGTCACCAGCGGCATCGGTTACTCCTCGATCTCATTCAGGTTGCGCCCGGCCAGTGCGGCTTTGACCGTCGAATCAAGGCGACGGGCGGCAAATGCATCGGTCACCTGCGACAGACGCTTGGTCTGTTGCTCGATGGCGGGGCCATCGGTGCCGGTCAGCAAATCACGTAGTTCTTGCATCTGGAATTCGATGGCTTCGCGCTCTTCGCTGCTGAGCAGGCGCTCGCCATCGGCGTCCAGGGCGCCCTGTACTGCTTCGAGCAGGCGCTCACCGTCAACCTGGTGTTCACGCAGCTGACGGGCCTGCTTGTCGCTGCCTGCGTGCTCGAACGAATCCTTGAGCATGCGGGCGATCTCGCCGTCGGTCAGGCCGTAGGACGGCTTGACCTGAATGCTGGCTTCGACGCCCGAGCCCAGTTCGCGGGCAGCGACGCTGAGCAGGCCATCGGCATCGACCTGGAAGGTCACGCGGATTTTCGCCGCACCGGCGACCATGGCCGGGATGCCGCGCAGCTCGAAGCGCGCCAGCGAGCGGCAGTCGCTGATCAGCTCGCGCTCGCCTTGCAGGACGTGAATCATCATGGCCGACTGGCCATCTTTATAGGTGGTGAACTCTTGCGCACGCGCCACCGGAATGGTGGTGTTGCGCGGGATCACCTTCTCCATCAACCCGCCCATGGTCTCAAGGCCCAGGGACAGTGGGATGACGTCGAGCAGCAGCAACTCGCCACCTTCACGGCGGTTGCCAGCCAGGGTGTCGGCCTGAATGGCAGCACCGATGGCCACCACCTGGTCAGGGTCGATCGAGGTCAATGGGGTACGGCCGAACAGTGTGCCAACAGCGTCACGCACGCGTGGAACGCGGGTCGAACCACCGACCATGACCACTGCACCCACCTCTTCCAGCTCGACACCGCTGTCGCGCACGGCGCGGCGGCAGGCTTTGAGGCTGCGAGCGATCAGCGGCTCGATCATGGCATCGAAGGCGGCCCGGCTGAGCTCACCCTGCCAGGCACCGTGGCTGACGCTGACCACGTCGGCGTCGGTCAGGGCTTCCTTGGCGGCGCAGGCGGCCTGCAGCAACTGGCGCTGAGTACCCGGGTCGAGGTCGGAAGACAGCCCAGCCTGTTCAATGATCCAACCGGCAATCGCGTGGTCGAAATCATCGCCGCCCAGGGCGGTGTCGCCGCCGGTGGCCAGCACTTCGAAGACGCCGGCCGTCAGGCGCAGGATGGAGATATCGAACGTGCCGCCACCCAGGTCATAGATGGCCACCACGCCTTCGGCGTTTTGGTCCAGGCCATAGGCCACGGCCGCTGCGGTCGGCTCGTTGAGCAGGCGCAACACATTGAGGCCGGCCAGGCGCGCGGCATCCTTGGTCGCTTGGCGCTGGGCGTCGTCGAAATAGGCTGGCACGGTGATCACCGCCCCCACCAAGTCGCCACCGAGGGTTTGCTCGGCGCGCTCGCGCAGCACCTTGAGGATGTCGGCCGACACCTCCACCGGGCTTTTCGGCCCTTGGACGGTATCGATGAACGGCATGTGCGACTCACCGCCAATGAAGCGGTACGGCAGCTGCTCGCCCAACTGCTTGACGTCGGCCAGGCCGCGCCCCATCAGGCGCTTTACCGACAGCACGGTGTTCAAAGGGTCGCTGGAAGCGGCATCGCGCGCAGCCTGCCCGACTTCGCTGCGCCCTTCGAGGTAGCGCACCGCAGACGGCAAAATGACATTACCCTGCACATCCGGCAGGGGCTCGCTGCGACCGCTGCGAACGGCAGCGACCAGAGAATTGGTGGTACCCAGGTCGATACCCACCGCCAGGCGGCGCTGGTGCGGCTGAGGGCTTTGACCGGGTTCGGCGATCTGCAGTAGGGCCATGCTTATCTGAATACCTTAGGCGTCATCACGGGCAACGCCGGGTTAATCGTCGAGGCGCTCTTCCAGTTGGCGCACTTCTTGGGCGAGCTTGTCGAGGAACTGCATGCGGCGCATCAGGCGTTCGGCCTTCTCGCGCTCGGCAGGCACATCCCAGCAGGCGGCGAAATCCTCGTTCAGCGTGTCCTGCGCACCCTTCAGGCGCTTCTTGAACACAGCAACACCATCGAGGTCGGCTTCGTCCTGCAGCTCTTCGAGCTCTTCGCGCCACTGCATCTGCTGCAGCAGGAAGTCGGGGTCATGGACCGTGACTTCCTGGGGCACTTCGTGGCCACCGATTGCCAGCAAGTAGCGGGCTCGGCGCGGCGCACTGCGCAGCGTCTGGTAGGCGTCGTTGAGGGCCGCGGACTTCTCCAGGGCTACCCGCTGCTCGCGCTCGGAAGCGTCGGCAAAACGGTCAGGATGGACCTCGCGGGCCAGCTCGCGGTAGCGAGTGGCCAGCTTGTCGAGGTCCAGCCGGAAGCACGGCTGGAGATCAAACAGAGCGTAATGACAAGGAGTACCCACAGCCAGCCTCAGACGTTGAAGCTTTCGCCGCAGCCACACTCACCGCGCACGTTGGGGTTGTTGAACTTGAAGCCTTCGTTCAACCCTTCTTTGACGAAGTCGAGCTCGGTGCCATCGAGGTACACCAGGCTTTTCGGGTCGATGATGACCTTCACGCCGTGGTTCTCGAATACCTGGTCTTCGCCCGCCACTTCGTCGACGAACTCCAGCACATAGGCCAGGCCCGAGCAGCCGGTGGTGCGTACGGCCAGGCGAATGCCTTCACCCTTGCCGCGCCCTTCCAGGGAACGCCGCACGTGGTTGGCGGCGGCTTCTGTCATGCTGATAGCCATCAGAACTCCTTACCTCGCAACAGGCGACTTAGATCAAGCCTTTCTTCTGCTTGTAATCGCGAACGGCTGCCTTGATGGCATCCTCGGCGAGTACCGAGCAGTGGATCTTGACCGGCGGCAACGCCAGTTCTTCAGCCAGCTGGGTGTTCTTGATGGTTTCGGCTTCGTCCAGGGTCTTGCCCTTCATCCACTCGGTGGCGAGGGAGCTGGAAGCGATAGCCGAACCGCAGCCGTAGGTCTTGAACTTAGCGTCTTCGATGACGCCCTGCTCGTTGACCTTGATCTGCAGGCGCATCACGTCACCGCAGGCCGGCGCGCCGACCATGCCGGTACCGACGTCCGGGTCTTCGGCATTCATCTTGCCGACGTTGCGCGGGTTTTCGTAGTGGTCGATGACCTTTTCACTGTATGCCATGGTGCAATTCCTTCCTCATCAGGGAGCCGCTCTTGCCGGCGACTGCTTAGTGGGCGGCCCACTCGATCTTGGAGATGTCAACGCCGTCTTTGTACATGTCCCACAGCGGCGACAGCTCACGCAGTTTGTTAACGGCCTCGCAGACTTTCTGCGCGGCGTAGTCGACTTCTTCTTCGGTGGTGAAGCGGCCGAAGGAGAAGCGGATCGAGCTGTGCGCCAGCTCGTCGTTACGGCCCAGAGCGCGCAGTACATACGACGGCTCGAGCGAAGCGGAGGTACAGGCCGAACCGGACGATACGGCGATGTCTTTCAGGGACATCAGCAGCGACTCGCCTTCGACATAGTTGAAGCTCAGGTTCAGGTTGTGCGGTACGCGGGCAGTCTGGCTGCCGTTGACGTACAGCTCTTCAAGGTCCGAGACCTGCTTGAAGAAGCGGTCGCTCAGGGCCTTGATGCGAGCGTTCTCGCTGGCCATTTCCTGCTTGGCAATGGCGAAGGCTTCGCCCATGCCGACGATCTGGTGAGTCGGCAAGGTGCCCGAACGCATGCCGCGCTCATGGCCACCACCGTGGATGATCGCTTCCAGACGCACACGCGGCTTGCGGCTGACGTACAGCGCGCCGATACCTTTAGGGCCATAGACCTTGTGCGCCGAGAACGACATCAGGTCGACTTTCAGCTTTTGCAAGTCGATTTCGACCTTGCCGGCCGACTGGGCGGCATCGACGTGGAACAGCACGCCGCGGGCGCGGGTCAGCTCACCGATGGCGGCGATGTCGTTGATCGAGCCGACTTCGTTGTTGACGTGCATCAGCGAGACCAGAATGGTGTCGTCGCGCAGCACGGCTTCGACCATGGCCGGGGTGACGATGCCGTCTTCGCCTGGCTCAAGGTAGGTGACTTCGAAACCTTCACGCTCGAGCTGGCGAGCGGTATCCAGGACCGCCTTGTGCTCGATCTTGGAGGTGATGATGTGCTTGCCCTTGGTCTGATAGAAGTGCGCGACACCTTTGAGTGCGAGGTTGTCGGACTCGGTGGCACCGCTGGTCCAGACGATTTCGCGCGGATCGGCGTTGATCAGCTCGGCGACCTGGCGACGACCGTTCTCGACCGCTTCTTCGGCTTTCCAGCCGAATACGTGGGAGCGCGAAGCCGGGTTACCGAAGTTCCCGTCGACCAGCAGGCAGTCAGCCATCTTCTGGGCGACGCGGGGATCGACCGGGGTGGTCGCGGAGTAATCGAGGTAGATCGGCAACTTCATGGATATCTCCTATCAGGCGGTGGCGTCGCTCGTCGCTGTCATAACGGTCAGTCGACGGCGGACGTCTCAATCTTGTCCAACTGGGCGGATCGGCCTGCGACACGACGCAGGTCCTGGCGCTGGGCGACTTCCTGCACCTCACGGCGCTTGACGAGGTCGGCCAGGCTGATGCCGCTGAGGAATTCATGGATCTGCTGGCTGAGATCGCACCACAAGTGGTGGGTCAGGCAGGTGTCACCGGCATGGCAATCCCCAAGGCCTTGGCAACGGGTGGCATCGACCGATTCGTTGACCGCGTCGATGACCTGGGCCACCTGGATGGTTTCCATGCCCCGCGACAGCTGATAGCCACCGCCTGGACCGCGCACACTGGATACCAGGCTGCTGCGGCGCAGCTTGGCGAACAGCTGCTCCAGATAAGAGAGGGAAATGCCCTGGCGCTCGGAAATGTCGGCCAAAGACACCGGCCCATGCTGCGCGTGCAACGCCAGGTCAAGCATGGCTGTCACGGCGTATCGGCCTTTGGTAGTCAGTCGCATGGCTATTGGGTACCACGGGAGTTACAGGATGTGAGCGAGTATGCGATTCCCGAGCATTTAAGTCAACTATAAGACCTACTGCTTTAGTCGGGTTTTGCATCGGGAGGCGGCCGCGATTGTAGCAGACGAGGGGCGTGCGCACACGCCCCGTATGTCACTATGATTTCAGCGCGGCGCGATCAATGCGACTGAGTGTCGCGCTGGGCGACCTGGGCAACTTCGGTGAAGTCATCTTCCGGCAGCGCCGGCAACTCCTTGGCGCAGTAGTCGCTACCCATTTTGGTCAGGGCACCGCACATGCCCTCCAGGCGTTCATCGACCGCTTGCAGGTGGTCGAGCATCTGGCCGATGGCACGCGCGACCGGGTCAGGCATGTCGCCACTGACGCCGTAGGCATCGAAGCCGATCTTCTCGGCCATGGCTTTGCGCCGGGCTTCGACTTCGGTCTCTTCGCTCTTGACGATAATACGCCCTGGGATACCGACGGCAGTCGCCCCCGCCGGCACAGCCTTGGTCACCACCGCATTGGAGCCGATCTTGGCCCCGGCGCCGACAGTGAACGGCCCCAGTACCTTGGCCCCCGCTCCTACCACCACGCCGTTTTCCAGGGTTGGGTGGCGCTTGCCTTTGTTCCAGCTGGTGCCGCCCAGGGTGACGCCCTGGTAAAGGGTGACATCGTCGCCAATCTCAGCAGTCTCGCCGATGACAATGCCCATGCCGTGGTCAATGAAGAAGCGGCGGCCGATGGTGGCGCCGGGGTGGATCTCGATCCCGGTCATCCAGCGGCCGAAGTTCGACACCAGCCGGGCCAGCCATTTGAAATCACGTTTCCACAGCGCATTACCCAGCCGGTGCAGCCAGATGGCGTGCATGCCCGGGTAGCAGGTCAGTACCTCGAAGGCATTGCGCGCGGCGGGGTCACGGTGGAATACGCTTTGAATATCTTCACGCAGACGTTCGAACATCTGTCATCCCTTCCTTTTATGCGGTTCGCCCCGAGCCACTTTCTGGGTCTCGGTGAGGATGCCGCGCAAAATGCTCATTTCCGGACGCTCGACCGAGCTTCGCCCGTACAGCCGGCGCAGGCGCGCCATCAGGTGCTTGGGCTTCTCGGGGTCTAGGAAGCCGATGTCCACCAAGGTCTTTTCCAGGTGGTCATAGAACAGCTCCATTTCGTCCATGGTCGCCAGCTCGCTGGCGTCGACCTTCTCGACTTTAGCCGGTGCATCCTCGGCCGCCAGCCAAGCCATGCGCACCTCATAAGAGAGCACCTGAACAGCGGCGGCCAGATTCAGCGAGCTGAAGTCGGGGTTCGAGGGAATGTGCACGTGGAAGTGACATCGCTGCAGTTCTTCGTTGGTCAGGCCGGCGTGTTCACGCCCGAACACCAAGGCGATCTCCTCGCCGCCCAGCGCATGCTCCACGGCCTTGGCCCCGCATTCGCGAGGGCCGATCAGCGGCCAGGGGATACTGCGCTCGCGGGCACTGGTGCCCATGACCAGGTTACAGCCGACCAACGCCTGCTCAAGGCTGTCGACGACCTGGGCATTGCTCAGCACATCGTCGGCACCGGAGGCACGTGCACTGGCTTCGGCCGCAGGGAACTCTTTCGGCTGCACCAGCACCAGGCGCGACAAGCCCATGTTTTTCATGGCACGTGCAGCGCCGCCGATGTTGCCGGGGTGGCTGGTATTGACCAGAACAACACGAATATTTTGCAGCACGGTGTTGTGCTCTCAGAGGCTGATATCAGGGCCTTCGATCTTACAGAACCGACGGACGTAACGCCATGAAAGCAAATGTGACACTTCTGCCGTCAAAGATTTCTGCTAGAATGATCGGCTTTCTTCTTTAACATCTCCAGGTGACCCGCCCATGCAGCCTATGCTGAATATCGCCCTGCGCGCCGCTCGCAGCGCCAGTGAACTGATTTTCCGCTCCATCGAACGCCTGGATAGCATCAAGGTCGATGAGAAAGAGGCCAAGGACTACGTTTCCGAAGTCGATCGCGCCGCCGAGCAGAAAATCGTCGACGCCCTGCGCAAAGCCTACCCGAACCACTCCATTCAGGGTGAAGAGACCGGCATGCACGCGGGCACCGGCGAAGAAGGCAAGGACTACCTGTGGATCATCGATCCGCTGGACGGCACCACCAACTTCCTGCGCGGCATCCCTCACTTCGCCGTCAGCATCGCCTGCAAATACCGTGGTCGCCTCGAGCACGCCGTGGTACTCGACCCGGTTCGCCAGGAAGAATTCACCGCCAGCCGTGGCCGTGGCGCCCAGCTCAATGGCCGTCGCCTGCGCGTCAGCTCGCGCACCAGCCTGGAAGGCGCCCTGCTGGGTACCGGCTTCCCGTTCCGTGACAACCAAATGGCCGACCTGGACAACTACCTGGGCATGTTCCGCGCCCTGACTGGCCAGACCGCCGGCATCCGCCGCGCAGGTTCCGCCAGCCTGGACTTGGCCTACGTCGCCGCCGGCCGCTTCGATGCCTTCTGGGAGTCGGGCCTGGCCGAGTGGGACATGGCTGCAGGCGTACTGCTGATTCAAGAAGCAGGCGGCCTGGTAAGCGACTTCAACGGTGGCCACGACTTCCTCGACAAAGGCCACATCGTCGCCGGCAACATCAAGTGCTTCAAAGCAGTACTGACGGCTATTCAGCCGCACCTGCCAGAGAGCATGAAGCGCTAAGCGCTGGCTGTATTAGAAAAGCACCCCTCGGGGTGCTTTTTTTATGGGCGCTATAAGTGTGCTGTGCATGGCGAAGGTCATACAACTTGATGGCAAGTCAGCGTGAATACACCCGGCGTCTATTCAATGGCAGTTGCTATTGATTGCCGCTTCCAAGGCCGCCGTGGTTTTATCATTCAATTCAATGCGCAGTGCCACCGCGCGTTCAACGCCAATTTGCAATGCCGGACCGAAACGACTGATATCCAAGCCCAGGCGAATCAACATCTTCTCCACGCCCACCGTGGTCACCGTGACGAACTGCTTCACCTCACAACTGATGGCATAGTTGACGATGGCATGAATCGCTTGCGTGGTGCCTTGGGAGAAGCCGAACCGGTTGCCGTCCGGCAGCTCGATGGCGAAGCGGCTCAGCTCCCAGATCGCGTCGGAGCACGGCGCTGGGTGCCCATGCAGCAGCTCTGGGAAGGTGTGCGCCAGCATGTTAGGGCCGGTCGTCGGCAGTATGCGCCAGCAGCCACACACATAACCCGCCTCGTCCTCGCGGTTGATGATCATGTAATAGGGGTCGAGCGCATCATACCCGTCGATTTCCATGTCGTTGATCAGTGGGATGTCCCACATCTTTTTAACCTTGAAAATACGCGCCCGAAGTTTGTGCATCGCATTCAGCGCTTGTGGGTCGATGTTAGTGCGGCGATCAATGGAGATAAGCATAGGGGCAAATACCGGCAGGGGTTGGAGTTGCCGCCCACGGTATATTCACGCTGAATAAATAAAATCCTACCTAATTTGGGAGGTGGCCGAAGTTACTCGGGCTTGTTAATTTTTCGGCTTTTGCAGGATGGATTCCGGATGAAGCTACTCAATACCTCCGCCGTACGCGAGGTCGCCCATCAAGCCATCAGCCTGCGCCTGGGCCTCAAGCAGAGCCAGACCGAGTTCTGGTCGCGCTTTGGCATCAGCCAGGCCTGTGCCAGCCGCATCGAATGCACCAGCCAAGTGCCTGCGCCGGTGTACATTCTGCTGCGCCTGTACCTCAGCGGCCGTCTCGAGGAGAGCGACCTGGCCCAACGCCCACAGTGATACTCAGGGCGTGATCGACTTCTGCTGGATGGCCTTGAGCACCGCCATCTGGCGTGAGCTGACCTGGAACTTGCGGCGGATGTTCTTGAAGTGGAAGTCGATGGCCGAGGTCGTGCACGACAAGATCATCGAGATTTCCCAGGTAGTCTTGCCCGCCGCGCTCCACTGCAGCACCTCTTTCTCCCGGGTGGTCAGGTGCACAGGTTCCGAGCATTCAATGCGCGCCCGGAGCATCCCTTCCATCGCGTAATCGCGCAGCAGGGTTGCCATGGGCAAGGACTGGATCATCGCAGCAGTCGCCTGCTCGCCGCTCTCATCCGGCTTGAGGCACAGCATGCCCGCCTCGCCCCGCGGGCCATGCAGCGGCAGCGCCAGCCCTTGCTGCAACCCGTGCGCTGCGGCTTCTTCGAAGAATTCCGATTCTGAGGGCCCCCGATAGTTCTCGCGGTTCCACAGCAGTGGCCGGTTGGCGCTCAGGCAGTGCTGAACGACGGGGTCGACTGCCGCGTAAGATTCGGCGTCGTAACGCGTACGCCAGGCATCGGGGTAATCACTGTAGATCAGCACCTGCTGACAAGCGTCCGTGGGGGCAGGTTTGAGGCCGATCAGAAAGTTCGAGTAACCCAGCTTGCGGGTCAGGAGTTTCAGGTGAGCCAGCCAGTCCTCAAAGCGCTCCATTTCGCCGAGTTTCAGCAGCTCATCCATTACCAGTAGGGCCATTCCCTTCCTCGTAGGCACCGTTTGACGGTGGTCTCATGGCGAGACGACACGCGAGGGAATATCGACTCCCTCATTCAGGTGGGTCGATAAGATAATTACGTGGCACTTTGAAATCAACGTGCGAATAGTGCCCGCCGACGAGTTACCCACCCGACACAGGCGGTCGAAGACAGTAATAAAACTGCCAGTCGCACCACAACCTCCCTGTTCTGGGAGGTACCAGGCGGCGCGCGCAGCCTATTAACTAGCGTGGCACCAGCCTGCATCCGGCAGGCTGCACCGCTTTGCACATGGACGGCAAGGGAAGACACCTGAAGCTGTAGTTCGGCTGCCCCCCAAGGAGACCCCTGCATGTTCCAGCAACAGTTCTTTAGCATGGTTGCACGCCATCGCGACCACCCGGCGATCGTCGATAGCCATGGCAAGACCCGCAGCTACGGCGAACTGCTGCATGACATCGATCAATTGCGCGCCAGGCTGCACGCCGCAGGCCTGCGCGAAGGCGACGTGGTTGCCACCCAACTGGGCAACAGTAGCGGTTATGTCGCGCTGTTGTTCGCCATGGCCAGCCTGGGGCTGATTCATTGCCCTGTAAGCGTGGCCAGCAGCATCCACCAACGCGCCATGCGTCTAGGCCAGGTCGGTGCCGCCCTGCTGGTGACCGAAGCCGGCATCGTGCCGGCGGGCCTGGGCATCCCTGGCTTTACCCTGCACTCGCCGACACCCGTCAACCTCAAGACACCCGCCTGGCGTGACTGCGCCGGCTTAATGCGCATGCAGGAAACGTCCGGCAGCACCGGGGCACCCAAACTGGCACTGTGGCGCCAGGACAGGCTGTACCGGGAAATCATGCACTGGGTCGATAGCGCCGGCCTCGATGCCAGCGCCCGCTACCTCAGCATTCACACTCTCGATGGCGGGCATGCGGTGGACCTGCATGTGTTCCCGGCCTTGCTGACCGGCGCCACGCTGTACCTGGGCGATGCCACCCAGGTCGAGAACACCCTGCAAACCCTGCACGAACAACGCATCAGCGTGATGAGCGCGTTGCCGTCACAGTACCTGGCGCTGGCCCAGGCCGCGCAAAGCCGCGGCATTCGCCTGCCGGCACTGAGCAAACCATTCTGTGGTGGGGCCTACCTGGATGACCATGTGGTGCTGGAGTGCGAACGCCACTTAGGTGTGCACCTGAAGCGGATCTATGGTTCGACGGAATTTGGCATGGTCCTGGCCAACTTCGCGCCTGGGCTGCAAGTGGGTTGCGGCATGCGCCCGGTGGGTGATGTCGAGGTCACATTGAAAGCGTTGGACCCTGCGCAACCGGAGGTCGGCGAAATCATCGCGCGCTCCGCACACCGCGGCTCGGGGTACTTCCCACCTCCCCCCATGCCCTGCGAGGACCAAGCCTACGCCACCGGCGATATCGCCCGGCGCCTGCCCGACGGAAGCCTGATGCCCATGGGGCGTTCGACCGATGCCCTGCTGACGAAACAAGGCACCCAGTTCGCACCGGCCCTCGAAGCGCAGATTGCACAGGCCATGAAATTCGAACGGGTGGTGATGCTGATTGACGAGCAGGATCGTCGACGCGCCCAGGTGGTGGTTCAAGCCAACATCGCTGACGCCCAGGAGCGGTTGAATGAGCTGAGCGGGGGGCTGGACCGACTGGGGATCAATGCCAGCGTCACAGTACTCGAGCGAATACCGCTGACCCCCACCGGCAAGCCGGACCGCGTACGGCTTCGCAAGCTGCTAACCGCTCACCCAGTGATGTAGGAGCAGCCTTGTGCTGCGAAGAGGCCGGTGAAAACACAGTAGATCTAGGGTGTTTTCACTGGCCTCTTCCGAGCACAAGGCTGCTCCTACAAGGGATTTCAGATACAACGGATTTCAGCAGATGGCGATCACTGCCCGGCCTGATTCTCGCTGAGGATCAGCTTGCCATTCTTGTCCACGGGAATGGTCGAGCCAGGCTCGTGGTCCATCTTCACCTGCCCTACCTGATCACCAATGGTGTACTTCACGTTATACCCAACGACCTTGTCGCTGATGTCGTGGACTGTGTTGCAGCGGGTTTGCGTCGTGGTGTAGGTATCACGCTCTTGCATGCCTTCCTGCACCTTGTTACCGGCATAACCACCACCGACCGCACCGGCCACGGTGGCGATCTTCTTGCCGGTACCGCCGCCGATCTGGTTACCCAGCAGGCCGCCGGCCAGGGCACCCACCACCGTACCTGCGATCTGGTGCTGGTCCTTGACCGGCGCCTGACGCGTCACGGTGACGTCCTTGCAGACTTCACGCGGCGTCTTCACTTGCTGCTTGATTGGCTGCACGTCGGTGACCTGGGCGTACTCAGGCCCTTTGTTCACCAAGCTGTAGGTCGCCACAGCACCTCCGGCAGTTACACCGACAGCACCCAGCACCGCACCCACCAGCATTGATTTATTCACGTGAACCTCCTGATCATACCCGCGGGACTTGGCCCGCCTTCTCCCTGCCTTGGAGCAAAAAAAAAGGCGCGAGTTCAATACTCGCGCCTCTTGATTCGCCAAACGGCGTAGGAAAAGCCCTTACGGACGCTCGTCCACACCCTCAGCCTTGGCTGGCGGAATCAGGTCTTCGCTGTTCAAGTTCAGCCAGATCAGTACCACGTTGGCGATGTAGATCGACGAGTAGGTACCGGCCATGACGCCAATGAACAGCGCCAGCGAGAAGCCGAACAGGTTGTCACCACCAAAGAACAGCAGCGCAGCGATGGCCAGCAAGGTCGACACCGAGGTGGCGATGGTACGGAGCAGGGTCTGGGTGGTCGAGACGTTGATGTTCTCGATCAGCGACGCCTTGCGCATCACGCGGAAGTTCTCACGCACCCGGTCGAATACGACGATGGTGTCGTTGAGCGAGTAACCGATGATCGCCAGCACCGCCGCCAATACCGTCAGGTCGAAGGTAATCTGGAAGAACGACAGAATACCCAGCGTCACCACCACGTCGTGGATCAGCGAGACAATCGCACCCACGGCGAATTTCCACTGGAAGCGGAAGGCCAGGTAGATAAGGATGCCGCCCAGGGCCAGGAGCATGCCCATGCCACCCTGGTCACGCAGCTCTTCACCCACCTGCGGGCCAACGAACTCGACGCGCTTGAGCGTGGCCGGGTTGTCGCCGCCGGCCTTCTGCAGCGCCTCGGCAACCTTGCTGCCCAGCTGCGGGTCATCGCCCGGCATACGCACCAGCAGGTCGGTGGTAGCGCCGAAGCTCTGCACCACAGCCTCGTGGAAACCGGACTCGACCAGCTCGGCACGTACCGCCTTGAGGTCGGCCGGGCGCTCGTAGGTCAGCTCGATCAGCGTACCGCCGGTGAAATCCAAGCCGAAGTTCAGGCCCTTCTGCCACCAGCTGAACAACGCCAGGACGGTAAGGAGCACAGTGATGGCGAACGCGACATTGCGCACGCCCATGAAGTTGATGGTTTTCATCGCAGCTCCCTCAAACCCACAGCTTCTTGATGTCACGCCCGCCACAGGTCAGGTTGACCATAGCGCGGGTCACCATGACGGCGGTGAACATCGAGGTGAAAATCCCGAGGGACATGGTGACCGCAAAGCCCTTGACCGGGCCGGTACCCATGGCGAACAGGATGCCGCCGACCAGCAGGCTGGTCAGGTTGGCGTCGATGATCGCGGTATAGGCGCGGTTGAAACCTTCGTGAATGGCGCGCTGCACCGACATGCCGGCTTTGAGCTCCTCACGGATACGCGAGAAGATCAGCACGTTGGCGTCTACCGCCATACCCATGGTCAACACGATACCGGCAATACCCGGCAGGGTCAGGGTTGCACCCAGCAGCGACATCAGCGCCAGCAGCAGCACCATGTTGCCCGCCAGGGCGACGGTGGCGATCACGCCGAAGCCGCGGTAGATGGCGATGATGAACAGCGAGACGAACAGCATGCCCCACAGCGAAGCATCGATACCCTTGGTGATGTTGTCCGCACCCAGGCTTGGGCCAATGGTACGTTCTTCAGCGAAGTACATCGGCGCGGCCAGACCACCGGCACGCAGCAGCAGCGCCAGCTCGGACGATTCGCCCTGGCCATTCAGGCCGGTGATACGGAACTGGCTGCCCAGTGGCGACTGGATGGTCGCCAGGCTGATGATCTTTTTCTCTTCCTGGAAGCTCTGTACCGGCACTTCCTTCTCGACGCCGTCGACCGTCTGCTTGACGTAGCGAGTGACGGGCTTCTGCTCGATGAAGATCACCGCCATGCTGCGGCCGACGTTGCTGCGCGTGGCGCGGCTCATCAGCTCGCCGCCGTGGCCATCCAGGCGGATGTTCACTTGCGGACGGCCATGCTCGTCGAAGCTGGCCTGGGCGTCGGTGACCTGGTCACCGGTGATGATCAGGCCACGCTCGACCGGGGCGGAACGGCCGCCCTCACGGAATTCGAAGACCTCGGTGGTCGCCTTGGACGCACCCGGCTCGGCACCGAAGCGGAACTCCAGGTTGGCCGTCTTGCCGAGGATACGCTTGGCTTCGGCAGTGTCCTGCACGCCTGGCAGCTCGACCACGATACGGTTGGCGCCTTGGCGCTGAACCAGCGGCTCGGCCACGCCCAGCTCGTTGACACGGTTGCGGACGGTGGTCAGGTTCTGCTTGATCGAGTATTCACGGATCTCGGCGACTTTCGCCTGAGTCAGCGCCAGACGCAGCACAGCGAGGTCATTACGCTCGGTGGCGGTCAGGTCGAAATCACTGAAATTCTTGCGGATCAGGGCACGTGCCTGCTCGCGGGTTGCATCGTCAGAGAAGCCCAGCATGATGCCGCCATCCTGCTGAGGCAGGCTGCGGTAGCGGATGCGCTCTTTGCGCAGGAGGGTTTTGACCTCGCCTTCATAGACCTTCATGCGGGCGCTCATGGCCTTGTCCATGTCCACTTCCAACAGGAAGTGCACACCACCGGACAGGTCCAGGCCCAGTTTCATCGGGCTTGCACCCAGGTTGCGCAGCCATTGCGGAGTGGTTTGTGCCAGGTTCAGGGCCACGACGTAATCATCGCCCAGTGCCTTGCGCACTACATCCTTGGCTGGAAGCTGGTCTTCCTGATTGGTCAGGCGAATCAGCGCACTGCCCTTCTCACCCAGGCTGCCGCCCTTGACGGTGATACCGGCATCGGTCAGCGCCTTGGTGACGCGATCGAGGTCGGCCTGGCTTACCTGCAGCGCCGAACTGGCACCACTGACTTGCACCGCCGGGTCATCCGGGTAGAGGTTGGGAGCGGAATAAATAAAACCGATCGCCAGTACTAGCAAGATCAGTGCGTATTTCCACAGAGGGTATTTGTTCAGCATCACGCCGCCCGTTCAAGACGCGGGGCGCGTTGCGCGCCCCGACTGGAAAAATAAAACCGGTAACTCAGATAGCCTTGAGCGTACCTTTTGGCAGGGTCGCGGCGATGGCGCCCTTCTGGAACTTCAGCTCGACGGTGTCGGACACTTCCAGCACCACGAAGTCATCGGTAACTTTGACGATTTTGCCGGCGATGCCGCCGTTGGTGACAACTTCGTCACCTTTCTGCAAGTTGCCCAGCAGGTTCTTCTGCTCTTTGGCGCGCTTGGCCTGTGGACGCCAGATCATCAGGTAGAAGATGACCAGGAAGCCGACCAGGAAGATCCATTCAAAACCGGTACCGGCTGGGCCGGCGGCTGGTGCAGCTGCGTCCGCGTAAGCGGCGGGAATCAGAAAGCTCATGAGGCACTCCATTACTGAATTTTAATATTTTAGTGCTGACAGTTAGCCCAAAGGCGGCACAGGCAGCCCGCGTTTGGCGTAGAAGGCGTCGACAAAGGCGGCCAATTTACCCTGTTGAATAGCCTCGCGTAAACCGGCCATCAAGCGCTGGTAATGGCGCAAGTTGTGGATGGTATTCAGCATGCTGCTCAACATTTCGCCGCATTTATCCAAGTGGTGGAGATACGCGCGGGAGAAGTTGGTGCAGGTGTAGCAATCACAGGTCGGGTCCAGCGGCGATTCATCGTGGCGATGGAACGCGTTGCGGATCTTGATCACCCCTGTATCGACGAACAGATGGCCGTTGCGCGCGTTACGCGTCGGCATCACGCAGTCGAACATGTCGACGCCGCGGCGCACACCCTCAACGAGATCTTCCGGTTTGCCTACCCCCATAAGGTAACGAGGTTTGTCAGCGGGCATCTGATCTGGCAGGTAATCCAGCACCTTGATCATTTCGTGCTTGGGCTCACCCACCGACAGGCCGCCGATGGCCAGGCCGTCGAAACCGATGTTCTCCAGGCCTTCCAGCGAGCGCATGCGCAGGTCCTGGTACATGCCGCCCTGGACGATGCCGAACAGCGCCGCGGTGTTGTCGGCGTGGGCGTTTTTCGAACGCTGGGCCCAACGCAGCGACAGCTCCATGGAGGTGCGCGCCACATCGTGCTCGGCCGGGTATGGCGTGCACTCGTCGAAGATCATCACCACGTCCGAGCCCAGGTCACGCTGAACCTGCATGGACTCTTCAGGGCCCATGAACACCTTGGAGCCGTCCACAGGCGAGGCGAAGGTCACGCCTTCCTCTTTGATCTTGCGCATCGCGCCCAGGCTGAATACCTGGAAGCCACCGGAGTCAGTGAGGATCGGGCCTTTCCATTGCATGAAGTCGTGCAGGCCGTTGTGCTTCTTGATCACCTCGGTACCCGGGCGCAGCCACAGGTGGAAGGTGTTGCCAAGGATCATCTCGGCGCCGATGGCCTCGATGTCACGCGGCAGCATGCCTTTGACCGTGCCATAGGTGCCGACCGGCATGAACGCCGGGGTTTCCACGGTGCCACGAGGGAAGGTGATGCGACCACGACGGGCCTTGCCGTCGGTGGCCAGCAGTTCGAAGGACATTCGACAGGTGCGACTCATGCTTGATCCTCGGGCCCGCGTGGCGCCGGATTGCGGGTGATGAACATGGCATCACCGTAACTGAAGAAGCGGTACCCTTCTTGAACCGCCGCCGCATAGGCGGCCATGGTTTCGGGGTAGCCGGCGAAGGCCGAGACCAGCATCAGCAGCGTGGACTCCGGCAGGTGGAAGTTGGTGACCAGGGCGTCGACCACATGGAACGGGCGGCCTGGGTAGATGAAAATATCGGTATCGCCGCTGAAGGCCTTGAGCACGCCATCGCGCGCAGCGCTTTCCAGCGAACGCACGCTGGTGGTGCCCACGGCAACCACGCGCCCGCCACGGGCACGGCAGGCTTGGACAGCATCCACCACATCCTGGCTCACTTCGAGCCACTCTTTATGCATGTGGTGGTCTTCGATCTTGTCGACCCGCACCGGCTGGAAGGTGCCCGCGCCGACGTGCAGGGTCACGAAGGCCCGCTCCACGCCCTTGGCGGCGATCTTTTCCAGCAGCGCTTCGTCGAAGTGCAGGCCGGCCGTGGGTGCGGCTACAGCACCGGCACGCTCGGCGTAGACGGTCTGGTAACGCTCACGGTCGGCGCCTTCGTCGGGGCGGTCGATGTAGGGTGGCAGCGGCATGTGCCCGACGCGTTCAAGCAGTGGCAGCACCTCTTCGGTGAAGCGCAACTCGAACAGCGTGTCGTGGCGCGCGACCATTTCGGCCTCGCCACCGCCATCGATGAGAATCTGCGCACCGACCTTGGGTGCCTTGCTGGAGCGTACGTGCGCCAGCACCCGGTGGCTGTCGAGCACACGTTCGACCAGCACTTCCAGCTTGCCGCCGGAGGCTTTCTGCCCGAACAACCGCGCCGGGATCACCCGGGTGTTGTTGAACACCATCAGGTCGCCGGGGCGCAGATAGTCGAGCAGGTCGGTGAATTGCTGATGTACCAAGGCGCCACTCGGCCCATCGAGGACCAGCAGACGGCTGCCATGGCGCTCGGCCAAAGGGTGGCGGGCGATCAGGGAATCGGGGAGTTCGAAGGAAAAATCGGCGACGCGCATGATGATGTTCGGTTCGGCAGGGCCGGGAAGTTTAGCCCAATGTGTGAAAATTGACCATGAAACCCGATTGACCGACCAGAAGCACCTCTCTATACTGCGCGCCACTGCCCTGATGGCGGAATTGGTAGACGCGGCGGATTCAAAATCCGTTTTCGAAAGGAGTGGGAGTTCGAGTCTCCCTCGGGGCACCAAAATCCGGAAAAAACCGACCTTATGGTCGGTTTTTTTTTCGCCTGGATTTTGGCTGGGGGCGGCATCAGGTACGCGCCATGGCATTGCACTGTGGCTAACAGGTGCATGCCTTCAGATCTGCAGCGCTCTCAAGAACGAGCGCCGCGCGGGCGGCGCTCGATCTCAAATCCACTACTCAAGGTCGCGGCAAGCACGCGCCGTTCTCCACGTCTCGCTCACAGGTGTATCGGGCCAACTGTACAGTGCCTAGAGTAATCAGCAGGGTTTGCTGCCAATAGCTTCTGCAAACCGCAGCAAGTAGCCATCAGGATCAAGCACCAGAAAATTGCGCTGCCCGAACAGAAACTCACCGCTGCGGTACCAACGCTCTTCAACTGGGTTTCTAAGCGGATACCCGCCCGCCTCCAGTGCCGTAACCAGCGCTGAAGCGTCTGGGCATTCGATAGACAGGTTAATACCTCGCCCATAGGGCGGCTCAAGTGGGCCTACCCGCCATGGCGATTCACTGTGCCAGTCCTGCTCCAGCATCAGCTGACTGCCGCCGAAGGACAGGAAGGCAAAATGGTCTTCTGGACGCTCATACTCGACCCTGAAGCCAAGGATGTCGCAGTAGAAGGCAAGGCTTCGCGTAAGGTCGGAAACGATAAGCTCGGGTACAAGGGAATTTAGTTTCAGCATTTATTGACTCCTTTCAATTTTGATCTGAAAACAGACTCGAGCAATGGGTGGCAATGCCCGCTCAACGTGGCCGCCCCGCCTCGATCCAAGCTTGCACCTGCCTCATGCCCAGCTGGTACCGGGCGCAGTTATGCAACGCCAGACTATCCAGTTCAGCCAACGAGATCATGGCACTGCGGATGCAGCTCAATGCAGCTCAATTGAGCTCATCGCAGCTCACCTCAACTGAAAAAAGCACCAAAACAACGGCCTCCAACCCACCCACCAAATTGACGCCGCACGCCTGACTGTCAGCCCTGCAGCCATGTCGGGAATCTATTGGCCATTACCCTCCCCCCTACTTAAGATGTCACTCGTCGGATATATGCACAAAGTATTGCCAGCATGATGGCTCTTAGCCATATTTGCGCCCCCATTTCTCCACGACTGTGTGACACATGAAAACAACCGTGCCCTGTCTGGCAGCACTGATGCTGCTGAGTGGGTGCAATGGAGTGCCAACGTCCTACGTCTCCGATCCCGTCTACAGCCAGGCTTTCGTGGTCACCTCAGGTGCGCCGCTGCCGCTGTTGCTGATGGCCAGCGCCATCCAGTGGAACGAAGACTACGCAGTGACCGCCAAACACACCCCCTTCCTGCGTAACGTGGTCCATGAGGGCCTCGGCGATGTGGTGTTCTTCAAGCACAAGGCCAGCGAGGTGCCGCATTGGCGGCAATACGTACCGGGTGAGTCGGTGACGGCGGTCGGCTTCAACAGCCTGATGATTCCCGTGCAGGGCAAGGGCCATGCGTTGCCGTCGCTGGTGCGCCTTGAAGGTACACCGGGCAGTGTCTTCTACTCGCTGCACGACGGCCCGATGGTCAAGGGCATGTCTGGCGGGCCAGTGTTCGCCGATGATGGGCAGGTGGTGGGTATCAACATTGCGTTCATCCCTAAGAACGAGATCGATGCGCGCACTCGCCCGGACCTCGCTGATAAAGAGCGTGTCAGCGTGTTCATGTCGTACAGCGAGATCGACAAGGAATGGCGGCGCTTCCAGTACCTGCTGGCACGCAAGGCCAAGCCTCATGCGCCTGCGGCGATCAAGGGGATTGTGGCGGTGGCTGCCAAGCCGTGAGCAGTCGGCGGTGATCTGCCACTGAGGCAGTGCTAGCCTGTGAGCGGGGCTTGGCCGCAAACGGCCAGCCAACGCACTGCAAAAGGACCTGCCATGCACCTCAGCCACCGCCCTGTTCAGCCCAGCGACATCCCCGCCATCTGCTGCTTCCCCCAGGGCCCGGACGAACTGTTCTACATGTTCCCCAAAGCCACCTACCCCCTGACACCCGCGCAATTGACCGACGCCATCGCCCAGCGCAACGGCTCTACGGTGGTGGAAGGCAGCGGCATGGTGCTGGGCTTCGCCAACTTCTACAAAGCCGAGCACGGCGGCGTGTGCGCCCTGGGCAACGTGGTGGTGGCGCCAGCTGCCCGCGGCCATGGGGTGGCGAGCTACCTGGTAACCGCCATGATCGAGCTGGCCCGCGAACAGTTTGCGGCGCGAGAGATTTGGGTGTCGTGCTTCAATCACAACACGGCGGGGTTGCTGCTTTATCCACAGCTCGGTTTTGTGCCGTTCGGCATCGAAGAACGCCAGGCGCCGGATGGGAAGCGAGTGGCGTTGGTGCAGATGAGGCAGGTACTGGCCTAGCCTGCGAAATCTAATGCGACGACGTATGGGGCTGAACAAAAAGCTCCACGCCTAGGGCACGTATGACTTTAAGCACTGTATCAAAGCGGGGCTTAGCGCCTGGGCTAAGTGCTTTATAGAGACTTTCTCGACCTAACCCACTCTGTGCAGCGATTTGTGTCATTCCCCGTGCCCGAGCGATATGACCGATGGCCCGGATAATCTCATCTGTATCGCCATCGGATAGCACCTGGCTGAGGTATTCGCTGATTGTTGCATCACTGTCAAGCAAGTCGGCGATATCAAAAGGGATCAATTTTTCGCTCATTTCATTTCCTCCACCAGCTTTCTCGCTTTGAGGACATCGGCGGTCTGGGAAGATTTGTCTCCGCCCACCAGCAGAAAAATCACTTTGGCTCCCTTCCGCGTGAAATAGACTCGATAACCTGCAGAAACGTCGATGCGAAGCTCACTTACACCGCATTCATGCGAGATAGGGAAGCGGTCTACCTTGCCGTTTCACCTTTGCGAAGAGAACTCAGGAGCGTCTGATACCTCAGTCAGTTTTTTCTTTCAAACACGTCCAAAAAAATGTCTTGCAACATCAGCTGCCGAACCATACCCATCCCTCGACGTCCGATCCTGCATCCCCCGCGTTTCGAGGTACCCCGTGTGAAAGAGATCATCGCCCGCAAGTACCGCTTGGTGGTGAAGACCATTGGTTACATCGGCTGGTCGCTGTTCTGGCTGCTGATCTGGGATGTGCTGGTCACCATCGATTTCATGCTGTTCTTCAACAGCAAGTTCACCCTGCCGTTGATTCCGTTGACCTTGCTGGGTTCGGCGCTGGTGGTGCTGGTGAGCTTTCGCAACAGCAGCGCCTACAACCGCTGGTGGGAGGCGCGCACGTTGTGGGGTGCGCTGGTCAACAGTTCGCGCAGTTTTGCCCGGCAGACGCTGACGCTGATCGATGACCCGGATGACGGGCTGAACCCGATCAAGGCCACTTTGCTGCGCCGGCATATCGCCTATGTGAACTGCCTGGCTGCGCACCTCAAGGGCGACCGCTGCCCGGATGAACTGATAGCGTTCATCCCGCAGGCGGAGTTCGAGCGGCGCAACCGCTCCAACAACTTCGCCAACGACATCCTCAGTGGCTCGGCAGCCCTGCTGGCGCGGGAATACCAAGCCGGGCGCCTGGACAGCATTCGCCTGGCGCGGCTGGAGTCGACCTTGGTGGACCTGTCCAATGCCCAGGGCGGCATGGAACGGATCGCCAATACGCCGCTGCCCTACCCTTATGTGTATTTTCCGCGGCTGTTCATCACGCTGTTCTGCCTGATCGTGCCGGTGGGGCTGGTCGAGTCGCTGGAGTGGTTCACACCGCTGGCGTCGACGGTGGTGGGGTTCATGTTGCTGGCCATCGAGCGGATCGGCACCGACCTGCAAAGCCCCTTCCGCTTCAGCGAGCACCAGATCCAGATGGACACCATTTGCGAGACGATCGAGCGCAACCTGGAGTCGATGCAACGGGAAGCGCAGCATGGCGAACTGACCACCTGATGCTTGCGCGGGCTGCCCGGCAGCCCCAGTCAGGCGCGCACATAGCGCTGGCGCAGCACATCACTCAAGGCATCCACCAGCAACACCAGCACCAGCATGGCGATGATCACCGTGCTGGCTTGCGCCTCCTGGAACAGGCTCAAGGTGGTGTAGAGCATCTGCCCCAACCCACCTGCCCCAACAAACCCCAACACGCTGGCCATGCGGATGTTGTTCTCCCAGCGGTACAGGCTGTAAGCCAGCAACTGCGGCCACAGGTTAGGCAAGGTACCAAAGCAGAATGCCGCCACCTGGCTGCCACCCTGCAAGCGAATGGCTGCTGCAGGCTCTGCCGGCGCGTTTTCCAGTGCCTCGGCAAACAAGCGGCCGAGCACGCCGGCGGTGTGTAACGCCAAGGCCAGGGTCCCAGCATTCGGGCCAAGCCCTGCGGCCAGCACGGTGAGCGCCGCCCAGACTAATTCCGGGATGGCCCGCAAGGCATTGAGCAGCACCCGCGCCGCTGCCTGCAGCAGCCAGCCGAAGCGGCCC
This sequence comes from Pseudomonas sp. SWRI50, assembly GCF_014269095.1. Classification (NCBI taxonomy): domain Bacteria; kingdom Pseudomonadati; phylum Pseudomonadota; class Gammaproteobacteria; order Pseudomonadales; family Pseudomonadaceae; genus Pseudomonas; species Pseudomonas sp. SWRI50. The sequence continues at coordinate 23,991 of NZ_JABWRW010000001.1, read as the reverse complement.
GCCGCCGGTAACGCCAGCAGCATCCCCAGCACCACCGCCAGCAAAGTCCCCAGGCCGGACATCGCCAAGGTCTCCAAGGCGCCATGCCAGACCGCGCGCAAATGCTCGACGGTCACGTCCGGGTGCAGGAAGCGCCCCGCGTACTCGCCCATCTGCCCTAGCCCGCCATCACCGACCAGCGCCTGCAGGTCCAGTTCGAGATAGGTGAACGAGGCCACCACCGCTGCGATGATCACGCCGAGCACCAGCAGGTTGATCGCCCGGTTCATGCCAGCCTTCCTCGCAGAAAGCGGCTGAGCAGGTCAGCCAGCGATACCAGCAACAGAAACGTCAGCAGCATGCTCGCCACCTCCGCGCCGGCAAACATGCGCATCGACAGGTCGATCTGCTGCCCCAACCCGCCAGCGCCGACAAACCCCATCACCACCGAAGCACGCACCGCGCATTCCCAGCGGTACACCGTGTACGACACCACTTCCGACACCGCATTGGGCAAGATGCCGTAGAAAAAGGCCATCAGCCGACCACTGCCGGCCTGCAATAGGGCATGGGCCGGGCGTTGGTCGACCGACTCGAAGATTTCGGCGTAGACCTTGCCGAGCATGCCGCTGTAGGTAATGGCGATGGCCAGCACCCCCGCCGTTGGCCCAAGCCCCACAGCACGCACGAACAGCAGGGCCCAGACGATTTCTGGCACGCTGCGCAGAAAGATCAACAGCCCGCGTACCGGCAGCCGCAGCACCCGCGACCACCACCCGGCCCGCCCGCCACGGGAGGCCGCGCGCAACGACAAGGCACGGCTGGCCAGCAGGCTGGCAGGTACCGCCAGCACCAGCGCCAGGGTCATGCCGGCCGTGGCCACGGCGAGGGTCTGCAAGGTGGCTTCGTACAGCAACTGCAAAAAGGCGGCATCGTGCGCCGGCGGCCAGAACGCTTGGGTGAAGCTGGCGATCTGCTGACGGTTTTCGGCCTGCCACAGCACGCCGGGGTTCAGCTCGCTCAACTGCAGGCCCGGCCATAACACCGCCACAGCAAGCAGGGTCAGCAGCAACCGTGGCAGGGCAGCCGGGTCGCGGGCATGGGCCTTCAGCATCGCGGGATCTGTACCGTCAGCACTGCTGCAGGCTCCTGCAAGGGAGGCGAAGCCAAGTGTTCGTTGGCATAGAGTGCATCGAGCATCTGCGGGCTGACCGCCTCGGCCGGGCTGTCGAACACCACCTGCCCTTCACGAATGCCGATCACCCGTGGAAAGTGCGCCAGCGCCAGCTCGACCGCATGCAGGCTGGCCACCAGCGTTACACCGTTGGCCTGGGCGTGGCGATTGAGCAATGCCAGGCTGTGGTCGGCCAGCACCGGGTCCATCGCAGAAACGGGCTCATCGGTCAGCAGCAAGTCCGGACGTTGATACAGCACCCGTGCAATGCCTACCCGTTGCAGTTGGCCCCCAGACAGTTGCCCGCACTGGACGAACAGTTTGTCAGCCAGCCCCAGCTCGGCCAATGCCTGGCGCACGCCTGGCACATCGGTCGGGTACAACAGGTTGAACAAGCCACGCATGATACCCCACTGCCCCAATCGCCCCGCCAGCACTGCGGTCACAACCCGCTGGCGCGGCGGCAAGGGCGGGGCCTGATGCACCAAGCCAACCCGTGCCCGCAAGCGCTGACGCGCCCTGCCAGACAACTGCCAGGGCTGTTCACCGAACAGCGCCAGGCGCCCGGTACTGGGCTGGATAGCAGTGGCCATCAGGTGCAGCAGGCTGGACTTGCCAGCGCCAGAGGGGCCGATAATCGCGACCCGCTCGCCCTGCTCCACGCACAGGTTTATCGCGTCGAGCGCGCGGACCTGGCCATGGTGCAGGCTGGCATCGTGCAGATCAATTGCCATCGGAGCGGACGTCACTTGAGCAGGCCGGCCTCACGCGCGGCTTGTTCGGTGCCCTGGTAGTTCTCAGGCTTGGTCTCGATAAAGCGGCTGGCAGCCTGCAGGTCGAGGATCGCTTTGTGCTCGGGGTTGGCCGGGTCCAGGTCGAGGAACGCCTGTTTGATTTTCGCCTTGAGTGCCGGCGCCATGTTGCCGCGCACGGTCCAGTTGTAGTCGTAGTAGGTCGGGGTAGTGGCGAACACCTTCACCTTGCTGGTATCGACCTTGCCGGCGTCCACCAGCTTTTGCCAGACGCTGGCATTGAGCACCCCGCCATCGACCTTGCCGGCCTGCACCCAGGCTGCGGTGGCGTCGTGGGCGCCGGAGTAGGCCACACGGCTGAAGTAGTCCTCAGGCTTGATGTTGTTCTCTTTGAGCATGAAGTAACGCGGCATCAGGCTGCCCGAGGTGGACGAGATGGAGCCGAAGGCGAACGACTTGCCCTTAAGGTCGGCCAGGCTCTTCACATTGGGGTTGGCAGTGATGAACTTGGACGTGAATTGCGCGTCCTGCTCACGCTGCACCAGCGGCGTGGCGTTTGGGTCTTTCAAGTGCACCTGAACAAAGGTGAACCCCCCCAGCCACGCCAGGTCGAGGCGGTCGGAGGCCAGCGACTCGACCACCGCCGGGTAGTCGGCGACCGGCACGAACTTCACCTCCATGCCCAACTGCTTGGCCAGGTACTCCCCCAACGGCTTGAATTTACGCTGCAGCTCGGTGGGCGCTTCGTCGGGGATGGCACTGACCCGAAGGGTTTCAGCAGCCTGGGCGACAACGGCACAACAAGACAGCACGAGGCCGGCGGCGAGCGCCAGAGGGCGTTTGAGCATGGGCAATCTCCGGGTCATTGGCAGCTAAAGGGTCGGCAGCCGTGCCGACCGTGAAAAGTATAAGTGCCCATGGCGCAATGGCCAGCTTTGCTACAATCGCGCAACAATTTGATCTGCTGAGGTACGTATGAGCGAGCCAATCCGCCTGACCCAGTACAGCCATGGTGCCGGTTGTGGCTGCAAGATCTCCCCCAAGGTACTGGACGTGATCCTTGCCGAAAGCGGCGTCCAGGCCCTGGACCCGAACCTCTGGGTCGGCAATGCTTCGCGCGACGACGCTGCCGTGTACGCCCTGGACGAAGAGCGCGGCGTGGTCTCGACCACCGATTTCTTCATGCCGATCGTCGATGACCCGTATGACTTCGGCCGCATCGCCGCCACCAACGCTATCAGCGACATCTACGCCATGGGCGGCGACCCCTTGATGGCCATCGCCATCCTCGGCTGGCCGGTCAACGTGCTGCCGCCGGAAGTCGCCCGCGAAGTGATCCGCGGCGGGCGCGCGGTCTGCGCCGAAGCTGGCATCCCGCTGGCCGGCGGCCACTCCATCGACGCCCCGGAGCCGATCTTCGGCCTCGCCGTCACCGGCGTGGTCAGCAAGCGCCATCTCAAGCGCAACGACACCGCCACCGCCGGTTGCCGCCTGTACCTGACCAAACCGCTGGGCATCGGCATCCTCACCACCGCCGAGAAAAAGGCCAAGCTGCGCGAGCAGGACCAAGGCCTGGCACGCGACTGGATGTGCACCCTCAACACCCCCGGGAGCCGCTTCGGCAAGCTTGAAGGTGTGAGGGCGATGACCGACGTCACCGGCTTCGGCCTGTTGGGCCACCTGGTGGAGCTGGCCGACGGCAGCGGCCTCACCGCGCACCTGGACTACGCCGCCGTACCGCGCCTGCCAAGTGTCGAGCATTACCTGGCTGAGGGCTGCATCCCGGGCGGCACGTTGCGCAATTACGAAAGCTACGGCCACAAGATCGGCGCCCTGAGCGATGAGCAAAAGCACCTGCTGTGCGACCCGCAGACCAGCGGCGGCCTGCTGGTGGCGGTCAGCCCTGAGGGTGACGCGCAGTTTCAGGCCGTGGCAGCCGAACTGGGCCTGCAACTGTCGCCCATCGGCACGCTGGGTGAGCGACAGAGCAACGCGGTCGAGGTGATCTGATGCGTCCCGACTGCACTGATTTCCGCCCGCTATTTTTGAACGACGTGCCGATGATGGACATGCGCGCGCCCATCGAATTCGCCAAAGGTGCCTTCCCGGGCGTCGTCAACCTGCCACTGATGAACGACCAGGAGCGGCAGAAGGTCGGCACCTGCTACAAACAGCAAGGCCAGGCCGCCGCCATCACGCTTGGCCACCAACTGGTCAGTGGCGCGACCAAGCGCGAACGCCTGCACGCCTGGGCCAGCTTCGCCAAGGCGCATCCCGAGGGCTACCTGTACTGTTTCCGCGGTGGCCTGCGCTCGTTGATCGTTCAACAGTGGCTGCGCGATGAAGCGGGTATCGACTACCCGCGGGTCAAGGGCGGCTACAAAGCGATGCGCACCTTTCTGCTGGACACCACTGAGCAGGCAGTGGCGCAGTGCGATTTCGTTTTGATTGGCGGCCTCACCGGCACCGGCAAGACGGAGGTACTGCACCAGTTGAGCAATGGGCTGGACCTTGAAGGCCATGCCAACCACCGTGGCTCCAGCTTCGGCAAGCGTGCCACCGCGCAGCCCGCGCAAATCGGCTTCGAAAACAAGCTGGCCATCGATGTGCTGAAAAAGCGCGCGCGTGGCATCGAGCAGTTCGTGCTCGAAGATGAAGGCCGTATCGTCGGCAGCTGCACCGTGCCGCTGGCTTTGTATCAAGGCATGCAGCAGTACCCGTTGGTATGGCTGGAGGACAGTTTCGAGCAGCGTGTTGAACGTATCCTGCGCGATTACGTGGTCAACCTGAGCGCAGAGTTCGTCGATGTGCACGGCGACGAAGAGGGCCGCCGATTGTTTGCCGAACGCATGCTGTCGAGCATGGCCAATATCCACAAGCGCCTGGGTGGTGAACGCTGCCAACGCTTGTCCGCCATCTTGCAACAAGCCCTGGATGAGCAACAGCGCAGCGGCGCGGTGGAGCTGCACCGGGGCTGGATCGAAGGGTTGCTGAATGAGTATTACGACCCGATGTATGCCTATCAGCGCGATGCCAAGGCTGAGCGTATCGAGTTTGCAGGGGATGCCGTGGAGGTGCGCGAATACCTCAAGGCCCGCGCGCAAAGGCAGCAACACTGAGGCCGCTTAGCCAGTTGCCAAACACCTTGCACCACCGTCGTCTGTAGGAGCGGCCTTGCGTCGCGAAAGGGCCGCACAGCGGCCCTATGACGCCGAAATCTGGGGCCGCTGTGCGGCCCTTTCGCGACGCAAGGCCGCTCCTACACAAACGTGCGCCCATCTCACTGCCCCGGGCTGAGTACTCGCTCAAGCTCGGCCGCCCGGTCCCGGGTCATGTCCATCACGCACACGCCGCCTTCCAGCTGCGCCAGGGTCCCGCCACTGGCCTGTACGTGGAACGTGCAGTTGTCATCACGGTAGGCGATCCACTTGCGCTGTACCTCGCGCAGGCGTTTCTGCTGCCCTGCCTCCAGTTTGCCCATCAACTGTTTGTACACCCGGTTCAAGCGCTGGTCCTGCAACTGGGTCTCGGCCTGGATGCAACTGCTCATGGCCACTGTGCTGGACGCCTTGTCCATGCATTGGCCATAGCTCGGCGAATTTTCTTCGGCCATGGCCAGCGGCAGCACACACGCCAGCGCCAGGCCCGTCAGGTGATACTTATTCATGACTATTTCCCCCTGTGGATATCAAAATGTCTGTGGCTGTTCCGGCGGCATCAGCACCTTGTTGGGCTCGAAACGCAACGACGGCATCTGCGTTGCGGCATACAACGCGACACCCAGCGCCGCTATCAACGCCACATCGAGCCAACGCCAGCCGGGCATGTCGTCGGCGCTGCGGGCCTTCCAGCAATGCCAGGCCTGGCCCGCGCAGAACACCCCCATCGCGGTGAGCCACAGATAAAAGCCCGCACCAAAACCGGTGCGGTCATGAAACGCGTAGCTTTGGCTGTCTGGCAATCGGTCAATTCCGAAACTGCTGGCAGCCAGATACAACGCCGCCACACCGCATGCCAAGGCCAACCGACGGAAACGTCGATGGGCAAGAATCGCCACGGCCAGCAGCGGATTGGCAAACCATTGATACAACCCGAAGGGCATGCCCCATGGCCCGTACAGCAACATCTGCAGGGCGGGCATGTGGCGGTCGCCACTCATCAGCACGCCATCGAAAAACAGCGCGAGCAGGTACAGGAACAGGCTGATGCTCAGGTAGAAAACGGGCAAAGGGGCACACCTGGGGAAAACGGGACAGGCTGCGACCATAACCCAGGCCCTGCCCCGCTTCCAGGCGTTTAGTAAGTGCCGCGCAGGGTCACCACCGGTAGCGTGATGTACAGCAGACGATGAAAGTCGAGGTTAGCCATAACACTAAACAACCGGTGGTTCCAGCAGCAGGCCATAGATGCCCGAGTCGGACAGCTCGCCGGCCACGCACCAGCGTGCCCGCAGGGTGCCTTCGAGCACGAAGCCCTGGCGTTCGAGCGTGCGTGCCGAGCCTTGGTTGCGCGGGTCGATCTCGCCCTCCAGGCGGCGCATGTGCAGGGTGTGAGCGAGGTAGTCGATGAAGCAGGTCAATGCCTCGTCCATGTACCCCCTGCCCTGTACGGCGCTGGCCAGGCAATAGCCGATTTCGCCACGGCGGGATACGTCATCGATGTTGAACAGTTGGACCATGCCGATGAGTTCGCCGTTGTCACGGCGGTACATGCCGAGCTTGAGCTGGTCGCCATTGGCATAGGCTTCACGGTCGGCAGCCAAGGCGCTTTCGGCCTCGGCGAGGTCTTGCCAGGGTGCGTGGTGCCAATAACGCATGACCTCGGGGTCGGCCATGATCGCCAGCCATTGCGCGGCATCGCCATGGCGCATCGGGCGCAATTGCAGGCGGGGGCTGTCGAGGCAGAGGTCACTGGGGAAACTGCGGGGTGGGGTCACGCCGGATCTCCTGTCCATTGCTGGGGAGATGACAGTTTAACGTCAAGCGAGGCGGCTGGGGGATGCGTTGGGTTTTATCGTGTGTTTGGGATTTTTTGGGGGTTAGGGCTGGGCTTGTGTCAGGGCTACTGGGTGCATGGCTCGGGTTTTGCGGTGGGGCGCAAATCGAGCGCCGCGCGGGCGGCGCTCGATTTCAAGGACGCTGCAGCCCTTTCGCCATGCGCCTATCAGCCGTTACTCGCCACCCCGTAAGGCGTTTAAAAATGGCTCAACCGCCCCGGTTCAACCCCATTTCCATGTCGTTGATCAGCGCCTTGGCCATGGCACTGAGTATCCGTGCAGCGCTGCCTGCAACCTTGTTGCCCTCCATCTCGGCCTCTTCGCTGAGGTGGCGTATGCACCCCAGCAACACAGACAATTCGTCGAACGCGTGATCAAGGCGGATGCCCGGTTCGATGCGGAACAATTCGAGAAACGTCTCCACGCCAGCGGTGGTATGGCTTTTCAGGTGATTGCTCATTCCACTGCCTCCTGCGCCTTTATGTGGGCGAACAGCGCATGAAGCAATTCGGTCAGGGCGGACATGTTTTCGAGGAGGGCGCTGCGTTGCAGGCTGTCTTCGGCTTTGAGGTAAAGCTCGATGGTTTGGGAAAGGCTGCCCATGAGTTTGGCTGCCTGGGACCTTGCCTCTGCATGGGAGAGGTCGGCGATTATCGAGATATAAGGGATTGGGAAAGTGGGTGGGTCAGGTACAAGTTTTTTCATGGTGAACTCCAATGACATTTCAAGGAGCAACCACCTTGGTCCTTCTCACAGATTTGGGTGGCAGCCGTGCGCGAGGTGAGAAGCCCGTGTTGGAGTCACCACGGTCAGACCGAAGCCTGCACGCGCACAGCTGCCATAAAAAAGGCCGACTACCAACAACGAGTTCTCACACCCGCTCGCCATATGGGCGAACCATGAAGTTATCGCTGAAGTACTTCCCCACCTATCAGGCGGCATCCGACAGGCATCGTAGGATAATTCGACAAGCCTGCCTTTCTGAAGCATTTGGTTTCAAGTTCAGAATCTTCTTACAGCTGATGGCCCTTTCGCGGGCAAGCCCACTCCCACAGGATCGGTGACTTGCTTCGCCCACAGGTCTTGCAACGGTCCTGTGGGAGCGGGCTTGCCCCGCGAAAGGGCCGGCACAGGCGACCCAAAAAGGTCAGGCCACCTCAGCCCCATCATCATCCGGCCAATGCGGCTCGTTGGCCCCAGGCGGGGTCAACGGCGGCAAGCCATAGGCCGCGCGTGCATCGTCGCAGCTCGGGTTGTGCACCCCACCCTCCCACGACGCATCGAACTCCCGGCAAGGGCTCGAGCGGTTAGCGTAGATGGTGCACGCCACCTCTTTGCCGATCTCGCCGGCAAGGCTGACACAGCGGCAAGGCTTGGCATCGGTGCCGATCATCGCGACCCGTGTAGGGTTGATCTGCACCACCAGGTCGTCAGGCACAATGCCCCCGGCAGACTGGCATTCGCCCCAGAAGAAGGACACACGGAAGTACCCGCAGCAGGCGCCGCAGTCAAGGCAAGGGTTATATTCGGACATGAGGCCACGGAGGGAAGGTTGTTGTTATCGGGGCTGGGCCCGCGGCGCCATTTTCATTCCAACCGGGGCCGGCTGGATAGAGGGGGAATGCAAAAAAAATTGCCACTGATCCGGCAAACTCCACAGTCAGAAAAATGGGCGAACAGCACAGCGGCTGCCCGCCTGCCCGGCCTAGCGCAGGGCCTTGTAAGTGTTGGCATCCCAGTGCTGCAGGCCCAAGCCTTCGCGAGGGTCATAACGGTCACTGCGCACCTGGCTGAAGCGCGTGCGGGTTTCGCCACAGTGCACCAGCCGGTCGTCTTTTTGGCCTTCGGTGATGACGGTATACGACTGGCTGCGCATGGCCTGGTAGTGCTCATCGGCGGCCGCCATAGCCAAGTGATGCTGCATCAGTTGGTTGTCATCCAGCGCCAGGCACTTGTCCAGTTCGGCACCCCAACGGGTCAGGCAGACTTCGGCGAAATGCCGCACGATTAACCCGGGTTCGACCAGCACCTTGCCGTCGCTCGCCCCGTCAGCCGAGGCATTACCCACCAAGGTGGCATGCCGGCCTGGCATTGGGTAGATGCACATGCGCGTGCCGGGGTCGACGGCAGGGATCACGCAGGCGAAGCCCTTGGAGCGTTCGTCACGCGAATAGAATCCGACATATTCGCGGACATTGCCCGCCAGGCTCACCCGCTCGGTTTGCACGTTGCCGACACCGGGCACGGGGTCGATGGCAAAGATGTTGACCGGAATATCCTTCAAGTCCGGATCCTCAGCCATCGCATTGGCCAGCATATGGCAACTGATGCCGCCACGGCTCCAACCCACTAGGTTGACCTGGGTGGGCAAGCGCGATTCGCGGAATATATTGATGATCTGTTCCTGCAGCGCCTGCGGGGTCGGGTGGCGATCGCCGTAGTCATAGGTCCGCCAGAACCAGGAAGCCGTGGCGGACGCATCCGGGATCGGCACGCCTGCGTCTTTCAGCCTTGTGTACGCATCCTCAGTGAGTTTGGTGCGCTGCCAATTGCTCTCACCCTTGATCACGTTCAGCACATGGTTCACGTTTTCTTCCCAACCACGGCCAAACAACTGACCACTCCAGTTAAAGTAGCCACCTGGTTCAACGAACAATTCGTCATCCTGAAGGTTGCCGCTACCTGGCCCGTCAACCGCAATCCAGTGGGCGAACTCGCGCCCCTGATCGTTGCTGGCCAATGTCGAGACCAGCTCGCCGTTCCAGAAATTGGGGTTGGCAGCATCGAAGCGGTGGGAACCAGTGCCGCAGAAATACGCTGTGAATACACTCATTTGGATACCTGAACAGGAAAATGAGTGCTGAAGGTAGTGGCGCGAATACTCGGCAGGCAGTCGGAAGGCCAGCCCAGCTGATATAACGAGGGGCCGCCACGCGGCCCCTCGCTGTTTACTTGCGGGTCAAACCATCCGCCCTGAACATCTGGCGGATGCCGCGAATCGCCTGGCGGATACGGTCCTGGTTCTCGATCAGGGCAAAGCGCACGTGATCGTCACCATAGTCACCAAAACCGATGCCCGGCGACACACACACCTTGGCCTCAGCCAACAGCTTCTTGGCAAACTCCAGCGACCCGAGGTGCGCATACTCCGGCGGAATCTTCGCCCACACGTACATCGAAGCCTTGGGGTTCTCGACCATCCAACCCAACTCGTGCAACCCCTTCACCAACAGGTTGCGGCGCTGGCGGTACTGCTCGGCGATATCGCGCACGCACTGTTGGTCGCCTTCCAGCGCGGCAATGGCTGCCACCTGCAAAGGCGTGAAGGTGCCGTAGTCGTGGTAGCTCTTGATACGCGCCAGGGCGTTGACCAGCTCGGGGTTGCCGACCATGAAGCCGATACGCCAGCCGGCCATGTTGTAGCTCTTGGACAGCGTGAAGAACTCCACCGCGATGTCCTTGGCCCCCGGCACCTGCATGATCGACGGGGCTTTCCAGCCGTCGTAGACGATGTCGGCGTACGCCAGGTCATGCACCACGAGCACGTCATACTGCTTGGCCAGGGCCACCACGCGCTCGAAGAAGTCCAGCTCCACGCACTGCGCGGTCGGGTTGGACGGGAAGCCGAGAATCATCATCTTCGGCTTGGGTATCGATTCGCGTATCGCCCGCTCGAGCTCATTGAAGAAGTCCACACCCGGCACCAGCGGCACCGAACGCACCTGGGCGCCGGCAATCACCGCACCGTAGATGTGGATCGGGTAGCTGGGGTTGGGCACCAGCACCGTGTCCCCCTGGTCGAGGGTGGCGAGCATCAGGTGAGCCAGGCCTTCCTTGGAACCGATGGTGACAATGGCTTCGCTTTCCGGGTCGATGTCGACCTCGTAGCGTTCCTTGTACCAGTTGGAAATGGCCCGGCGCAGGCGTGGGATGCCGCGGGAGGTGGAGTAGCCGTGCGTATCTTCACGCTGGGCGACCTGCACCAGCTTCTCGACGATGTGCGGCGGGGTCGCGCCATCGGGGTTGCCCATGCTCAGGTCGATAATGTCTTCGCCACGACGGCGGGCGGCCATCTTGAGCTCGGCGGTGATGTTGAAGACGTAAGGGGGGAGACGATCGATGCGCGCAAAGCGGCGCGGCGAACCTGGGTTGGCCATGGCTTCCTCTGAGTACGTAAGCGCCCGGAACCGTCCGAGCGACGTTGGCCGATGTGGCGGCCTGGATCAGAAGATAGTGCCGAAACAGGATATCTGTAAAGGGCAATTTCCTGTTTTATTAGAATTTTTCAGATGTATTTTTTGAAAATTAGAATTTTGTGTTTTCAGGGCCGGCCTCTTCGCGGGGAGAGCCCGCTCCCACAGGAATATACACAGGCATTGGGACTTGCCCAGAACACCCATAAAAAAACCCCGGCACATGGCCGGGGTTTTCGTGTAACAGGCAGCGGTATCAGCGTGCGTAGGTCATCAGCACGTCCGCAGCAGTCTGGCTGTCCACCGACATCATCACGCTCAGGGCAGTGACAGTGAGGATAGAGAAGCCAAACACCTTGCGGGCCCACTTGCTGTCGTCCTCGGCCTTGTAGCCACCCCAGGCCATGTACAGCCAGTACAGGCCCATGGCAGCTGCCACGGCCAGGTAGCTGAGGCCGGCGTAACCGCCGAGGGTGAGCATCAGGGTGGCGAGCACGAAGGCCAGCACGTACAGCACGATCTGCTTCTTGGCAGCAAGAATACCGCGTGCCACCGGCAGAACCGGAATGTTGGCAGCGCTGTAGTCCTTGAAGCGGAAGATGGCGATCGCGAAGCTGTGCGGCATCTGCCACAGGCTGAACATCACCAGCAGGGTCACTGCAGCCAGGTCGAAGCTGTTGCTGACGGCGCAGTAGCCGATCACCGGAGGCATGGCACCCGAAAGGCTGCCGACCAAGGTGCCGTGCACCGATTTACGCTTCAGCCAGAGGCTGTAGAAACCGACGTAGACGACGAAGCCGATCAGCGCACAGAACGCCGACAGTGGGTTGGCCTGGACATACAGCAGGCTGAAACCCGCCACCCCAAGCAGGGTGGCGTAAATCAGCGCGAGGGGCAGCGACATGCCGCCCTGGACCATGACGCGGTTCTTGGTACGTTCCATCTTGATGTCGATGTCGCGGTCGATGCAGTTGTTGAACACGCAACCGGACGCCACCACCAGGGAAGTACCTACCACCACCGCCAGGAACAGGGCGAAGTCTACATGGCCCTTCGCGGCAAGGAAGAATCCGCCTGCCACGGAAAGCACGTTACCGAAAATGATCCCCGGTTTGGTGATTTGGATAAAGTGCTTAACGGACATGCAGTCTTACCTCACTTGGCCATCATTTCGATGTGGATGTTGAACATGATCCACAGCGACAGGCCGACCAGCAGTGCAATTACCATGGTGGTAAACAGGAACGTCGACACGTTGGAACGCTGCTCTTTCGAGCGGTCCATGTGCAGGAAGTACACGAGGTGCACTACAACCTGAATGACAGCCATGGCGACCACGATCAGAACGGTCAGGTTCTTCGGCAGGCTTGGGTACATCACCAGGCCGAACGGGATAGCGGTCAGGATGATCGACAGTACAAAGCCGATCATGTAGGACTTCACGCTGCCGTGATTACCTTCGTGATGAGTGTCGTGTGCGTTAGCCATTACAGAACCCCCAGCAGGTAGACGACGGTGAATACGCAGATCCAGACCACGTCCAGGAAGTGCCAGAACAGGCTCAGGCAGCTCATGCGGGTCTTGGCAGTCGGGGTAATGCCCTTGGTGCTGATCTGATACATCAGGATTGCCATCCAGATCAGACCTGCAGTCACGTGCAGACCGTGGGTACCGACCAGCGCGAAGAACGCCGACAGGAAGCCACTGCGCTGCGGGCCGAAGCCCTCAGCGATCAGGTGATGGAACTCGTAGATTTCCATCGCGATGAAGCCGGCACCGAACAGGAAGGTCACGGCCAACCAGCCCAGTACACCTGCTTTCTTGCCATCGAACAGCTTCAGCATGGCGAAGCCGAAGGTGATCGAGGACAGCAGCAGGAAGGCAGTTTCAACAGCTACGAAGTCGAGCTGGAAAATGTCATGACCCGACGGGCCGCCGGCAAAACTGCCGGACAGCACCGCGTAGGTAGCGAAGAGCGACGCAAACAGGATGCAGTCGGTCATCAGGTACAGCCAGAAACCGAGTACGGTCATCTGGCCCGAGTCGTGGTGGTGATCGTCGTGCCCATGGTCGTGACCATGAGCAGCGCCGTGGATTACTTGACTGGACATTGATTACACCCGCTCAAACGATTCGACACGTGCGCCGGCAGGCAGAGCACCTGCTTTGGCCAGCGCTTTCATACGCTCGCCTTCGATGCGCGCCACTTCTTCGGCCGGAACCATGTAGCCCTGGTCGTCACGCGCAGCGTGGCGAACGAAGACAGCGATGGTTGCAACCAGGCTCGCGCCTACCAGCCACCAGATGTGCCAGATGAAGGCAAAGCCGAAGACGGTCAGGAACAGGCCCATGAACAAACCGGTAGCGGTGTTGCTCGGCATGTGGATGGCGTCGAACTTGGTTGCCGGCTTGTAAGCAGCGCCGATTTCCTTGGTTTCGTGCCATGCATCCAGGCCAACCTGCTCAGGCATGTGGGCGAAGTTGTAGAACGGAGGTGGCGACGAAGTCGACCATTCCAGCGTACGACCGCCCCATGGGTCGCCGGTCACGTCCAGGTTCTGGTTGCGGTCGCGGACCGAAACGTAGAGCTGGATCAGCTGGCAAGCGATACCGAACAGGATCAGCACGGCGCCGACCACGGCAACGTACAGGTAGGGTTCCCACAGTGGGTTGTCGGAGTGGTTCAGACGACGGGTCATGCCCATGAAGCCCAGGGCGTACAGCGGCATGAACGCAACGTAGAAGCCCGAGATCCAGAACCAGAAGGCAGCTTTGCCCCACTTCTCGTTCAGGGTGAAACCAAAGGCTTTCGGGAACCAGAAGGCGAAACCGGCGATGTAGCCGAATACCGCGCCACCGATGATCACGTTGTGGAAGTGAGCAATTACGAACAGGCTGTTGTGCAGAACGAAGTCAGCACCTGGAACGGCCAGCAGTACGCCAGTCATGCCACCGATGGAGAAGGTGATCATGAAGCCCAGGGTCCACAGCATCGGTGCGGTGAAACGCACACGGCCCTGGTACATGGTGAACAGCCAGTTGAACAGTTTCACACCGGTCGGAATGGAGATCAGCATCGTCGCCAGGCCGAAGAAGGTGTTGACGCTCGCGCCGGCACCCATGGTGAAGAAGTGGTGCAGCCATACGGCAAAGCCCAGGATGGCGATTGCGCCCGATGCGTAGATCATCGAGTGGTGGCCAAACAGACGCTTGCCAGAGAACGTCGAAGTCACTTCCGAGAACACGCCGAAGGCCGGCAGGATCAGGATGTAAACCTCAGGGTGACCCCACGCCCAGAACAGGTTGACGTACATCATCGGGTTCCCACCAAGCTCGTTGGTGAAAATGTGGAAGTCCAGATAACGGTCAACAGTCAGCAGTGCGAGTGCAGCAGTCAGGATCGGGAACGAAGCGACGATCAGCACGTTGGCCCAGGTGCAGGTCCAGGTGAAGATCGGCATGTCCATCAGTTTCATGCCAGGTGCGCGCATCTTCATCACGGTGACGAGGAAGTTCACACCGGTAAGCGTCGTACCTAGGCCCGATAGCTGTAGCGCCCAGATGTAGTAGTCGACACCCACGCCAGGGCTGTACTGAATACCCGCGAGCGGCGGATAGGCAACCCAACCGGTCTTGGCAAATTCGCCGACGCCCAGGGAGATGTTGACCAGCAGCACGCCTGCCAGCAGCAGGTAGAAGCTCAGGGAGTTCAGGAACGGGAAGGCAACGTCACGTGCACCGATCTGCAGAGGCAGGGCCAGGTTCATCAGGCCGGTGAAGAACGGCATCGCCATGAAGATGATCATGATCACACCGTGAGCGGTGAAGATCTGGTCATAGTGTTCAGGCGGCAGGTAGCCTTCGGATCCGCCAGTGGCTGCAGCCAGCTGGGTACGCATCATGATGGCGTCGGCAAAGCCGCGCAGCAGCATGATCATCGCGACGATGATGTACATCACCCCGATTTTCTTGTGGTCGACAGTCGTCAACCACTCGCTCCACAAGTAGGTCCACTTGCGGAAATAGGTGATAAGACCGACGACAGCGATACCGCCGAGCGCGATCATGGCAAGCGTCACCATGACTATCGGCTCGTGATAGGGTATCGCCTCCAGGCTTAATTTACCGAACATCTCTTACTCCTCTGCACCGGCAGCTGGTTGCATACTCGATTCCACACCCTTGGTAGTGGCCAGATCTTTGCTGCCTGCTTCTTCGTGGACCGGCTTGCCGCGGTTCATGCCTTCGTACTTGTCGACGATGGACTGGAACAGCTCTGCCGGGGCCTCGCTGTACAGCGCGACTGGGTTGTATTCGCTAGGTTTGGCCAGAGCTTCGTACTCGGCTTTGCCCAGTTTCAGCGGCGACTGCTTCACTTCGGCGACCCACTTGTCGAAGTCTTCCTGGGAAGTTGCAGTAGCCTTGAATTTCATGCCGGTGAAGCCAGCGCCGCTGTAGTTGGCGCTGATACCGTCGAATTCGCCGTTTTCGTTGGCGATCAGGTGCAGCTTGGTGGTCATGCCGGCCATGGCGTAGATCTGGCCGCCCAGGCCCGGGATGAAGAACGAGTTCATCACGGCGTCGGAGGTGACGCGGAAGTTGACCGGGGTATTAGCCGGGAAGTTGATCTTGTTGACCGTCGCGATGCCCTGCTCCGGGTAGATGAACAGCCACTTCCAGTCCAGTGCGACCACGTCGATCTGGATCGGCTTGACGTCGGAATCCAGCGGACGATACGGGTCCAGCTTGTGGGTGGACTTGTAGGTGACATAACCCAGGGCGATGATGATGATGATCGGGATGATCCACACCGCGGCCTCGATCTTGGTCGAGTGCGACCAGTCGGGGGTGTAGGTGGCCGCCTTGTTGGAAGCACGGTACTTCCAGGCGAACGCCACGGTCATGATGATGACCGGGATCACCACCAGCAGCATCAGGCCGGTAGCGATGAGGATGAGGTTCTTTTGCTCAATGCCGACCTGACCTTTCGGGTCGAGCAGGGTCCAGTTGCACCCACTGAGTAAAAGCATGCCTAAAAAGGGCAATATGCCAAACAGTCTGGGGTAACGCTTTTTACTCATCTCACGACCTCTAGATCAGCTTGCTTCAATGCAATTTGTGTTTTGGTAGCCAACACTTCGTCCTGCCAAGTGCGGCATTTCGCGCCCGTACTCGCTCCTGCCTGGGGTCCGACTGCAGGACCTTGGCTCAAGCGTGTTAGCGGTGCTTATGGTTTCGTAGGCAACAGGCCTGTACTTCAGACCAAGTCCATTTGGTGCGGGAAAACGCGGAGGGGTGTCCGCTCGGTATCGCCGCTGGGCGAAACTTGACGAAGTCAGCAAAAGGGAGCGCTGGGGCTTCCTTCAATCCTGCGACTCGCAAGCAGTGCCGAACGGAAATTGGGGGCGATTGTAGATAGGTCGCCAACCCTTGACTATGACTTATTGAGCAACAGTCTTTTACAGAATACGTAACAATGCGACCTGAAGAATCAACTTCGCGACAGTTTGTCGCACCCCGCCGGGTAGCCCTCAAAGCCGCATTCTACAAGGCTTTGTGATTGATCTGGATCAAGCGGGGAGCAACTTTCTGCGCATCTCACGCCGTGCAAAAGACCTCATGCAATTCGGGACTTTTGTCTAAGCCTGACGTCGGTTGCGGTAGATGCCCAGCGGAACCAGAATGGCCGTCAGGACAAATGCGACCAGCGCCCACTGCGCCAGCGACAGACCGAGGATCGGTGGGTACGGCGTGCTGCAGAAGCCATCGACCTGGAATGCCAGCGGCCACAGCTTGGCCAGGGGCAGGTCGTCGACGATCGGCTGCAGGGTATCGATGCCGCAACTGACCATGGGGTTGGCGAGTATATACACATGGTTGCCGGCCGCAACGATTCCCCCGATGGCGCTGAGTACCACCAAGCCTTCGAAGACCGTCAGGCTGCGCCGCCCGGGCATCGCGGCGGCGATGAAGGCAAACACGGCGATAAACAGCAAGGCATAGCGCTGCAGGATGCACAGCGGGCAAGGCGCCTCGCCCAATACCACTTGCATATAAAGGGCGCCGCCGATCAGCGACAGGCAGATCAGCCCCAGCAGCACCAGAAAGCGCCGTTCCCGATTCAGGCGCGAAGTTTGTTCGTTCATTGCCGGTTCCTTGGATGGAGAGTGGCCGCGTGGTCCGCCTGCCTGCGCGCGATTCTACACGCTGGGCAGGGCCTTTAGCGTGCCGAGGGGGCAACGTGATAGCACTGCGCAGGGCTATCCGAGATGGCTGAGACCGGCCATTGTGACGTCGGTTCAACGTCACACGGCAAAAAAGCGGCTACCCGGGTGCCGCGCAGGGGCAAGCCCCTCGACACCTGGGAGTGAAGGATACCGTGATTAAAGGAGGATTAAAGATGAAAGCTTGGCGGGCTGTTTCATCTCTCCTTTATATAAGCAGGTAGGCGCAGCCTGGTGATGCAAAGAGGCCGGTGATGGCTCAGAGCATCTTCTGAGATCACCGGCCTCTTCGCAGCACAAGGCTGCTCCTACAACAGCTAGGACTGCTGGGTGTTTACTCCAACGCTGCCGCTGGCCCGAAGAACTCGTAGCGGCTCTGCTGCTCCGGCACACCCAGGCCCTTCAGCTGGCGCTTGACCGCCGCCATGAAGGCTTTAGGCCCCAGGAAGTAGGCATCGACGTCACGTTCACGTGGCAGCCACTCGGCCAGCAGGTCTTCGTTCAGCAGGCCCACGGCATCGGCCGCAGCGCCGCCTTGCGGCTCGGCATAGCAGTAGAAGCGCTTGAGCTGTGGATGACGCTCGGCCAGGCCGTCGACCCACTCACGGAAGGCATGCACGGCGCCGTTACGCGCACAGTGGATGAAATGCACTTCACGCGGGGTCTGCAGTGCCGCCTGCAACATCGCCAGGGTCGGGGTGATCCCCACACCGCCACTGATCAGCACCAGCGGCTTGTCGCTGGCGGCCAGGGTAAAGTCGCCTGCCGGTGGGAACAGCTGCAGGGTCTTGCCCACCACCAGTTCATCGTGCAGGTAGTTGGACACCTTGCCACCGGCTTCGCGTTTGACGCTGATGCGGTATTCAGTGCCGTCGCACAGGGCCGACAGCGAGTAGTTGCGACGCTGCTCGGCGCCGTCGATGAACAACTGCAGGCCGATGTACTGCCCTGGCTCGGCCTTGAGCACTGGCTTGCCGTCCACCGGGGCGAAGTAGAACGAGACGATCTCGCTGCTTTCCTGCTCGCGGCGTACCAGGCGGAACTCGCGGGTACCACGCCATCCGCCGGCGGCTTGCTCCTTCTCTTTATAGAGGCTTTCTTCAGCGCCGATGAGGATGTCGGCCAGTTGACCATACGCCGCGCCCCAGGCCGCGATCACCTCTGGTGTGGCGATGTCCTTGCCAAGCACTTCTTCAATGGCGCGCAGCAGGCAGCTGCCCACAATCGGGTAGTGCTCCGGCAGAATCTGCAAGGCAACGTGCTTGTTGATGATCTGGCCGACCAGGCCGCCGAGTTGTTCGAGCTGGTCGATATGGCGGGCATACATCAAGACGCCGTTGGCCAACGCACGTGGCTGGTCGCCGCTGGCCTGGTGGGCCTGGTTGAACAGCGGACGCACTTGCGGGTACTCGTTGAGCATCATCTTGTAGAAGTGAGTGGTCAGCGCTTCGCCGCCGCTTTCCAGCAGGGGGACAGTGGCTTTGACGATTGCACGTTGTTCGGCAGTGAGCATTGCAACGACTCCTGAGCCTATGGCTTCGAATGATTGCCTTGGGTATTTCACCATTCGTGCCAACTTTTATACCCAGCAAAATCAGGGCGTTGACGCGCGTCATGTCAAAACGACTCGCTCGGGCGTATAGTCATAATGACCAAAAGGAGTCCCTATGACTGCAAAGCCACTGCTCACCGCCCTCCTCCCCCTGGTCAGCGACTTGTCCCGCGACCTCAGCGATCAGGAACGCTACCGCCGCTTGCTTCAGGCCATGCGCGGGCTGTTGCCGTGCGACGCCGCCGCACTGCTGCGCTTGGACGGTGAGTGGCTGGTGCCGCTGGCAGTGGACGGCCTGAGTGCCGATACCTTGGGCCGACGCTTTCGGGTCAGCGAACACCCGCGCTTCCAGATCCTCCTCAGCCGCCCACACCCCACCCGCTTTGCCAGCGACTCGGACCTGCCTGACCCCTACGACGGCCTGGTCAACGCCCCGGATGCCACGCTTGAAGTGCATGACTGCATGGGCTGCCCGTTGATGGTCGATGAGCGCCCTTGGGGCCTGCTGACCCTGGACGCGCTGACCCCCGGGCAGTTCCAGAGCCTTGAGCTGGATGCGCTGCAGGCTTTCGCCAGCCTGGCTGCCGCCACGGTAACCGTGGCCGAGCGTATCGAGCACCTGGCCCTGCGCGCAGAGGACGAACACCATCGCGCCGAGATCTACCGCCAGGCCAGTGCCCAGGACAAGGAGCTGATTGGCCAGAGCGCGGCACACAAGCGGCTGGTGGAAGAGATACGCCTGGTCGGCGGCAGCGAGTTGACCGTGCTGATCACCGGCGAGACCGGCGTTGGCAAAGAGCTGGTGGCCCAAGCCCTGCACCAGGCCAGCAACCGTGCTGACAAACCGCTGGTCAGCCTCAACTGCGCGGCCTTGCCCGATACCCTGGTGGAAAGCGAGCTGTTTGGCCACGTGCGCGGCGCCTTTACCGGCGCCCACGGCGAACGCCTCGGCAAGTTCGAGCTGGCCAATGGTGGCACGCTGTTTCTTGATGAGGTCGGCGAGTTGCCATTAACCGTGCAGGCCAAGCTGCTGCGTGTGCTGCAAAGTGGCCAGTTGCAACGCCTGGGGTCGGACCGCGAACACCGGGTCGACGTCCGCCTGATCGCAGCCACCAACCGCGACCTGGCTGCAGAAGTGCGCAATGGCAACTTCCGCGCCGACTTCTACCATCGCCTGAGCGTGTACCCGTTGCACGTTCCGCCGCTGCGTGAACGTGGGCGCGATGTGCTGCTATTGGCGGGGTACTTCCTCGAACAGAACCGTTCGCGCCTGGGCCTGAACAGCCTGCGCCTGAGCAGCGACGCCCAAGCTGCACTGCTGGCCTATGACTGGCCGGGCAACGTGCGCGAGCTCGAACACCTGATCGGCCGCTCGACGCTCAAGGCGCTCGGCCAGCACCCGGAACGGCCGCGCATCCTCACCCTTGAGGCCATCGACCTTGACCTGCGCGCCGCTGCGCCATCGGGCCAGTTGCCCTCCCCCTCACCCCTGCTGGAGGCGCCTCTGCCCGATGGCGGATTGCGTGAAGCCGTCGACCTTTATCAACGCCAAGTGATCGAAAACTGCCTGCAAAGGCATGCGGATAACTGGGCCGCCGCCGCGCGCGAACTCGGCCTGGACCGCGCCAACCTCAGTCGGCTGGCGCGTCGGCTGGGGCTTCGCTGAGGCATACCTACAAAAGGATTAACCCAGAAAGCCATCTGGTTGCTTCTCGCTGGGCTGCTATATCTCCCTAACCACCGGTATCACGGCCGTCATGGTCGAGGCTGAGCGCAACACGTTGCATTGACGTTGCGCCGGCCCTGGTTCGCTGAAGTCGAGCCAGTGTAGCCGCACACCAGCAGGGAGCATCCATGGACAACATCGTCGTCGCCGATAAGCAATCCGCAGTCGCCACCCAGAGTGCCTGGGGCAATATCAGTCTCAACGGGCCAGGCGTCGTGCAGATGCCGGTTTCCCCCGATAAAGTGGCAACTGTCACCCAGCGCGGACAAGACCTGATCGTCACCCTGAAGTCGGGCGAGAAGGTCACTATCGGCAACTTCTTCGCCGTGGATCAGGCCGGCGTCGGCAGCGACATCGTCTTCGTCGGTGAGGACGGCACCCTGTGGCATGCAAACTACGATGCGGTGGCTTTCACGGGCTTTACGTTCGACGAAGTGGCCTCGCTGGATGAACTGGTCGCGGGTATCGGTGTGGCGGGCAGCGCGATGCCAACCTGGGCCATTGCCGGGCTCAGCCTGCTGGGTATTGGCGGCGCGGCGGCGGCGGCCGACAACAGCAGCGGTGGCAGCAGTGGTGGCTCGGACCCAGGCGACACCACAGCGCCGGCCACGCCGATCGACCTGCTGGTGTCCCCTGATGGCCTGCGCCTGACGGGCCGCGGCGAAGCCGGCAGCACGGTAAATATTCGCGACGGCGCGGGCAACCTGATCGGCAGCGGCACGGTCGGTGCCGATGGCAGCTTCAACGTTGCGTTGAATCCCCCGCAGATCAACAGCGAAAACCTTGAAGTCACCCTGACCGATGGTGCGGGCAATGTCTCGGCCCCCGGCAGCGTCACCGCCCCGGATGCAACGGCACCGCTGGCACCGACCGATCTTGCCATCAACGAACAGGGCACCACCCTCACCGGCCGCGCCGAACCCGGCTCGACGGTGGCGGTGCGAGGTGCGGGTGGCGTATTGCTGGGCAGCGCGGTGGCGGGTGCTGACGGGCAGTTCAGCATCAATTTGCAGCCACCGCAGACCGATGGCCAGGCATTGGAAGTGACCGCACAGGACGCAGCCGGCAATACATCGCCGGCTGCTGGCATTACGGCCCCGGATGTTGAAACGCCTCCTGATACAACAGCGCCGGATGCACCTGTGGACCTGGTAGTCGGCCTTGCTGGCCACCAGCTGACTGGCCGTGGCGAAGCGGGTACCACCGTGCAGGTGCGGGATGCCGCCGGCAATGTGCTGGCGACTGGCACTGTGGGTGCAGATGGCACGTTCCTGCTGACACTGGACCCTGCCGTGATCGATGGCAGCACCCTGCAGGTGACCCTGACCGATGCGGCGGGCAACGTTTCGCAGCCAGGTTCGGTCACCTCCCAAGACCTGCTGCCACCAGCACAACCGACTGACCTGGCCTTGGCTGAAGGCGTGACCCTTACTGGTCGCGGTGAACCAGGCGCCACCGTGCAAGTGCGGGACGCTGCGGGCACTGTGATAGGCACCGGAGTGGTGGGTGCTGATGGCTTATTCAGCGTATCCCTGTCCCCGGCTCAAGCGAATGGCGAAGCGCTGGACATCCGTCTGGTGGACGCTGCTGGCAACAGCTCCGCACCACTGCAGTTCGATGCGCCGGACATTACTCCGCCTGATGCCGTCAGCAACATCGTGGTCGGCGCCGGTGGCCTGGTCCTGAGCGGGCGCGGCGAAGCCGGGGCCATCGTTGAAGTGCGCGATGCCAACGGCAATGTGATTGGCACCGGCACTGTATTGGCCAATGGCACGTTCCTGATCGACCTTGATCCGGCTGTGCAATCTGGCGAACACCTGAGCTTGGTGCAGACCGACGCAAGCGGCAACGCTTCTGCCGTCCTCGAATACGACGTACCACTGACCACCGCCCCGGCCAGCCCAAGCGACCTGGCCATCGATGCCGATGGCACCACCCTGACCGGTTCCGCGCCGGCCGGTAGCCGCGTAGAAGTGCATGATGCCAATGGCACGCTGATCGGCAGCGCCATTGCCGGCGCCGATGGCACCTTCACCCTTGAACTCACGCCACCACAAGCCAACGGCGAACTGCTCGATGTCGTCGCCATCGATGACACCGGCCTGTCTTCTCTGCCCGCACAGATCACCGCGCCGGACATCACTGCACCAGCCGCACCTACCGAGTTGGCCGTCAGCGCCAACGGCACCGTCGTTACCGGCCGCGCCGAACCAGGCAGCACCGTTCGTATTCTCGCCGCGGATGGCACCGAACTGGGCAGCGCACTGGTCGGCCCGACCGGCGTGTTCAGCATCAACCTCGATCCGCCTCAGGTCGATGGTGAGCTACTGCAGGCCACCGCGACTGACGCTGCCGGCAATACCTCGGTTGCCAGCTCCGTTACCGCACCGGATATCGACGGCGGCGATACCACACCGCCTGACGCGCCTGTTGATTTGGTAATCGGCCTCGCTGGCCACCAACTGACTGGCCGTGGCGAAGCGGGGACTACGGTTCAGGTGCGAGATGCCGACGGCAATGTGCTGGCGACTGGCACCGTGGGTGCAGATGGCACCTTCCTGCTGACGCTGGACCCGGCTGTAGTCGACGGCAGCACCCTGCAAGTGACGCTGACCGATGCTGCTGGCAACGTTTCGCAGCCAGGCTCAGTGACGTCGCAAGACCTGCTGCCACCAGCACAACCGACTGATTTGGCCCTGGCTGAAGGCGTGACCCTCACCGGTCGCGGCGAACCAGGTGCCACGGTTCAAGTGCGCGACGCCGCCGGCACTGTGATAGGTACCGGGCAGGTCAACGCAGATGGCACTTTCAGCCTGACGCTCAGCCCTGCTCAAGCGAATGGCGAGGCACTGGATATTCGTCTGGTGGACGCCGCTGGTAACAGCTCGACCCCGCTACAATTCGATGCGCCGGATATCACTCCGCCTGATGCCGTCAGCAACATCGTGGTCGGCGCTGGTGGTCTGGTATTGAGCGGTCGCGGCGAAGCCGGGGCCACTGTGGAAGTGCGCGATGCCAACGGCAATGTGATTGGCACCGGCACTGTATTGGCCAACGGCACGTTCTTGATCGACCTCGATCCAGCTGCCCAACCAGGCGAACACCTGAGCCTGGTGCAGACCGACCCGAGCGGCAACGCTTCCGTTGCCCTTGAATACGACGTACCAACGACTACAGCTCCCGCCAGCCCAAGCGACCTGGCCATCGATGCCGATGGCACCACCCTCACCGGTACCGCACCAGCGGGCAGCCGCGTAGAAGTGCATGATGCCAATGGCACGCTCATCGGCAGCGCCATTGCCGGCGCCGATGGCACCTTCACCCTTGAACTCACGCCACCACAAGCCAACGGCGAACTGCTCGATGTCGTCGCCATCGATGACACCGGCCTGTCT